>CAJQRU010000001.1 GCA_905612355.1 uncultured Gammaproteobacteria bacterium
GATGGAGTCCTTGAAGCCGCTACGATAGGAATTAGTGTGTCCGGCCGAGAAGCTTTGATCGCTCACAAAGAACGCGATAAGGCAAATCGCGGTGGCAAATACCGGCGCCACTGGAATGGCAGTCTGCATCTTGAACTGAAATCCGACGGTTCCGTACTCGGGCGATGTTACCTGGTTGCGTACAACGGCATGCCCGGTGAACTCCCGGTTCTTGCCGACTGTGGTGTCTACGAAGACACAGTGATTTGTCAGGATGGAGAGTGGAAGTTTTCGCGGCGCGTCCTGACCATGGATGGCTCAAGTTGGGGTAAGAACTAATGAGTGCTGACATCGTGGACTTGTCAGCGGGTTCGATCGCTCAGGCAATAAGCAAAAAGTCGATCAGCTGTAAGGACGTGACAACGGCATTTCTCGAGCGTATCGATAAACTCAATCCGGTATTGAACGCTGTTTGTACATTAAACGATCAAGCGCTCGATCAAGCTGACAAGGCTGACCAACGACTAGCCCGTGGAGAAGCGGCGCGACCCCTCGAAGGGGTACCTATCTTGATTAAGGATATCCTCCATACAAAGGATGTTCGCACGACCTATGGATCTTTAATTCGCGAAAATTATGTGCCAGGCGAGGATGCAGTCTCTGTAGAGAGACTGAAAGATGCCGGCGCCATTCTCCTTGGCAAAACGAATACCCCTGAATTTGCGCATGACGTCAATACAAACAATCAGATTTTTGGCACAACGCGCAATCCATTCAACGTCAACGTCACCGCTGGAGGTTCCAGTGGCGGTTCTGGCTCTGCCGTGGCAGCCAATCTGGCACCGATAGCACTGGGAACAGATCTTGGCGGATCGATTCGCGTTCCTTGCTCGTACAACAGTATCGTTGGACTTCGACCCAGTCCTGGCCGCGTCCCTGTGTACCCTACTGAATTTGGTTGGGATACATTGGTTGAACATGTTCAGGGACCTATGACACGATCTGTCGCTGATCTAGGTCTCGCTATGTCCGTGCTGGCTGGGCCAGATGACCGCGATCCGAGCTCGTTACCCGCATCGACCCACGACTTCAATGTAGCGGCTTCAGCAACACAATCTCTGGAAGGTCAGCGTATCGCTTATGTCGGCGACCTTAACGGTCTTTTCCCACTCGATCCCGAAGTCGAACGACTCACGAAAGCTGCCGCCCAACAATTTGAAAGCCTCGGTTGTATCGTTGAAGAAGCCTCTTTCGACGAATCCGACATTCGAGAAATCGTTACTGGTACGCGCGCTTTTGGCATGGTTGGCCGCTATGCGGACCTGTTCGATGAGCATAAAGACAAAATGACGTTACAACTGGTCAATCAAGTGACTAACGCGCTGACCCTTGATGTTCGCACTATCGTAAATGCTGAAAAAATGCGCACCGGATATTGGCACCGGGTTCGGGAATTCTTCGAACAATACGACTACATGATCGCCCCGAGCGTCGGAGCACCTCCGTTTCGCCTAGATGAGGCCTTACCCACCGAGGTCGGAGGCGTAGCTGTTGAGCGGTATTATGATGTTTACCTGGCCGCGTACGCTTTCAGCGTGACCGGCTTACCGGTAATGGCTGTGCCATGCGGCCTAACGGGTAATGGCCTGCCGGTGGGGATGCAAATCGTAGGGCATCGCCTTCGCGATGACAGCGTGATCAGTGCGGCGGCAGCATACGAATATCATTGCGCTGACAATTTTGTTCGACCTGACATTAATCTCGACGAGGTTAAACCCGTGAGTCCAGCACTCGCCACACCCGGCCTCGCGGTAAGAGCAGCGATCAAATAACTCAAAGCGCAATCCCAACACTCTAATGCCATAAAAGAATCATGGAATATTTTGGTTTGTTTTTCAAAACCTGCTGTTGACAAATGCACCGTAATTCGAGTTTCATGATATTCGGGCGCTTTGTACTAACGTGGTTACAGGCGCACAGTAGGTACAAAAACTAATTTGGGACCCAGTGGTTTGGTGTTGAATCGGATTTTTTAAAAATATAACGCCATGCCTATAAACCACGATACCGATTTAACAGGAGGAAAAACATTATGAAAGCAAGAAGACATTTTTTATCGACAATGAGTGCGGCACTGATTGCCTCTATGTGTGTCGTTGGCGCGGCTAATGCAGAAGTCGGCGTCACTGACAAAGAAATCAAGATTGGGGCGTTGGGTGTGCTAACCGGGCCACTTGCGAAATACGGGAATACTGTTTACGACGGCATTGAAACTGTCTATGAAGAAGCAAACAAATCAGGCGGAATTCATGGCCGGCAACTAGTCTATGTTCGTGAAGATGACCGGTGCCAAGCGGCGGAAGCCGTGGGAGCTGCCAAGAAGTTAATCCATCAACACAAGGTGTTTATGATACATGGTGGGGCCTGCTCCAACGCCAGCCTCGCTGCTAAACCAGAAATCGTTGCCACCAAAGTGCCTTGGGTCATTACGGCCTCCACCGCACCCTCACTGACTTACCCCGTTACGCCCCACATTTTTACTACCATGCTGGCAGGTTGGATGGAGAGTTATGCCCAAGTGCAGTATGCAGTTGAGAAGGGAATGAAGCGGGTGGCAATTATTGCCCAACACGACAATTGGGGACGCAGCCGATACGATCCTCTAATGGAAGCGTTCAAGCTGCATGGTATTGAACCCGTCGCAAACGAGGAAATTGTTCCTGATCCTGCTGATGCAACGGCAATTGCGCTGCGCATCCAGGCGGCGAAAGCCGATGCGGTCATATTGATCGCATTTCCTAAAGCTGCTGTCGTAGCCGTTCGGGATATGTATAAAATTGGTTACAAACCCTTCATGATTGGAGGATCAACAGTCGGCGATGTCGGCCTATTTACAAAAAACGTTGGTATCCCAGGGGCGACCGACAACTTGCACGCTGTATCCACCATTGGCTACGCGGCCGATGACCCCGCCGTTGCCAAGTGGAAAAAACTGGTTGAGGCTAAATATTCGGGTGACACATTCAACATTTATCACATGTTCGGCATTGCCAGCGGACAGTTTGTGGTTGAAGCGCTGAGAAGGGCCGGGAAAGATTTAACCCGTGATGCCTTCAACAAAGCTGCATCCAATTTATCGGTCAATACGGATGTCTATGGTGGACCCATCACCTGCACGCCAACTAACCATCAATGCCACAATACGGCAGCGTGGTTTGGTCTAGTAAATGGCACCACGAAAAGACTGGCTACGACAATCGTAACCCGTTAGACCATGCCAATTTTTAGTTATAACCCAAGCCTGCCTGGCAAATGCCAGGCAGGCTTGGGGCATACAGTGATCGCATAACCGTCTGCACCTATGCTGGCTTACTTACTTATGAGCGGCATCGCCACGGGGGCGCTGTACGCTATGATGGCTATCGGATTGGTATTGGTATACCGGTCCACCGGACACATTAATTTTTCCCACGGCGAGTTGTTTATGTTTGGCGGCTTCATTGCCTATACATTCTTCGTCATACTGGGAGTGCCTTATTTTCTTTCTCTAATACTGGCGGTCATTGGGGGCTTCGTTCTAGGCATTCTCTCCGACCGTGCAGTATATCGACCACTCATCAAAGCGCCTCCGTTGACAATGGTGCTCGCGACCGTCGGGTTTTCATTTTTTTTAAAAGGTATCGCCAGGTATTTCTGGGGGTCCATGGAAGGTGGCGATTATGTCGCCTTCCCTGCCGCCATGGATCCCTCCCCCATACCCATCGGCAGCATCATGGTCTTCCCTCAACAATTATTGATTCTCGCAGGTGCTATCGTATTTGTGGTTGGCTTTACTATTTTCTTCCGCATGACTCGTGCAGGAAAAATGATGCAGGCTACGTCAGAAAATCCGACGGCTGCATACCTTTCGGGCATCCGAGTCGAACGGGTTTACACGCTGACCTGGGGCGCAGGTTCGGCAATCGCTGCGGCGGCAGCTGTGTTGATGGCACCAATGACCCTGCTTTCGCCAGACGTTGGCTTTCAATTATTGCTTAAAGCATTTGCCGCAACAGTACTGGGCGGGCTTGGCAGTATGCCCGGCGCGATCGTTGGCGGCCTGTTAGTCGGCATTCTCGAGTCTCTTGGAGGCGGCTACGTTCACTCCGGAGTGCAAGATGTATCAGCTTTTATTGTGATTATCATCGTGCTGATACTCCGACCCGCAGGTATATTTGGCGTTCGGAACATCCGCGATACCTAACCCCAAGGTTAAATCATGCAGGCATTATTAGCGCGCAGAAATATTGTTGCGGTTGGGATCATAGTCTTTGCCATCCTACCAACGTTCGCGAACGCCTACATTGTGTTCGTTGCCAATCTGGCGTTGATGTACATCTTGTTGTCCGTCGGACTCAACATGCTGCTAGGTTATGCAGGCCAACTAGCATTTCCTAATGCAGCACTATTTGGGGTTGGCGCCTATACCAGCGGTCTGTTGCGTCTTGAATTTGATTTACCCTACTGGATTACTCTCCCAGCTGGTGCCGCGTTCGCAACGCTGATTGGGCTTGCGATTGCTCTACCTGCTCTGCGACTGCGGGGCCTTTATCTGGCGCTCGCAACCATCGCCTTTGCCCAAGCCGCCCTCTGGGTTTTTGGCCACTGGAACTCGGTCACCTATGGAGGAGCCGGTTTTAGAGTGCCTCCCATGGATTTCAGTCCATTGCCGATAGATCCACCAACTGGCATCTACTATCTGTCGTTGATCATTGTTCTGGTAGCCGTTCCGCTTGGGTGGAATATAGTGCGTTCACGGATCGGGCGCGCATGGGTTGCCCTGCGCGAAAGCGAAGTGGCTGCTGAAACACTGGGAATCGACTTAACCCGTTATAAAGCATATGCCTATGTTGTCAGTGGGCTTTATGCCGGCACGGCAGGCGCCTTATTTTCTGCGTTACTCGGGATAGTGACCCCCGAATCTTTTGATTTATTTCAAGTTATCGTTCATTTCTGCATGGTTATTGTTGGCGGAATCGGCTCACTTTGGGGAGGGGTACTAGGCGCTGTCATTCTAGTCGGGTTGCTGGAGGTATTACGCACGTTCCGTGATCTTCAGGAAATCGCTTTTGGAGGTCTTTTGCTTTTTACCGTTTTGGTTGTGCCCGGAGGGGCTATTGCCATGATCAAACGGTACCTGCCCGGATGGAATGAGCCATTACGACGCATCGGAAAAAAACGATGAGCAAGTTAATTGTTTCTGATGTCTCAATTTCTTTCGGCGGACTCAAAGCTCTGGACTCAGTAAGCTTTGATGTCAAACAAGGCGAAATTCGCGGCATCATCGGTCCCAACGGGGCCGGGAAAACAACCATGTTGAATGTTATTTCTGGCATCAATAAACCAGATTCTGGAACCATTACTTTCGACGGCACGCTCTTGTCTGGACTCAAACCAAACAAAATTGCAGCAAAGGGCATCGGTCGAACCTTTCAGACAACAAAGCTATTTAAAGGCATGACCGTATTGGAAAACGTCATGACCGGGGCCCACAGTCAACTTCGCGCAACCCCCCTTAGCGCTGCTTTTAACTTCCCGTCGGTAGCAAAGGAAGAAGAAGAAGCGGCTGACCGCGCATACGAGGTTTTGGAATTCATGCGAATGGAACGATTTGCGGACCATGAAGCCACCTTGCTTTCGTTTGGCCAACAAAGACTGGTTGAGATCGCTCGAGTCCTGGTGGGACAACCTGAAGTGTTGCTTCTCGATGAACCTGCCGTTGGATTAAGTGTCACCCGAGTCAGTGAAGTGGAAGAATTACTGAAACGTATACGTCAAGAGCGGGGCATCACAATCGTGATGATTGAACATGTTATACGGCTGGTGATGGGAGTCTGTGACCGAATCACGGTGCTTAATTCAGGCCAGAAAATTGCAGACGGCACAGCCGAAGAAGTGATCAATAACCCAGCGGTTGAACGGGCATATCTTGGAAGTAAGGTCGATGTTACAGATTGAGCACTTGAGTGTCTGGTACGACGTCACCGAAGTAATTCGCGACGTCAGTCTGGAAGTCCCCTCCAACAGTATTGTGGCGTTGATGGGAGGCAATGGTGCAGGCAAATCCACGATTCTCAATACACTCAGTGGACTATTACAACCGCGCCACGGCACCATCACAATCGACGACATACCCATGGCGAACTTTCACCCCCAGGATATGGTGAAAGCCGGTGTGGTACAAGTTCCACAAGGACGCTTCGTTTGGCCGGGCATGAGCGTCCAGGACAATCTTCTGCTAGGCGCCTCAATACGCTCCCGCAAAGAAAAACACGCGATCAGGAAAGATATGGATGATGTTTTCCAAATGTTCCCCATACTCCATGAACGTCGCAAAGGCCTGGCCGCCAACTTAAGTGGCGGTGAGCAACAGATGCTTGCTATTGGTCGTGCGCTGATGGCACGACCACGATTATTGCTGATGGACGAGCCATCCCACGGTCTGTCACCCCTTATGGTGGAAAAGATGGTGGTAGCAATTCGTCAATTGCATGAACGTGGACTCACCATCTTATTGGTAGAGCAAAACGTCGGCGTAGCCGCCGCCGTATCCGAACATGCCTATATACTTGCTAATGGTGAAATTGAGTTTTCAGCCGTTGGTTCAACATTAGCGGATAATCCTGATATTCTTCGAAGTTATTTGGGCGGCAGTCGAGACGATGGTTCATCAATGGAACCACCTAGTACGGGGGCGTAATTCGTTTGTTATTGGTCGGCGTTGACGTTGGGGGTACTTTCACAGACGGAGTCGTGTATGACGGTGATAGTCATCGCCTGCAGTATGCGAAAGCTCCCTCAACACCAGATGATCCAACGCAGGGCGTACTCGATGTTCTAGAAGGGCTGGTCCCTGATATCAAGGATATCGACCGACTCGTACACGGGCTGACCATTGGCACGAACGCGATCCTTGAGGGGAAAGGCGCCGATGTTTGGATTCTGACAACACGCGGCTTTCGTGACGTTCTCGAAATTGCCCGAACCAACCGCCCTATTCTCTATGACATCAAGTCTTTAAAACCCGAAGCATTAGTTCCACGGACGCGAACATTTGAAATCAACGAACGCATGCTATTCGATGGCAGCGTTCGAGACGCCTTTGACCCCATAGAAGCCCGAGCAATCGTTGAAAAACTTGTTGCAAAAAACGCGAATTCCGTTGCAATCTGTTTTCTTCATAGCTATGCCAACCCTGCCCATGAACAATTAGCAGAAAAGCTGGTTCGCGAACTGTTACCCACTGCTTTTGTTTGCTCTTCTGCTGCTGTTCTCTCGCAATTTCGCGAGTATGAGCGATTCAACACTACCGCGCTCAACGCCTATATCGGCCCCATCATGTCTGACTATCTCGAAAATTTACGAGATCGCTTGGGAAAGAAGGGTTATAAGCAACCGATTTTTGTGATGGCCTCAAATGGAGGAATTTCTAACCTTGATCTGGTTAAACAACTTCCCGTGACGACAGTGCTTTCAGGTCCTGCTGGCGGTGTCGCGGCCGCGGTTGAACTGGGCGAAAGAGTCAATATCAGGAACCTGATTACCTGTGACATGGGTGGCACTAGCACTGATGTATGCCTCATTGAAGACCTGGAAACTCCAGTCACGCACGAACAATTTATTGGCAACTACGCGAACCGAACCCCACAGATTGAAATTAACGCTGTCGGCGCCGGCGGAGGCAGTATCGCGTGGCTAGACGCAGGCGATATTCTAATGGTGGGCCCCCAAAGCGCTGGTGCAGACCCAGGTCCGGCGTGCTATGGGTTTGGTGGTTCATCACCAACGGTAACAGACGCCAACTTAGTACTCAATCGACTCAGTCCCGATACCACCCTCGGTGGAAAGATCACGATGGATAAAGATCTCGCTATTGCCGGGATGCGACTGATTCTTGAACGACTTCCATCCTTAGATGAATACAGTCTCGCAGATGGCATTATTCAAATTGCTGTCGCGAGGATGGTGAGTGCCATTAAGGAAATCTCCATATCTAGGGGCTTCGACCCTCGGGATTTCACTTTAGTGGCCTATGGGGGTGCAGGCCCCATGCATGCCACATTTATTGCGGATGAACTTGAAATTCCCCGTGTCCTTATCCCGTTAGGGCCCGGTAACTTTGCGGCTTTCGGGTCTCTAATCTCGGACAACCGGCGAGACTACTCACTTACACGAAAAATTTGTCCACGCGACTCTTCCATTGCAGACATCCGATCAACTTTCACCGAACTGGAAGCTCGAGGCCGTAAAGAATTCGAAGACTACGGTGTCGGTTTAGACCAGACAACGACGCGTCGATGGGCTGGAATGCGTTACCTTGGGCAGTCCTGGGAACTCGAAGTTCCCATTTCCGAGAGCATCGATTCGATTGAAGCCATTGAAGAAGTATTTTACCAAGCCCACGAACGCCGCTTCGGTCACAAAACGACTGATATCACCGAAATCGTCAATTTTCGTATCGCAATCATCGCAGGGGGCGACAAACCTGACTTGCTTCCCTGGATGAACGACAGCTCCGTGACTACCGAAAAACAACCGCTCCGCTCCGTTTATTTCGACGATAAATTTATCAATATTCCTGTGTACCAACGGGATGAGCTTCTAGCTATGGCTGAAACGACTGGACCTGCAGTCATTGAAGAGAATGGATCAACAACTATCATTCCACCGAGCTGGCGTTTTCGAATGCTTAAATTCGGTGAGTTATTGCTTGAAAAGCTCGACTCATGAAACCACAAAACACGCCGGCCAGTGACCTCAATCCGATTACATTAGAAGTAGTCTGCGAAAGTCTTATTGCCATAGTGCGAGAGATGCGAGCGACGATCATTCGAGCTTCCTATTCGTCCAACATCTATGAATTTGAAGATTTTTCATGTGCTCTGTTTGACGCATCGGGACAAATGGTTGCTCAGTCGTGGGATCACCCAGGACATGTTTTACCTCTACCATGGGGTGTCAAATGCATGTTCGAAGACTTCGAGAACGATCTTGAGCCTGGTGATGCAATCCTGCTTAACGACCCATATAGAGGTGGCACACACTTAAATGACGTCACACTGATCTGTCCGCAATTCGACTCCGCTGGAAACATCATTATTTTTCCAGCGGTTCGTGCACATTGGGTTGATGTGGGTGGAATGGTTCCCGGCAGTTACTCCGGATTATCAACAAATATCTATCAGGAGGGGGTGCGTATCCCGCCCATCAAACTGTACGAGGCCGGGAAGGTCAATCGTGCCGCAATGTCACTCCTTATGGCCAACATGCGGATACCTGATGAACGCGAAGGCGACCTGAATGCCTCGCTGGGTGCCTGCCGAGTGGCCTCGACCCGCATTCGAAAACTTTACGAAAAATATGGGGAAAACACTGTCGAAGCGTGTGTCGCCGTTAACTTGGATCGCACCGAAAGACGACTGCGAGACAAAATCACTCTTTTGCCAGACGGCGACTATTACTATGAGGATTATCTCGAGTTCTACAATGATGGACAACTAGACCCGGTACTTGTACGTTTTAAATTGACCGTATCGGGGGACCATCTCATTGCTGATTTTGCTGGGACTAATGCACAAGTCCCGGGCGTGGTGAACTCATCGTTAGCCGTTGCCGGTGCTGGCGTATTCGTTGCAGTTAAGTCGACTCTCGATCCCGGTGGGGCCATGAATCATGGTGCTTTTCGACCGATCGAATTGCGCGCGCCGGAAGGCTCAGTCGTCGATGTCCGCGACGATGCACCAGCGGGAGCTCATGGTGAAGTCAGAAAACGTGCCGTCTCTGTTGCGCTCGGTGCCTTGTCCCAAATCATACCGGACCTCGTGTCTGGCGATTTATGCGGGACTTCATTCCCTAATGCCATCGGTGGTATGAATAGCAGAGTTGGACGACGCTATGTCTACTATGAAGCGCCCGCTGGTGGTAACGGCGGTTTTTTAGAGGCGGATGGTTCCAGTGCGTTTGTCAATGTTGACTTCGGAAATTTGCCATCAATCTCAAATGCGGAAATGATCGAAAGCAGTATGCCGCTATTGGTTGAGCGCAGCGAACTTCGAACGGATTCTGGCGGCGCCGGCAAACAACGTGGCGGCCTCGGCATGTTGCGTGAGGTCCGTCTCCTGGACGAGGAAGCGAGTTACTCTGTTCTCAGCGATCGTGCTGTTATTCCACCGTATGGAATCAATGGCGGTGGCAGCGCAATGCCGTACCAGGTTTCAATCACCCGCGGGACTGACGAAATTATGTTTGACACCCCCGGAAAAGTCACGGGCTATCCCATCAGGGAAAATGATGTCGTGGTAATGCGTTCTGCAGGGGGCGGCAGCTACGGTGATCCTTTGGACCGAGATCCCGCTTTAGTATGCGCCGATATTGAAAAGGGCTACGTATCTCAAGAGAAGGCACAAGAGCAGTATGGCGTGATCTTGAACTCGAGTGACGAACTTAATGTAGAGATGACCTCTAGCTGTCGAGAAGCGCTCAGATCCAAACGTTTTCACATACCAATCCGGATAGACAATGCACTCGAGTACTACACGGGAAAGAAAGGGCATCGCCGATTACTGACCGTAGCCACCGACATCGCCCAAAAATTAGGCGTCTCAGACGATGACATGGTGGAGATACTGGGAGAGAATCCAGCTCCCCTCCGTGCCTGGATACGGATCAATGCCCTCGCATCGTCTGATTCCATTCCACTCGATGATTTTGCTACCAAAGTGCTGGGGATTACTGAAAGCAGCGTTGTATGGATTCGACCCTTGTCGACTCCCACTGTACCAGGAGGCCTCGCCAACTGAATGTCGGCTTTCCGCTTACAACACCTGACCAATGCCGCTGGATCTATAACGCCCTAGAAAACAAGCTATCAGCGACCAATTTCGTGTAGGCGGCTATTACATTCTCACAGTCAGTCGATGATGTCTTCTTTTTCCCACGCCTTATATAGCGCATCGAACACATCTTGACGCGCTGAAAAATAATTTTAAAACGCACCTTGTGCTACGCCCGCATGGGTTGCGATCTTTGAAACCGATTCACCAGCATATCCCTCACGCCCAACCATTTTCTCGCCAGCGATTAGGGATTACTCACGGGTCTCTCGTTTTCTTTCTGCACGTGTTACACCACGCACTTGCTTTGTTCTATCTCGCGGCATTACCAAAAAAGTCCTCGTTTCCGTCACTAATTGGATTAAATCCTATTCTATCGTGACGGGGGCAATGCTTCTGGAGAACTTTGCATAAATCGCGCTATCTTGCTTTATCACACGCATAATCCAAACCGTAAAAAATGTCACGTATCACGTTGGAAAAAGTATCGGGATCGATTTCCGACTGAATATTAAGCCCCTCTATCACTCACGACTCAAGACAACCTCTTCAAAGAGCAATTAGTGTTATCAACAGAACGGCGAGACCCTGACTGAAATCAATGTATAGACGCCGCTATTATTATCCTAGCGACCCGGTCAGACACCGAGGGAGCTATACCCCGGCTAACCCGTCTACATAGATACTGAGGGATTCTTCAAAATCCTCGCCAGTCGAGCAAGAAGGCGAGCCGCGTCTGCTCCATCATGAACTCGATGATCACAAGCCAACGTCAAACAAATCTCCTTATGTAGAAACGGGTGTCCCGCCTCGTCCGGCCTAAACAATGCTTGCTCAGACCCAACACCGAGAATCATGGCCTGAGGTGGATTAATGATGGGTGTCAGACTACTGGCGCCGAACATTCCCACATTAGAAATGCTGACCGACCCACCACCCACTTCCTTTTGCGTCAGGCTGTCCTCCTGAGCCCGACTTGCAAGCGTGCGCGCGTCGATTGCTACTTCTTCTAAGGTGCGTCTACCGGCATCCCGAATAATCGGCACGCGCAAACCATCTACCGTTTCCGTCACCATGCCGATATCCACCTGATTAAACGCCAGAATTTTATCATCCACCCAAATGCGATTAGTGGTCGGTAACTCTGCCATCGCGACACCCAACGCTTTTATTAATAGATGAGTGACTGAAATCCGAATCCCCGGCGACCGTTCATTTATCGTTGCCCGAAATACCTGCAGCGCAGAGACTTCGACGTCCTGCGTAATGTAAAAATGCGGGACATTGGTTTTCGCCGCGGACACTCTTCTAGCGGTCGCCAATCGGGCCGCGGACGGCCTAATCTCCTGCGCTTGCAGGCCGTGCTCTGATGGCAGTCTGCGCATCTCTTGCGCAATCGGATCCCCCAGGTGGCCAAGATCATCAACCTTGATACGACCCCCCGGCCCACTACCTGCAACCCGCGAAAGATCAACCCCCATTTCCCGTGCCCGTTTTCGGGCTAAGGGTGTGGAAACAATTCGGCCGCTATCACTGTCCTTCACAAATTGACGAGGTTCGCTCGCAACAGCTGACACCGCGGCCTCCACAGTACTAATCACTTTTTCTGACAACTCTGAAACCCGACCCCCTTTTAACGTTGCCAACGGCATACCGACTGGAACGATGTCACCTTCCTCAACAAGCAGCTCATCAATGATACCGTCGGTGTCTGCCTGAATCTCATTCGCAACCTTATCGGTCTCGACCACAAAAAGCATGTCTCCAGCACGGAACACATCGCCCGCACTGACATGCCACTCAAGCAGAACACCTTCGGTCATGGTCAACCCCAGTTTCGGCATAACCAATTGCGGCATCAGCACATCAGCACCCATCTACTTTTCTCGTTTGAACAACAGCTTGTAAAAGCATCGTTATGAAATATCTGCGAAAGGTCGATACATTAAAACTAGGGGAATACACACCATGACCTATACGAAATGCCTTGGCCATTTGTTCCATACAGCATTAGGCTAAAGTGCGTCGTACCGCTCGAACGATATCACTCGCATCAGGTCGGTACGCAGCCTCCAGAGCTTTGGCAAACGGTGACGGCGCAAACGGCGCCCCAACACGAATAATGGGTGCATCGAGTTCATCAAATCCAATATCGGCCATTCGGGCCACCACTTCTGCTCCGACACCAAACGCCTCCACTGCCTCATGCGCTACGACGAGACGATGTGTGCGCGCCAGGCTTGAAACAACCATTGCTTCATCCCAAGGCTGGATTGAACGCAAATCGAGCACTTCAATCTCGACACCCTCAATGGTTAATTGGTCAGCAGCTGTCAGTGCCTCACGAACCATCGCACCGTAAGTAACAACAGTAACGTCTCGACCCGGTCGTGAAATCGTCGCTTTACCAATAGGGACTGCCTGAGGATCATCGGGCAACTCACTCTTTGCGGCATAAAGAGTTTTGTTTTCAACAACAATGACCGGATCGGGATCGTCGATAGCAGAACGGATTAAACCGTATGCATCGGCTGCATTCGCCGGACACACCACTTTTAATCCTGGCACATGCGCAAACCATGCCTCCAAACATTGAGAATGTTGCGGCCCCGCACTAAGCCCCCCCCCGTGCGGCGCACGAATAACCAAGGGAAGTGACGCCTGGCCACCAAACATGCTCCGCGCTTTGGCTGCCTGGTTGACAATCTGATCCATCGCCAATGTGATGAAATCCATAAACATAATCTCAGCGACAGGTCGCATCCCCGTCATAGCGGCACCGACGGCGACACCCGCAATCACCGCTTCAGCAATAGGCGCGTCATACACTCTTCCAGGACCAAACCTCTCAAGCAACCCACGTGTCGCTTTGAAAGGCCCTCCGGCAGCCCCGACATCCTCCCCGATCACGAAGACAGTATCGTCAGCTTCCATTGCGTCATACAACGCTTGATTAACCGCTTTCAGATAGCGCACCTCGGACATCAGCTGACTCCGAGTCTTGGCGTATAAACATCTGCTACGAGAGAATCAATCGTTGGTTCTGGTGATCGCTTCGCCAGATTTAAGGCAACGTCTATCTCTGAATCGACCTCAGCATGCAGTTGCTCAAACCATAGGTCAGAGAGACCTTCTGCTAACAGTTGCGAGCGTGCCCGCGCGATTGGATCACGTTCAGACATCATCGACATTTCTTCTTTATCCCGATAATCCTGGGGATCTCCTTCGAAATGACCTCTGATACGGGTCGTCTGGCACTCAATAACACGAGGGCTGGGCATGTCACGCATCTCATTAACGAATTTACCCGCTTGGTCAGCGACAGCCACTACATCGTTGCCATCGACCGAAGAAAATGCGATGCTGAAAGACGCACTGAGTTTTTCAAGATTTGTGGCTAATTGACGTTCAGTCGGACTAAATTCTGACCACCCGTTGTTTTCACAGACAAAAAGAACTGGCAAAGCCCACAACGAAGTCAGGTTAAAGCATTCGTGAATGACCCCTTCGGCCAATGCACCATCTCCAAAGTATACGGCCGCGATATTCCCAGCCCCTTTCATTTTTAAGGCCAAGGCACTACCCGTAGTGATTGGCATACCAGCCCCAACAATGCCATTTGCACCCAGCATACCGATCGACAAATCAGCCACATGCATTGACCCTCCCCTGCCGCGACAAACACCGTCGGCACGTCCTAAAATCTCAGCAAAAAATCCGGAAAGAGCAACTCCTTTGGCGAGTGCATGGCCGTGCCCTCGATGGTTTGAAGAAACAGTATCGGCCACACCAAGAACCGAACTGATACCAACAGCAACTGCTTCCTGTCCAATTGAAAGATGGAGAAATCCCGGCACATCCCCATCTGCAAACAATTTCTGGAGGCGCTCTTCTGCCCGTCTTATCAGTAACATCTGTCGGTAAAGCGATTGCAAACTGGATGACTTGATGAGCATTTCTCCAATAACGACTGACACCGGTGTTTCCTGACTTCGTTAGTGATCAGCAAGCTGAATTACGAGTCATCATTCATTATAGTCCCACTCACCCTTTCTACGAGAGTAATCAATACGCCATACCGCCCGAAAAAATCCGACTCGATGATGAAATTGGTATCTTGGATGATTCCCTAATTCGCGCCACATCTAGCCATAGGTGCAGACCAGGTATCCTTGTTAACCAAATAATGGAGACTTGCCTTCTTTTCCTCATAACAGTTGTCTTAATTACTCGTTGGAGTGACTCAATGAACCACAATGACTATATGAAAATTGCTCTGGATGAGCTCCATGCTGGTGTCAAATCAGGCCTAAATCCGGTTGGCTCGATCATTGTCCGGCACAAGGACGGAGAAATAATTGGGCGGGGAAGAAACCTTGTCCCTATCCACAACGATCCTACAGCTCATGCAGAGATGGTTGCTATCCGGCAGGCGTGCGACCATAGCGGGATACCTAAACTAACTGACTGCACTTTGTATACAACGTTGGAACCTTGTCCCATGTGCTGTTGGGCAATTCTTACCGCCGGCATCGAACAGTTGGTCCTAGGGGCACGGCTAAGCGTGATAAAAAAAGTCAACTACGGCGACTATACGGTAGAGAATCTTGTTGCCATGACCAATGCAAACATCACCATAACTACCGGAATTCAAGAAGAAGAATGCGCCCGTTTGAGAAGTGCGTGGGAACTTCGTTAACTGGGCTGTGTGCGAATCCATATCAAGCAAACCGGATAGCCCTGCGAGGTCAAATGGATGACTCCGGATTTTCTGTGTTGCCATCAACCGCAATCACCTGGCCACTGACCAGACGGGCCGCGTCACTGGCAAGGAAAACCGCCATACCGGCGATATCCTGAGCGGTTACAAAACGACGCATGGAGGCGCCCGCTGCATAACCAGCATAAATTTCATCCCGAGTGCGCTGCTTGATCAATGCTTCTTTTTCGAGCACATGCTCCATTCGAGCCCCCTCCACCGGGCCCGGGCAGATCGCGTTGGCACGAACGTTGAATGGCCCAAGCTCGCTGGCCAAGGTTTTCATCAGTCCAATCACACCCCATTTAGCAGCGACATAGGGTGAGCGGTGACGGAAACCAAAGATTCCCGCCGTTGAGGACGTCAACACCACAGCACCGGAACGCTGCACCTTCATC
The DNA here is from genome assembly GCA_905612355.1 of uncultured Gammaproteobacteria bacterium. Classification (GTDB taxonomy): domain Bacteria; phylum Pseudomonadota; class Gammaproteobacteria; order Arenicellales; family UBA868; genus UBA11791. The sequence continues at coordinate 16,008 of CAJQRU010000001.1, forward strand.
ATCGGTGCGGCCTGCCTCGCAAACAAAAAGGCCCCTTCGAGACTGACAGAAACACACCGTCGCCAATCCGCTAAGCTGATCTCCTCCACCGGTGCAATGGGGCCTGCTATGCCTGCGTTCGCACACAGCACATCTAGACCACCCCATGTGCGATCGAGCTCTTGAAACAGAGCCAACACTGCTGCTTCATCGGTGACATCCAGACAATTTCGGTACCAGTCAGGGGGGCAAGTAGCGAGGCTCACTTCATCAACATCAACAACCCAGACCTCAGCACCTTGGTCAACAAAGGCCTCGGCGATTGCCCGGCCAATGCCGACAGCGCCGGCTGTGATCAGTACTCGTTGTCTTCTACCGGCTTCAACCATCATCGATCCAAGGTCTCGGGCGTGTTCACCATCCCACAATAATAATTGATATTAAGCGGTTAAAGACTGGCCTTCAGATGCAGACGTTCTTGGTGGAGAAGTGGTTCGGTGTAACCATTGGGGCTATTTCGGCCATCGAAAATTAACTGGCGAGCGGCCTCAAATGCATATCCCGAGCAATCGGGAGCTAACGGTTGGTAATCGGGATCACCTGTATTCTGTCGATCGACCACTTCGGCCATTCGAGTGAGTGACGCCATGACCTGGGACTCGGTAACCACCTGGTGATAAAGCCAGTTGGCAATGTGCTGACTCGAGATTCTGAGGGTGGCGCGATCCTCCATCAGGCCGATGTGATTGACATCCGGCACCTTTGAACATCCCACCCCTTGGTCGATCCAACGAACAACATAACCCAGGATGCCCTGGCAATTGTTATCCAGTTCGCGTTCGATCACGTCGCTCTGCCAGTTGACACCCGCAGCAATCGGCGGCGTAAGAATATTGTCCAGGCTGGCGGGCGAGCGCATCTTTAGTTTTCGCTGCTCAGCGAACACATCGACCTCGTGGTAGTGCAACGCATGCAAAGTTGCCGCCGTGGGAGAAGGCACCCATGCGGTTGTCGCACCCGCTTTGGGGTGTGCGATCTTTGCCTCCATCATGGCCGCCATCTCGTCTGGCATCGCCCACATGCCTTTTCCAATCTGGGCACGTCCGGGCAGATCACAGGCGAGACCGACATCGACATTCCAATCCTCATAGGCTTCAAACCAGGCAGCCTGTTTCATCTCCCCCTTGGGGACCATGGGCCCTGCTTCCATCGCCGTGTGAATCTCATCACCCGTCCGATCGAGAAAACCGGTATTGATAAAAATTACCCGCTCGGCAGCAGCCCGAATACATTCTTTGAGATTAACCGTGGTACGGCGTTCCTCGTCCATAATTCCAATCTTGATGGTGTTCCGTGCCAAACCGAGCGCGTTTTCCACCGACTCAAAGAGCCGCACGGTAAATGCAACCTCCTCCGGGCCATGCATCTTCGGCTTAACGACATAGACCGAACCGCTGCGTGAGTTGCGATGACCACCGGATTTTTGCAGGTCATGCAATGCAATGGCGACCGTCACCATAGCATCCATAATGCCTTCAAAGATCTCAGTACCACTGTGACTGACGATGGCAGGGTTGGTCATGTGATGGCCCACGTTGCGCACCAGCATGAGCGAACGACCGTGTAATGAAAACGGCGTGCCGTCAGGAGCAATATAGTTACGATCCGAGTTGAGTTGACGCTCAATCGATTGTCCGCCTTTGGAAAAATGTGCAACGAGATCACCCTTCATCAAACCAAGCCAGTGCCGGTAGACTTCGACTTTCTCCTCGGCATCAACCGCCGCGACGGAATCCTCACAGTCCTGAATAGTGGTAAGCGCCGCTTCGATAACCAGATCACACACGCCCGCAGCATTCTCCCGTCCAGTCAACTGACCCTGGTTAATCTGTATATCGATGTGCAGATTGTTGTGACAAACAAGCACCGCCGTCGGCGCCGCAGGCGCATCGTTGTAACCAACGAATTGATCCTGGTTTATCAGATGGCTGGTGTGCCCATCAGCTAAACGCGCTTGCAAACGGCCGTCGACAACACCATAGGCGCTCACGCTGTGATGCGACCCTTCATCCAATGGCGCCACTCGATCGAGAAACGTCATGGCGTACGCGATGACCGCTTTACCACGAACCGGGTTGTATGCAGTTCCTGCTGTTGCACCATTGTCATTTGAGATCACATCAGAGCCATACAGCGCATCGAATAACGATCCCCAGCGTGCGTTCGCGGCGTTTAATGCGTAACGAGGATTGTTAACCGGCACCACGAGCTGCGGTCCGGCCATCGAAGCAATCTCATCATCCACCCCCTCTGTCGTGACCTGGCAACTACCCGCATCTGGTATCAGGTATCCAATACGGATCAAAAACGCCTTGTAGGCTGACTCATCGATGGGGTGGCCCCGACGCTGCCGGTACCAGTCATCTATCTCGCCCTGCAACCGATCCCTTGTCTGCAGCAAGGCCGCATTCTGAGGGGAAAAATCATCGACGATCGCGGAAAACGCGCCCCAGAAATCGGCAGGCGCGATGCCTGTCCCGGGTAAAATCTCGTCATCCACCAAGGTCACAAGACACGCATCAACCAGGAGTCCCGCGCAGTTTACTCGTCTATCCATGTGATTCACTCG
>CAJQRU010000002.1 GCA_905612355.1 uncultured Gammaproteobacteria bacterium
ACTATTTGAGCGATTGCTTGCTACTTTCGGAGGAAAGGAAATGAATCTAAATCTTAGTTTTAAAGCGATTATAGCTGTCGTAGTGCTATTTTTGCTGGCGTGGCTGGGAATGAATTCCTACACCACAGTTGCACCGGGTCATAACAAAGTTGGCACATTATTTGGTGAGGTTAGTGGTCAACCGCTGGCTGAAGGCTTTCACATAGTTAACCCAATATTAAAGTTTTATACCTATGATCTGCGAGTACACACTCAAACCTGGGAACAGGTGCAAGTACCATCTCAGGATAAGCTGAAAACCTCCATGGATATCTCGGTGACCTTCAGAATAAATCCATCGCATACGCCAAGAATGCTGCAGGAAACAGGAAATCTCAATGATGTCATTGTTAAGCTGCTGACACCCAAGGTTCGCTCCTTATTGAGAGAAGCAGGGAAAACTGTCGCAAAATCCCAGGACTTTTATCTCGATACCACTCAACGGGATATGCAAGCGTTTATGGAAGATGGCCTGACTGATTACATGTTTAAGAAAGGCATTACCGTCGAGGCAGTTTTGTTCCGCGACATTACTCTTCCTCAGGTAGTGACCAGTGCAGTAATACAGACTAAGGAACGTCAGGAACAGCTTGAGCGAGAAAAGGCCCAATTACGCATTGTTGAACAACAGGCTCAACAGCAGGTAAAACAGGCGGAAGCTCGTGAACAGGCAGCGAAGTCAGATGCTAATGCTGTACGCACACTCGCTGACGCCGAAGCTTATCAGATTGAGAAACTCGCTGATGCTCAAGCCAGGGCAAACACCGTACTGGCCAAATCAGTAACTTCTTCATTGATTAAATATAATGCGATTGCCAAATGGAATGGTGCATATCCTCAAACCCTAATGGGCGGAGGTCCAGATGGTTTGATCCTACAACTTCCAGCAACCGGAAGTTCACCCCAATAATTGGACAATTGAAGGTGACGGTAAGTATATGTAAATAATCGAAGTTACAAACCGGGAGACAACTTTAGTGAAGACAGAAGTAATTAAACCGCTGGTAGGGGGTATAGCAATTGGAGCTGTAGCGTTGCTCATTGTTATTTTCTGGACCGGATGGGTCGTGACAAGTAGTAAAGCCGAACATCAGGGTGAGCAAAGAGCGGCAAAAGCTGTCGTAGAAGCCCTTGCACCGATTTGTGTCGTGCAGTTTGCCCAAGACCCAAACAAGGCGGAGCGACTCAAGGCGCTGAAAGAGAAAAGCGCTTACCAAAGAGATACCTATGTGGAAGAAGTCGGTTGGGCGACCATGCCAGCTGCTGAATCCCCTGTTCGTGGAGTTGCCGATGAATGTGCCGAACGGATCCTCAAGCTCAAGGGATAAACAGACGTTTCGAAAACACTACCCACTTTAAAGTAGGGTCAAAGCAGGAGCGATGCCCTACTTTTTTTCGTTCAAATCCGTTGGGACTGAGGTAACCCAAATTGAGGGGCTCTAAGTAGGTGGTCCCTAGACTTGCGATGAGTCCGATACTGCCGGCCCGCGACTGTCCGTCGTCAGGGCCTATGGGCCTAAATAGTGTTATTTGATAAGAGAGTGTTTCTGGCTCAGGGTAGCGCCGATAGGCGAGTGTTGCGTCCCAATCAATGGATGATCCCAGGCTTGGCTCTGCTGGGCTGAAAGGGTCAGCGACCACATGAACAGTGGGTCGAGGATATGTTCGACGGTATTGATTGTGTTAACGGACTGATCAAAAACGGGCACCAACCGGAGAACAAATCTTTCTTGCTTGTTGGCGCTGGTGGTGCCGGTGCTGCCATTTCCATCGCCCTTGCCGACGCAGGTGTTCAGCGCCTGCGCATTGTCGATCTGGACCAGGCAAAAGTAGTGAGAGTTATCGCCAGCGTGCGCGCCAGCTATCCGAATATGGAAATTGATATGGGCCCGCTCGTCCCTAAAGAATTTGATGTCGTTGCCAATGCAACACCGCTTGGCTACTTGTCCCGCTAAAGCCATTCTGGAGCATGAACAAGGGCAAACCCCTGATTCATTAAAAAGATCGTACGAGAATGCTCCATTGGGCCGGAAATGGCTTATTTCCAACGTTTCTTAGCCTCTAGAGAATGGTTTGTTTCCACCGTTTTTACTAATTGTCGAGTTTGGGGACTTTAGAAAGTTAATTACTTCCCTGCGTATTTCTAGAGGAATATAGTGGTGGTATGAAACGTCTTCTTCTAATTCCATTGCTGGTGTTTTCTGTGGGGGTTGGTGCGTATGATGAAGGCGATTTGAAGAGATTTAAGGCGATTAACAAATGCCCCAATTGTGATTTAAGTGGTGCGGATTTCAGTGGGCGAGATATGAAAAAGGCAACCCTAAAGGGCGCAAACCTTAGCGGCGCAAATCTATCTAGAGCCAACTTGTACACGGCTGATTTGTCTGGGGCAAACTTGCAAGGAGCAAATCTTATTCAGGCAAAGGTTTGGCTTGTATCGTTCCGTGGAGCAAATCTGTCAGGAGCCAATCTCTCAGAGTTGCAAACGATAAGAGCAGATTTCAGCAATGCTGATTTAACTGACACCAATATTGAAGAGGCTGACTTCAGCCGCGCCCTCCTCTGCAACACCAAAACCCCATGGGGCATAGAAAACAGCGGATGTAAGAAGTAACTACCGTAACTAGGACCCCAACCTAAGCAAGCTGGTATAACTCATGCTTGTACGTCTGGCTATCTGTCTTGCACCTCAAGTCACCACAGCGTGTATCTTTCCATTCGATATGCCAACTCTCTTGACAATCTTTTTTATCGAAAAAGGTTTGTTATAAGTCCTGTTAAAGCCATTCTGGTGCATGAACAAGGGCAAACCCCTGATTGATTAAAAACATCGTACGAGAATGCTCCCAATAGTGGAGCGTGGTTAAGGTCCGCCATCAGACGGATGGCTGCGGAGGGAAATTTTTCCAAAGATAGTGAAATTTGGGCTCTGTCGTGGCGGATTTAACGGTTATCTGAGAATGGTCGGTTTAGTTGCCGCCGTCACCATCAGAGACGTCGCCCTTGTCTTGAACCATCCGCGCCTTGCTCTCCGCTGCCGGTTCGGTGGCTACCCGTTTGTCCGCCACCACGATGCGGCCGGCAACGGCGTTGCCATCTTTGTCTTCGCCGAAGGTGATGGTCCGCTGAGGGAAAGGAATCTCGATTCCCAGTTCGTCAAAGCGGTTCTTCAGGCGGCGGTTGAATTCCCGTTTCAAGCCCCACTGTGTTCCGGCCCTGACCATCATTTTGGCGCGGATGACCACGGCGGAATCGCCAAATTCTTGCACGCCCTGCGCTTCCATCGGCCCGGTGATGTCGGCGCCCAGGGATTGGTCCTCGGCCATTTCCCGGCCTAGGTCCTCGATCATCTTCATCACCTCATCCACGTTTTCCCGGTAGGAGATGCCGACATACACCATCATGTTGGAAAAATCCTTGGTGTAGTTAATCACCGCGCCGACTTCGCTGAAGGGCACCGTGTACACGGTGCCGGGCACGTCGCGCAGGCGGATGGTACGGATGGAAAGAGATTCTACTTCGCCTTCGTGACCGCCCACGGTCACCCAATTGCCGACCGCGATCGTGTCCTCGACGAGGATAAACAGGCCGGTGATCACGTCCTTGACCAGGGTCTGGGCACCGAAGCCCACGGCCAGGCCGATCACCCCGGCGCCGGCCAGTAGCGGGCCGATGTTGATGCCCAGTTCGGAAAGCACGATCAGCGACACCATCAGCGCCAGCACGGTGAACACCACCTTGCGGAACAGAGGCAGCAGGGTGCGGATGCGGGCGCTACGCTCGAACACCTTTCCTTGCGCGTCGGTCTGGGTCAGATAGCGTTCGACGCCGGTGTTGACTGCTTCCCAGAATATCAGCGCCAGTACCACCACCATGACGATGCTGAAGGCGCTTTCCGCCAACCGCTTGCCCAGGGGTGTGTCCAGCCAGCCCAGCGCATCTACTCCCCAGGTTTCCAGCAGGGCCAGAGCGGCGATCAGACCCACCGCCCAACGCAACAGCCGGCATATGGCAGGGAGGTAACGGTTGGCCCTTCCTTCCAAGGTGGGGAAGCGGTCGCGAACTTCCTGACGAATGGCGAAGCCCCGTTCCACCAGCCGATCCAGTACGGCCATGATCAGCCGGGCGGCGACCAGGATCACGGCGGTAACCGCGGTCGCCCGGGCCAAGTACTGAAAGCCGCCTTCGGAGCCCAGCACCCAAACGCCGATGATGGCGACCGCATAAATAACCGCCAGAAAATGCCAGATGTCGGCGAACCGGTCGCGTAGCCGTCCGGCCCGTTTAGCCGTTCCTTCGCCTCGAATCCAGGCCGCCACCGGCGCCCGGTTCTGCAGGATGAAAACCACTATCAGGCCAGTGATTACCAACCCCAGCAGGCCTCGCAGGCCCGTATATCCGCCCGCCGGCAATCCCAGCAGCAGCGCCGCTTCGGCGAAGAAGAAGCCGAAAACGGAAAATCCCACCAGCCGCCGGATCCAGATGAACAGGTAATTGGCGTTTACGTCCGTCAGCGGCAGTATGCGAAGGGTTTTCACCGCTGGCGCCAACAGTATGCGGGCCACAGCCAGTATGCCACGGACGATCAGATAGGCGTTGATGAGGATCAGCGCCATGACATGTACCTGGGGCGCGGGCTGCACCATCGGGGCCACGGCGTAGGCGGCGGCGGCGAATGCGGCGATGGGCACCAAATCCAGCACCGTGCGTCCGGCCAGTAGGGGCAGGCGCACCGAGAGTGTGTCGGCGTCACGTTCCTCCAGAGCCCGCCGGGGTCGCCTGAGACGACGGTGCACCAGCCATTGGGCAATCCAACCAGAAAACAGAATCAACGCCACCTTAATAATCACACCAAACCACCGCTGCCGGGTTTCCGGATTTGCCGCCTGATCCCGGACCCAGTCAAAAAGTACCGGCACATCCCGAAGCGCATCGGCGGCCGTCACCAACTGGCGGCTGGTTTCCTTCACGTATTCTGGAAGAGCGGCGATCAGCCGGGCGCCGGCATTTTTCACCGGTAGCTTCACCTGGGTCGTTTCCCTGGTGGCGATCAGGACACGGATTCGCGAAAGCAGTTGTTCCCGGGCCGCTTCGTCCTCCATGACCGCAGCCAGGTCTTCCAGTTCCTGGACGGTAACGGCCGGGGCGGGCTCGGCCTGCTGGATCTGTGCGAAGGTTGGCCCCAACAGAAGAAAAACACCAACAAAGCTAAAAAGGCTAAAACGACTGGCCCCCAAGCCAGCCCTCAAGAAGGAGAGCAGCCGCGAATTCCACTGAATGTTGTAAATATTCATAGCCGCTCTCGATAAGCCCCCCAGGCGGGCGAGATTATACGCAGCACCCCGCCTTGTCACACCCTTTGGGGCAATTACCCGTTAACTAAGCCGACATTCCCCATATGTTGGACGGCCGCCTGCTTGCAAGGTATTTTGCAGTGCTTTGATCAGATCGCTTGCGTCCATATGTCCGGCCTGTTTGGTTGTTGCCATAGGTTTTGTTCTCGATTGTTTTCTTTGATTGTGAAGGGCGGAGGCACAAGTTTGACGTATTTCAACGTCTTTCTCACACCGTCCCCAATCGTATGCCCAACGTGTTATACATAGGTTTCAATCAAAAAATAGGGTTTGGGAGAAAATGCCAAGAATTATAAAAGATTTGATGCCGGGTGATTTGGAATTTCAGATGTTTGTGCTCGACGAACTTGCAGATGAACTTATTGCAAAAGGCGCGGATGTGTTGAAGTTAACTATCGGTGTCACGGAATTATTTATGCCCAAGGTCGCGCTTGACGTTATGATTGAGAAGCTTAAGGATCCGGATTTTGTTCGGCGCGTGTATCCCGAAGGGCTTCCTGAGCTACGCGAAGCGATCGCACAATTCTATAATCGTCGGTATAAGGCAGACATATCGATTGACAATGTCATTGTTAACACGGGGTCGTCTCCAATTTTTCGGAACTTGTTTCAGCTTCTGTCGGGCCCAGAATATGAAATCATGATTCCGCGTCCCTACTATGCGCTCTACATGTATTGCGCAAAGTTGGCTGGCGCGACGATTAAATTTTATGACATCGATATCAACACCAAACGCGTCGATATAGAATCTTTCCAACAGAATTTCTCGTCGGAACGCACATCGCTTGTGGTAGTTAATTCTCCGGGCAATCCCGTCGGTAATATTGTGACACCCGACGAATTGCGCAAAATCTATGAGATTGTCAATCATCAAGCATATGTGTTGAACGATGAAATTTATAACAACACGATGTTTTATGACGAATTTCACTCACCACTGGAAATACTTCCGGATCACAGAGATATGACTATCGTCACGAACAGTTTCTCTAAGGGATTTCGGATGTACACCAAGCGTGTTGGGTTTGCGATTTTGCCGACGGAATTGCAAACCAATTTGCGTGTTATTCAGCAACACACCTTGCTGTGCACCGATCCTTGTTACCAGTACGGCATGATTGCCGCGCTCGCTGACGAGGCTAACCCTGCGGAACTCACCGCAGTCTATAGGGATCGCGCACAATACACGACGAATCGCCTGGAGGGCACACGCTGTACGCCAATTGGAGCTGAAGGGGGGTTTTATGCCATCCTACGGTGCGAGGAATGGAACAAGGCGATGGGTTTTGCCTCCTCGAAAGAACTCGCGCGAGACATCCTCAATAAAGTTCATGTTGCAGTGGTGCCTGGCACGGATTTTGGTGTTCCGCATGACCTGCGGTTAGCTTTTTGCAATGACCGCTACAACGAGGGGATTGACAGGTTGTACGATTATTTTTCCTCTGCGAACGCGGTTCATGAATCGGAGGCGGTATATGCACAATAATCAAAGTTGATCCTGGAATATCCTGTAGTAAAGATCGTCTCGTTTCACTAGGTCATATATGTCGACACCCAATACATGAACGGGGAAAAGAAGAACTAAAAGAACTATTGACTTGTTACTGCATGTTTTCTTCATCACGAGATACATTAATTTCTCTCGATCATTTTGCGAGAACGATTTCTCACACTTACTATGCTATTTTAGAAGGTATTGGTCTTCGTGTTAATGGGTAAATCGGAAGGACTCCCGTTTACACGAAAGACTGTCTATCAATTCGTCATTTCTATTAAATTTTTCATCAAATAATAATTTAAGTTTTGTTTTCTCATTTCCTATAACCATTATAGAAAGTATGGGTCTTCCTCTATCCGATATACATGAAACATACTCTGGACAAATAAACATCAGGATTGGGGACTTGTCATGTCCATCGCATGGTTAGGGTCACAAGGTATAATGGTCAGATAAGCTATTCAGGAAAATGCATTAAAACGAGTGAAGAGTAGTTGGGCACAAACCAAGTAATTCCCTTAAACCAAAAAGATTCACTGAACTGTGACTAAGGAGATCAGGCATGGCTGTTAAGAGTTCACCAAAGAAAGTTGCACCAAAAATAAAAGTAAGCGCTGCACCTCCACGTAAAGCGCCTGCAATAAAAAAGAGATACACTAAAACCGAAATCCTTAATGAAATCTCGAAGAATACTTCTGTAAGTAAAAAGGAAGTGGCGGCAGTTCTTGAAGAGTTAGGCGTAGTGATTGAGCGCCACATTAAGAAGCGCGCTGTCGGGGAATTTACCCTTCCAGGATTACTCAAAATTAAATCAGTTGCTCACCCCGCTAGACCTGCACGGAAGAATGTTCCCAATCCGTTCCGTCCTGGTGAGCTTATGGATATCGCGAAAAAGCCAGCGACCACGCGCGTTAAGGTGCTGCCTCTGAAGAAACTGAAAGAATTTGCTTTATAGAGCTGCTCTGAAGTGATGTTGTAATAAATCCATCAGGATAGATTTCTCCTAACAATCTAATTTTGTCATCTTCAATTATTGCGGCGTATGTGTCAGAACATTCAAGACACAGAACCCGTACTTCACCTGGAGTCCACCTTTCAGCCACATCAACACCTGTGTATATCCGTAACGTAGACTGTAAAGATGGACAATCTTGTCTGATGTCACCCCCGTGTAGGTTATCTCGAATGTCTACAAATGCTGACATCGGTAAATTGTACAAATTACTTTCAAAATACTTGATGCCTATTTGTGATGAAGGAAGTGGGAAAGAACGGTCTGGTAGACATAAGGTCATCGTATTGTAAATACAGAGGTTGCAATCTTAATTTTACATTTCCTCATAAGCCGAAGGGCGGACTGAATATGTGTAGTGTCTATAAACAGATTAGACAGAAACAGTGGAACACTGTGGATTACGTGCGCCTGACAAATTAAAGATAGAGATGGTTGGGCCGTTTGACGTGGATCGTTACCTGGACGGATTGTTTGATTTTCTTCACACACAAGAGAAGTTGTTCAGTAAGAAAGAAACAGTGTCGGGAGCGAAGAGATATATCGGTGAAGCCAGAAAAAAACAATCTGCGAGAGTCAGGACAGTAAAAGGAAACAAGCCATACAAGACGAAGGTGTCATATGACGTTGTTGGTGGTGTTGTTACTTATGACAGATACTATTCGTGGATGAAGAAGAAATTGGAAAGAAAGCAATCGGATACTTTCAAGTCGATAAAGGAACGTATCAATAGGCAGTAGTGATGTGGAGACAAAAAGACAAATAATTATGGTTGTCATCAAATAAATGGACGGACTTAGTTGGACTATCTTGGTGTTCGTGTGTGGGTTGATAGTAGGTTGTGGTTTAGGCAATCGATGGATCAAAGTTGGATATTACTGGACACAAAATAAGATACGACATCTCACAGAGAAGTAATAAGCCTTAAAGACACTTACTTATTGTCTTGCGGATAATTCCCGCTAAAGCCATTCTGGTTCATGAACAAGGGCAAACCCCTGATTCATTAAAAAGATCGTACGAGAATGCTCCGTTAGGTCTGAAATGGCTTAAATACGCTGTTTCTTAGCTCTCAGAAAATGGTTTATTTCCGCCATTTTTACTAATTGTCCGGTTTGGGGAGTTAATAAAGTTAGTTTCTTCCCTGTGTGTTTCTAGAGGAATATAGTGATGGTTTAATGTTGTAAAGAAGCCATTCTCAATTGATCCCTTTACACGACGACAATCCGACCGAAATCAAACCGTATGTCACGATTGGTTTTATTGCAGCATGTGTCCTGGTCTACTTGTGGCAACTGTCTTTGGGTGAAGGGCAGGGAGGGGCGATTTATGCGCTAGGCGTGATTCCTGCTGTGTTGTTCGATACCGTAGACCTGCCACCCGACATCGACTTAATCGCGCCTGTTCTGACTCCGATTACATCCATGTTTCTGCATGGCGGCTTCATGCATCTCGCTGGCAATATGTTGTATCTCTGGATATTTGGGAACAACATAGAAGATGCGATGGGCCATGTGCGGTTTGTCGTGTTTTACTTGGTTTGTGGCGTTGCGGCTGTTTTTTCTCAGGCACTGCCCGATCCAGACTCCGTCATACCGATGATTGGTGCTAGCGGGGCGATTTCGGGTGTCCTTGGTGCTTACTTGCTGCTCTATCCCCATGCTCGAGTACTCGTCGTTATTCCGTTCGGCTTTTATTTTCATTCGATGTCGCTTAAAGCCGGATGGGTATTGATCATTTGGTTTGGCATGCAGTTGGTTAATTCAATGTTGTCGGGGCCAGAGCCTGGTGTTGCATGGTACGCCCATATTGGTGGATTCGTGGTCGGACTCGCGTTGATTCCATTTTTTAAGAGACCGGATGTGGGTTATCTGAATCCAGGACGCATTACTGGAGCAGAGTCGACGGAGAACATCGCATCAAATATTAAACGGCCCGGGTCTGGCGCTTGGAATAAACCAAAGCATCGCGTGGAAACAAATTGTCCGCACTGCCATGGCCGTTTACGTTTACCAGCCGGACGGTCGGGTATTGTAGATTGCCCACTTTGTAGCAAAGCGTTCGAGACAACAACCTAGACGAGTTCTAATAAAACGTCTTCTTTCAATTCTGTTGTTGGTGTTTTCTGTTGGGGTTGGTGCGGAGACTATTTCACATACATTTTCTGATGGCTCCAAGTATGTTGGAGCAGTAAAGAAAGGCAAGATACATGGCCACGGTACTTACACATATGCCAACGGAGCCAAGTCCGTCGGGGAATACAAGGACGACAAGCCGTGGGAGGGGACGACTTACGATGAGGACGGTAATGTCACCGCTACTTACTCAGAGGGTGTCGAGAAACCCGTCAACTAATACCGAACATCTTTGACAAAGAAGTTAACTGTCCTGGCGGAATGTTTGCGTTGAAACTTATCAATCTACACAAGCGGTACATCGAGTGGTGGCAGAAAAAACTTGGTCTCTCAGACTACGCATTGCTTTGGTTGGTGTTTTTCAAAGGAGTTTTGCTTACATTACTGGTCGTTTGGCTTATTGAATAGTCTTCAATCGAAGCTATAAGGTCAGTCGTCACGTAGCTGCAGTTCCGTCCAGGAGATGCGCCCGGAGGTGCCGCTCGTAAAAGCGATCCTGGTGTTCTGGAAGTGATCACGGGGTCCCGCGGTGACGCTGCTTCTGATTTTGTCTGTCAGCGGGCTAAATAACTGGTTTCCAATAATCTGGGGTGCACCGGGCTGGCCCTTGGCTGTCTTTCGACCGGCAAAACTTAAACCCGCGTGCGTGTCCCCCGCATCCAGTGACCCGTTCTGGTTAACGTCCCACTGAGCGCCCTTGGCACTGCCGCCATTAGACATCTGTACGACATTCTCCCAGCCCTTGCCGCCCGCATCACAGGTTGATGTATCCGGAAGAATAGTGTTGAAGTACACCAGTTCGCCTTTAACCAGTGCCCGGTCAATCACTCGTTCACCATCATCAGGCAGCTCGATGTACCAACCCCGTTTAGTGGCACCGGCACTTCTGGTGTAACCCACCTCCAGATCATTCTTGTACACCCTGCCATTGGCAGTCGAGTAAACTGATTCCTGTACCGTCAGGTCAGCTTCGGTCAGGTCTAACTTTGTACCATCATCGTAAACTCCATAAAACCGGTTAACGATCGAAGCCGCCTTGTCTGCATCAGCCAATAACCGCCCACTGCCAAAGAACACCATCACCGGATGGGTCTTCGCTAACGCGCCCGTTCGTATGGGCGCGAGGTCCGTCACGCTGGCCGGGGCAACGCCCACCGCCGGTATCGCCGTGATCGGTCTTGTCTTATCTCCCTTAAAGAGCGGCTTCGCTGGACTCGACCAACTCCCTGAGCTTGTCAGATCAAAACGCCACAGGTTGCCGTATAAATCCCCCGCATAAATCAGATCCACCTTGCCATCCTGTGGAATCACTGTATCAATCCCAATGGGGGCAAACAGGGCATTTCGACTGGCTGTAACTGCATCAGCAGCGGCGACATCCGCAGCTGCCAATAGTGCTGTATCGACGGCACCCTCGCCCGTACTGATGCGTAGGTAATCTTTTCCAAGGTCCCAGACCCCATCTCCGCCCGGACCATCGAGATACACAATAAACAGCTGCGCCTGACCCACCGTCGCTTTGACCCCGTAATATAACCGGGCTACACGATTTGTGATGTGATCTTGATCACCTGCAATAGGCCAACGCTCTTAGCAAGTTTTCTTATACAAAACGCTTGCTATAAGTCTTGCTAAAGCCATTCTGGTGTATGAACAAGGGCAAACCCCTGATTTATCAAAAAGATCGTACGAGAATGGGTTTGTTCAATTCAGTCCAATGATGTCCAGCCAAATCCAGTGTTTCTGTCGGTAGAATTGACGGTAACTTTATGGATGTGCAGTAGTTGCTGCTTGTGTTTCAATCACTTATAAGGCAGTTCTAGGTCTGCACGGCCTACCAATAAATCATAGACTTAGGGAGTCTTTTAGAAAATCAATCCTCCCATTGAATCCGAATCCTCCTATTGAACGGTTAATAAAACTGTAATGGACTTCGACACCAAGATCGCTATCGTCGTCCGCGACGATCTCGCCACCTGGCAGAAGCTGAACGTCACCGCGTTTCTGACCTCTGGCGTGACCGGTGCCGATCAATCTCTGCTCGGTGAAGACTACCAGGATGCCGTGGGCAACAGCTATTCGCCGTTACTGATCCAGCCGATCATCGTGCTCTCGGCCGACGGCAACAGAATCAAGACCATCTACCGACGGGCCATGGACCGGGGGGTACAGCTGTCTATCTATATAGAGGATATGTTTACGACTGGCCATGATGCGGCCAACCGGGAGACCGTCAGGGCCCGGCAGCCCGAAGACATGCCGATCGTCGGCCTCGCGCTGCGCGAGGAAAAGAAACTGGTCGATAAGATCACCAAAGGCGCCAAGATGCACAACTAGGCCCCTGTCATAAACTATTTTCAGTGTCCTCGGAAAGACTAAGCCATGCGTCTACTAATACCACTAAGAAGTTCTACCGCAGTAACACTACTAAGGTGGTTCCTCTATAAGCAGTAAGTGCGGAAATACTCCTCGAACGCGGTGGGGATGCGCTACTTCCGGGCCGTGCGCATGTAGAAAAGCCTAATAAGAATGACGATGACCATTAGAACAGGATCACAGGAGTAAGGAGAAATGAATTACGTAGAGATATTTTCTGATGACAAAGGGATTTCCCATTTGATAAACCCTGAGTCGAAGATACCTCTGTGAAGCAACCGATGACCGGATACCACAAGGACGAAGAGGATCATTGGGTTGTCGAACTCTCCTGTGGTCATTTCCAACATGTACGGCACAATCCGCCATGGACGAATCGGTCATGGGTGGTGACAGAAGAAGGACGTGTCTCGAAGCTGGGGTTTGAAGTGAACTGTAAGAAGTGTGACTTAGGTGCACCGATTGATGAATAAAATTAACCCCAGGAAATTACTAAACAGCAAGTGGACAGCTGTTACGCCAGTCAGAAAAGAAAAGCACTTCATGGTGACTGAAGTCGAATTTGATGAAGAAGGGATTGTTACCTTATGCTCAATAGAATCTCTTATATCAAAACGATCTATTCCAATAAACTGGCATGATTTAACAAATGAAAATAATTGGATTCAGGGCTGGAAGTAACTTACATATCCCGAAAGCACTGAAAATAAGATACGACATCTCACAAGGAAGTAATAAGCCTTAAAGACACTTACTTATTGTCTTGCGGATAATTCTCGCTAAAGCCATTCTGGTGATGAACAAGGACAAACCCCTGATTCATTAAAAAAATCTTACGAGAATGCTCCATTAGGTCAGAAATGGCTTATTTCCGCCGTATTTTAGACCTCAGAAAATGGCTTAAATCCGCCGTTTTCTCTAATTGTTCGGTTTGGGGACTTCATAAAGTTACTTTCTTCCCTGCGTATTTCTAGAGGAATATCGTGAGGGTATGAAACGACTTTTTCCAATTCTGTTGCTGGTGTTTTCTGTAGGGGTGGCACTAGCCGAACGTGAGCTATTGACTAAAGATGGCTTGCAACAACGTCTAAGTGCTTTTTCGGAAGAGTACAAAGCGCTTGGGCCTAGCGCCAGAATGATCAACCACGATCTGGCATTTCCCCGTAACGCGAGCGAATACCGCATCATGAATGGGTTCGGCATGATCTGGGTTACTGCTCATTCTCAAGAGAGTACTGAACTTCCTCTCCAGAACATGCGGATCAAGACAGTTAACCACAACGTTATAGAAGTACCGCCGTACTCATCGTTTTCTTCTACTGAGAAAGATGCCCTCGTTGCCTTAATTCTTGGTCAGGATCGTATGAATTATGTTTATCTTGTGCCGCTATATGAAGAAGCATTAGGTGGAGAGTTATTTATAGACTATTCGGCAAGTCGTAAGGATTTCAGCATCGCCAAATTGCCACTGAAATGTCCTTATGAATTAGGGTCGCTGAAGTCGTTTAAACAATACGATGGGAAACAGCCCGAAGAACATCTTTTTTATATGATGCTAAATCGTGAGTTTCCGATCCACGATCAATTGCGCTTTGTACGAGTGCCACTCAAAACGAGACAATAAGTTAGAGTCATACGTATGAAACGTAGCGCGAAGCGGTGTGGCGATCTTATTGGGATATCTACTACGAAGAACAGATTGCCACGGGAACTATGTTCCCTCGCAAAAATAACATCTAGACTAATTACACGCCATTTAGATCAAGCGGTTTTCTCATGTTCCAGTTTGGTGAACCACAGCACCAACCACTCCGCCACCATTGCTGGCTTGTCCTTGCCTTCCACTTCCAGGTAATGTTGAGTTTTGTGTAAAGAGCGCCCATGATCTTTAGGTGTGACATCAAGCAGGGTAATTCGACTGCGTACTCTGGAACCCACGGTGACGACATCGGTAAAACGAACGCGGTCCAAGCCGTAGTTCAATCCGTATTCGGTCCCGGCCGGAATCAACCCGACTTCATGGGCGAGATGGATAACAAGAGACAGCATCAAAAAACCCTGGACAATGGTTGTTCCATAGGGGCTCTCTAATTGTGAACGTGCAACGTCAACGTGCATCCAGTCCGGATCTTTTGTCGACGTGGCAAATTGCGTAACCTGATCCTGGGTCAGCGTAATCCAGTTCGTAACCGCAATTTCCTTTCCTACGTATTTCTGCGCATCTTCGATATGAAACAATGTATCAGGGGTCGTGTTCATGATATCTATTGCCGGTTATTGGTGTCATTAAAAGTCTGAGACAACTCACAAACGCAACTTCGCCCTTTGTTGCGCCTCCGAAAACCCTGTTAGGTTCCGATTTTCTCGAAATCATAACCTATCTGCTTTATCGGTTGAGCATATTTTCAAAGGATTTAGGAGGGTTATGGGCTGGTTGATGCTTCTTATTTTTGGGAATTGGGTGCTTACCCTTCCTATACTCGATCTCAGTTAGTTGAATCTTCACAAAGGCAAACTTATGGGTGTCCGCATTCATCCGTAATCGAGAGCCAAGCGCGAGCCTATGAACTGGACAGTCCATTATCCGAATGAAGAGGCACTGGAGACATTGTTGCCCCGTAGTCTCGGGCATATGTTTTACGAGTGTGTTTTGCGTACGCCCGACCAAGTCGCATTTGATTTCTTCGACCACGACCAGCGGCTTACCTATTCTGAGCTTTCCGACCACGTCAGACGGGTAGCTGCGTCCTTAAGACGAATGGGTGCCCGTAAGGGCACTCACATAGCCATTGTTATGCCTAACCGAATCGAGTTTCCCGTCCTGTGGTTCGCGATCACCTGGATTGGTGCCGTCTCGGTGCAACTCAACCCCAAATACACCGGTGGCGAGTTGGGTTATGCTCTGAACGATGCAGACGTAGACTTTCTAGTCATTGATGAAACCTGTCTTGCCGCATTTGACTCTATGAGCAAACGCCCTGCACGTCTTACGGATGCCAGTATCGTCGTGATTGGCACTGCGGACTCCAGTGGCCCCTTTCGTCAATGGCAGACGCTTCTCGACAGCGAACCACTGGATGACTGCCCCTCCGAACACATCTCCCAGGGTGACCTCACCTCAATCCTGTACACCTCCGGCACCACTGGATTTCCCAAGGGCTGTATGCTCGGCCACCGTTACTGGCTGCAGCTCGCTCGTTCCACGCTATTTTGTCAAGGCGGACATCACCCCCAAAACGTTCTCATCTACGAACCGATGTTCTACATGCAAGGCAACTTCATCATGTTGACGGCTATGCTGGCTAACGCGACTATTTTCTGCCCATCGCGCCCAAGCATTGCGAAGTTTCTTGGCTGGGTGGAAACCTTTGCCATCGACTATTGCGCCTATCCAGCGCCCGCTGTTGTCGGCATCGAAGACGTTCCGACGGAGAAGGGCCGCAGTCTCCAATGGGTTCACGCGTGGTATTTTCATGGCGATGCCCTTGAGCGTTTGGAATCTCGCTTTGACGTGGTCGCAAGAGACGTCTATGGCATGACGGAAAATGGTTGCTGTTTGTACGTGCCTGTCGACCGACCCGACATTGCAGCCTCTGGAGCAATGGGGATAGTGGCGCCGTGGCGGGAAGTTCGTCTCGTCGACGGGGATGGTAACGACGTGCCAGAGGGATCAGTAGGCGAACTTTGGACGGCGGGTCCTGGACACCTGCATGGGTACTATCGAAAACCTGACGCCAACGCCGATGCGTTTAGAGGCAAGTGGTTCCGAACAGGAGACCTGATGCGGCGAGACGCGGCGGGTGCGTACCACCTCATTGGGCGCATCAAAGACATGGTCAAGCGATCAGGCGAGAATATTTCTGCAGCGGAGGTAGAACACTGCCTGTGTAAGATGCCGGGGGTCATGATGGCTGCGGTGGTGCCAGTCCCCGATGAATTGAGGGGCGAGGAAATCAAGGCGTATGTACGACTCGAAGAGGGCATGGACAGCAAAGGGCTCCCTCCTTCACAGATTCTAGAATACTGCGCCCAACGTATTGCCTCATTCAAGGTTCCGCGCTATCTCGCCTATGTTGAGGCATTTCCCATGACCGCAGGTAACGATAAAATTGCAAAGCCACGGCTGATCGCGGGCGTGACGGATCTTGCTCTCGATGCCTTTGATCGCATCGATCAGGTTTGGCGGTAATCAAGCGCTCTTTGAGCAGCTTGCAGATTATCCGTTCTATTAAACTCTTCTACCAAAACCAAGCAACTTGATGGGCAGATTTCTACACCTACAGTCCCCGGTCTTAATGCTCCAATGTGCGCAGAGAACGGTTCATGTTATGGAGACATAAGTGCCATTACTGGCAGACCTAAAACTATTAACGTGGGTGCTTATGTCCGTAAAGATGGCACTTGCGTCAGAGAACGTAACGCCCGTGACAGGCACATGGAAGAAGTGCAACGCCAAGGTCTGGAGAGGGAAAACGATAAAGCTGTCAAATACTAGTTAACCCATTAACCACTACCAGCTCTTAAATCTCCTTAAATGCGTTCTCAAAAAAGTTGGATATTACTGGACACAAAATAAGATACGACATCTCACAGGGAAATAATGGTG
>CAJQRU010000003.1 GCA_905612355.1 uncultured Gammaproteobacteria bacterium
GCGTTGCGATCGCAGTGCATCGGCCAGGCCTGAAATCCGTCTCGCCGGGTTTTCGATGGCAGCAGCTAGCAGCATTTCGCTACCCCAGATCTCCACCGTGCTGGTTGCTCGAGTGACCGCGGTGTAGAGCAATTGGCGGGAGAGCAACGGTGAGGGATATAGCGGCAGGATTAAAATTACTGTTGTAAATTGCGAGCCCTGACTTTTGTGCACGGTCATCGCGAAAGCCGTTTGATTTTGCGGCAGGCGCGAGGGGTAGAAATAACGAGGTGTTCCATCGTGCCCCAGTACACAGACCCGTTGTGTGTCGCCCTCCCCCAGAACAATGCCGAAGTCGCCGTTGTATAGGCCGAGGTGATAATCATTGCGCTCAATCATGATGGGCCGGCCCGTATAGTTGGGCCCGGTTTGCCAGATCAGCCCCCGAGACCGTAAGCCGTGTTCGATTTGCTGATTAAGTGCGCCCGAACCGGTTGGGCCCTGTCGGTGGGCGGTCAATAGCCGCAACTCCAGGTGGCGTGCAAATTGGTCGGCAACGGGAACCTGGTTCACAGTGGAATCAAGACACGGCTCAAACCGTGAAATCGCATGTCGTTCGATCAATGTTATTAGTGTGGCGTTATTCGGGCACGGCCTGAATACGATGTCGGGCATCCGGGTGTCGTTTAGGTGCGCAAGGGCACCATCTGCGTCACCGGCGTTGATGGCGCCGGCCAGTTGGCCAATGCCGCTACTCTGGCTAAAGCGCCAGTTGTGACGCAGCACCGTCACACAGCTCTCCAGTGAGGGTGCTGCGCTGTTGTGGTCCGTTGCACGCCCTTTAGTGGGTTTAACCATCCCAGCACACAAATCGCTAAGCACAGCACCAGCTTCCACCGAAGCCAATTGGTCAGAATCACCCAGCAGGATTAAGCGAGTGCGTTCAGGCAGTGCTTCGAGCAATGCTGCCATCAGGTTGAGGTCAATCATCGATGCCTCGTCAACCAACACCACGTCGTGAGTTAATGGCTGATCTGCACCAGCCGCTGGTCTGCCATTGGCCCTGAAGCCAAGGAGCCGATGCAGTGTCGCCGTTTCGGTTAACTCGGCGAACGGTAGTCGGTCGGGCGATGGATCCGCGTTAGTCAGTGCGTCACGCAGGCGGGCCGCTGCCTTTCCGGTCGGGGCGGTCAAGGCAACTCGGAGTGGTCGCTTCGGGTCGAGTTGTTGTAACAAGGTTAGGATACGGATGGCGGTTGCAGTTTTGCCAGTGCCAGGGCCACCGCTGATGATGCTGAGTGGTCGGCGCACAGCAGTCATCGCGGCCGTGCGTTGATCTCGTGCGGGGGTGTCTGCGGGGAACAGTTTATCCATTGACGATGCCAGGGTGGTTTCGTCAATGACAAAAGGCGCATGCTCAGCGCGAGCACGAATCGCTGCGGCAACGCGTTGTTCCAATGCCCAATACCGGTAAAGATAGAGTCGCCCCGTCTCGTCCAGCACCAAAGGCCGATAATCCCCAGGCAGTGCCACGACGGGGGATTGCCGCAGATCCTTAAGCCACTTCGGTAGAGTGGGCAGGATATCTCCGAGTATTTCTCGGTATGGCTTGATCAGGCTCTCGTCCGCAAGATCAATACACACATCGCCTGCCAACGTGCGTTGGCTCACCAGCGCAGCAGCAAGTGCCAGCGCCGGGCCCGCCTCTAGATCGAGTGTGGCGATGTGTGTTGCGAAGTAACGATCGATCTCATCAAGCAAACCATGGCGATGCAGGACCTCGAGTGGTGTTGTAGCGTGCTCGCTCATGACTCGTCGATCAGACGATCGAGATCTTCTACCATGGCGGCTGACGGGCGATCGAAATAGATGCCTGAGGGCTTCTCACCGGCCGGGTTCATGCCCCGAAGAAAAAGGTAATAGACCCCGCCGAAGTGTTGTTCATAGTCGTAGTCCGGTAAGCGCAGGCGAAGGTATCGGTGCACAGCCAGTGTGTAAATCAGGTACTGCAGGAGGTAATGCTCCTGGACCATAGTTGCCAGCAGTCGTTCGGGAGTGTAATCCGCGTCTCGAGGACCGAGGTCGTTAGATTTGTAATCCACGACGAAGTAACGTCCTTTGGATTCAAAAACAAGATCAATGAAGCCATGCAGGTAACCTTCTGCGGTCTCGAACTGGAGTCGCTCGACCCAGTCATTTGCCAGTGAGCCGTGACCGAAGCGGTGCTGGGCAAGGAGCGCCTTCAGGGCATCGGCGGTGAGCGATGCCAAAGGGTAGTAGAACTCAAGTTCGTCGCAGCGCTGTTCGCGCGTGATGTCCGCGAGACGCTGACCATCGAGTGGCGTCGCAAGTACACGCTGCAACAGGTTAACTACGTTATCACCCCACTCCTCCGAGAAACCGCCGGCGCGCAGCAGTTGATTGATGGTGGTGCGTTGCGGGCCCTGCAGCGGGGCGGTGAAATCCATAGTTTCAAGAATGCGGTGCAGGCAGGTACCCGCTCGTGCACCACGGGGAAATCGGAGCGGGTCGGTGCTGATGTCCGGTCGTCTTTGGATCAGTGAGTCATGATCGGGGAGATCCGTTTCCTGATCACGAGAGAGCGCGGTGAAACTGTGCATACGGCGTTTGAGTGGCAGTTGGCGAGAAAAAACCCGGGCGGCAGATTGCACCGACACCGCATCCGGTAATTGATAATGCGCATGGGTATTCGGCGGAGCGGTCACGATCATTGCCCCTTGTGCCTGTTGGGTAATGCGTTGTAGATCTGCTGCGATATCGTCGTCCGTTAGGCTTTTGACCTGGCTCGTGAGGGCTTCAATTAAGTTCTGGCCGGGGTCTTGTTCGTGGTGATGGAGTAGCCATGCTAAGGGTGCAGTGGCCGCGTCGTTGACCGCGCCCCAAGTGATATAGCAGCGGCTTTGGGCGCGGGTCAGTGCTACGTACAAGAGCCGTAGGTTCTCGGCAAAGGCGGCTTCTTGCGCGCGAATCAGCCCTACGCTGTCGGCAACCGAGCCGAAATCAATGGTTAAGCAATCGCTTTGTATGTCGTTGAAGACGAGCGGGCCGTTCTGTGATACGCGAAGTTCACCGCCGAAGGTAAACGGGCAAAACACCACCGGGTATTCCAGTCCTTTACTGGCATGGATGGTGACAATGCGAACTCGATCGGCATCGCTCTCCAGCCGTAGCAGCCATTCGTCCTGATCTCCGGTGGGGATGTCTCTCTGGCGGTTAAGCCACTTGAGTAGCGCCGTGATACCGCCCCGCGGCCCGGCTTGTGCTTGCAGTAATTCGCCAAGGTGCAGGACGTTGGTGAGTCGCCGTTCGCCGTCTGTGTAGGCCAGAAGACGTTGGTGAAGACCCTCGTTTGTAACCAGTTTTCGAAACATGCGAGCGAAACCATGGTCGTGCCACAACGCGCGATAACGATGGAAGTCACTCAGTCGTTTGTCCCATTGCCCGGCGTCCGCTGCTAGTCTTTCAAGATCATCGGTATCGTGCCCCAAGAGTTCAGTCAACAGAGCCACACGGACAGACGCTTCCAGCGTCGGGTTGGCGATGGCAACGAGGATTCGCTCCAGATCGGTTGCCTCGTCCGTTTCAAACACACTGCCCTGAGTCTGGCGTATCGTTGGGACGCCGGCGTTTCGAAGGCTGTGTTCGATCCAGTCTGCTTCGTGGTGAGTGCGCACCAGCACCGCGATGTCCTGCGCGGCCAACGATCGCTCACCCAATTGGGGTTGATCCGTGAGTAGCCGCACGATCTCGTTGGCAGCGCCAGCGGACGCCACCTGCCGGGCGTGTTCCTTGCTGAGTGGTTTCCCGGGGGTTTCGCGCTTGAGATGCCAGCAGACAAGGGCGGCTTTCAGAGAGGGATCGTCGGTTAATTCTGGTCGTTGGTTGGGTGCGCCTTCGGCCGGGCTGAATGGAATGTCTTTAAAACAGAACGGGTTAGGGTGGGTGCCCCCGCCAAACAGCGCATTGACCGCTTGCAGCAATCGATCACTGGAGCGCCAATTGGTGCCAAGCCGGTGTCGCTCGGGCAATGTCCGGCGAGCACGCAGGTACGAGAAAATATCGGCGCCGCGAAAACTGTAGATCGCCTGTTTCGGATCACCAACCAGAAACGTTGGCAGTGCGCCATCAATAAAAATGCGTTGGAGAATGTCGTATTGCACGGGATCGGTGTCCTGAAACTCGTCGACCAGTGCCGCCTGGTAGTCCGCGCGCAAGGTTTCTGCCAGCGCATTCCCTTGACTGGTTTTCAGGGCGTGCTGCAATCGTGTCAACAGGTCTTCATAGGACTGCACATGGCGATCTTTCTTGCGTGCTTGCAGTTCGTGATTGGTGTAGTCAAACAGGGCGCGCTGCAGATGCTGATAGCGAAGATCGAACAGGGAAAGCAATGCCGCGTGTGACTCGGCATACTCATCGCAGGCGTTGAAGAACGCATGCCGAGGGCCTTCACACCCCTTTTTCAAGGATTTCGCTGTTTGCAGTACTGAGGTTTGAAAATGGTTAAATCGGTGGAACAGGCCAAACAAGTTGAAATCAGGTTGGGAACGATCGAGAAAATTATCCATCTGAGTGAACCACTGGGGAATGCTCGCGAGTCGAAAAACGTTTCGATTGAGTCCCGAATGGTTCATCAGCAGGTCGCGGATGGTTTCACACTCGTTCGCCCACAAGGTTTTCAGCGCCTGAAAGGCCACCCCTTGCGCTTGTTCCGACGGGGCAGTGTCCTCCAGCGGCGGTAAAGGTGTCACCTGCAGGTAGGATCGGCCTACCACGTGCCGTAGTCCCTGAAGCAGGTGATCTGGATCGTCTGCACGTTGGTTGAGCAAGTAACTGGCCCATAATGGGTCAGCCGGGTACACGTTAAGACGCCAGAAATCATCAACCACTTCACGCAGTAACCCCGATTCATCGGGTAAGAGTTTGGCTTCGAAGGGCATCGCGCTCTCAAATGCGCGATCGCTTAGCACCCGTTGGCAGAAGCCGTGGATAGTGAAAATAGCGGCTTCATCAAAATCGAGAATGGCACGGCGAATTCGATGCAACAGGATATCAGGCGAAAGGGGCTCATCAGTTAACAAGGACACGGCCGCTTGGTCTTGACTGCGCAAGGATCGAGCAGCCTTTGCAAGTACCTGGCGGATTCTTGATCGCAGCTCACGCGCTGCGGCATTGGTGTAGGTGACTACCAGGATGCGTGATACGGGCATATCGTGTTCGAGGACCAGGCGCAATAAAAGCGCAGTAATCGTCCAGGTTTTGCCAGTACCCGCACTGGCTTCGATGAGGTGAGCGCCCGCCAGCGGCACTCGCAGTGGATCAAGTGGCGCTTCGATGCTCATGGTGATGATGTTTCAAGATGATCGACAATCGGTTGGTACAAGCGCTCTGTCAGCGCCACGAATTCGTCGTTCGGCAGGTTGTCCCATTCGTCCCGGAACGCTAGTTGATACCAAGGGTTGGCGTCTTCACCGTTAACATAGGAAGAACTTTGCCAGCACCGCTTGGCAGCAAGCGATGGGTTACCACTGGCGAATGCATAAGCGTGTGCGCTTCGTGGAAAGAAGGGCAGCGGATACGAAAGCCCCCTCGAGTAACAGGCCAGGAGGTCGGTCAGCAACTCACGCGCGTGATCGACCGGCTGCAGTGTATAGGTGTCATCCCGTGCCACTAGCCGTGTGTGGCGCGTCGGTGAGGCGGGGGTGAGGTTAAGGACAAGATGCATTATCCAAGCCGTCATCAGATCGGCAGCGCGAAGGTCTAGTACGGAATGCCGGTACTGAGCATCGGCGCTGACCCCATCAAGCTGTCCCCTGAGCGTGGTTTGTCCTACTGACAGATCGATCTCGATCCGTTGTTGCGGCAGATCAGAGATCGCGGCGGTGCGCGTCGCTAGATCGCTGAGTGCGCTCCACTCAGCCGCTAGTTCCAACCAGCCCAGTGCCCCCGGTCGCAGCAGTGCCTGGGCTTGTAAACGGGCTTGGGCGTCAACCTGTTGCCCACCAGCCAGTTGTATCTCTAGCAATATCTGACGTTGTGCCATCAAGGTGCCGAAACCGGCCCGCGCGGGTGCCCGTGTGTCGAAGGCTGGCCTGACACGAGGGAGGTCGACACCGAGTCGATTGCGTAACAGGTAGCGCGCTGGGTTTTGAAAGAATTCAATGAGGGCCGCGAGCGCTAATACGTCCGGTTTTTTAGTAACCAGCGCGTTAGGAAAAAGGAGTGGCGCTGCCGTTTGGTGATCGATAGTGGGGGGCATGCGTTCGCTGGCATAACTGAAGTAGCGCCCATTGGTTGGATCAGAGAAATACCGGTGACTGAATCCTTGAAGTGGCTGCTCGGTGGTGAGGGCCGAGCCGTTATCTTGGCCAGCGTCACTAGTTTGGGCGATATAGTCGAGCAACTCGCTGACCAGTACCGAGGGCGGGACCGGGGTGTCGTCACGCCGCTCACGCCCACAGTAGCTGAGGTACAGGGCTTCGCGCGCACAGAGGATGGTCTCAAGAAAGACATAACGGTCTTCATCGCGCCGGCGTCGGTCACCGAATCGGGGGGCTTGTACCAACCGGTCGAAGCCCGGTGTACGCTCCAAACGGGGAAAGTCGCCATCGTTGAGTCCGATGAGACAGATGACCGCGGATGGAAGCGCGCGACCCACGGTGAGGGTCCCGAAGGTTACTCGGCCGGTAGGCAACGGACTGCTTGCCGACCGCTTGAGCTGTTGTTCAAGGCTTAAGCGAAACACAGACAGATCGAACTCCCTGTCGTAGCCAGCCGCGGTGGCCTCAATTGCCGTGGCTTCTATTGCTTCGCGCAGGCGGTTGAGGTCGTTTTCCTGTTCATCCTCGGGTGAGAAAAACTGGTCGAGTACGCGATTGAGTTCGGTTCCCCAGGCGGTGGCAGTACGAGCCCTGGAGAGCTGCTGCTGCAGGTTGAAGATGGCTTCTAGAAAATCGACCAGGTGGCCGACGAGGCGCGATTGACCGGTGTCATGTAATGGGTAAGCGAGTCGCCCCATAAAGAATTGGTCTTGTGCAGGCAGCGCGTGCCCGAGAAGTAGCCGTTCGATTGCCGAACGCCAGGTGCGAACGCTGCCCGCAGGAAAGTCCATGGTCATCAGTGCAGTGTCATCAACACCCCAGCTAACCCCAATGTCTGATATCCATTGGTATACCTGGCTTAGGTCGTTATGGTCGAGGCCAAAGCGGTGGTGCACGACGCTGTGATCGAGTAGATCGATGATCTCGTTTGCTTCGAGCCGAGAGTCGTTGAGCGCGATCAGCGAAAAAAAGGTATTCACCAGAGCGCTCGTCACCAGCAGGGATTGATCACTGATGCTGAAGGGAATGTATCGACTGCCCTCCACTGCACCGAACACGGCTTCTATGCTAGTGGCAAAGACCTCAATGTCCGGGGCAAGGATAGCAACGTCCGCTGGGGTCAAGTGGGGGTGACGCTCAAACAGGTCAAGCAGTCGATCATGCAGCACTTCAATTTCGCGTAACGGGCTGTGACAGACCTGTACCTGAATGCTGTCGTCATTCGGGTTGGGCAGGGGGTCTGGTGAGTGGTCCTGCAACTGAAAAACATCTGCCTGTATTCGGCCCAGCAGGGTGGTTTGATCGGGTGCTGAGAAACAGTCGATGCTTTGTCCCTCAAGCTCAAGCAACAGGTCGAAGTATTCGCGCTGCTGGCGCCCAGCGCTGGCCAAGAGGGTGTTGCCGGGGTCGAAATGATGACTGATGACTTCTTCATCGCGTTTCGTTGCCCGCAGGGTTTCTTATTCAGAGGTGATTTGTGCCCAATAGACTGCTGACGGATTGAGCGTGTAGAGAAAGACATCAGTTTGTTCGGACACTCGTTGAATAGTTTGCAGGTAACCCGGAGAGAGTGTCGGTAATGCAAACAGCGATAAGCGGCTGGGGAGGTTGATCGCAGCCGAGTGAGCATCCAGGCTACGGTAAAGAGCGGGTTGTAACGCCAACCAATGGCGCTCGTCCCCGTGCTGCATCAGTTGTCGCCACAAGGACGCTTGCCAGTCTTTGGCGTCGTGCCCTTGTTCCCAACGCGTGATC
>CAJQRU010000004.1 GCA_905612355.1 uncultured Gammaproteobacteria bacterium
ACTGCAATATCAACTGCTGTTCGTTCTCAGTCGCCTGACCAAAAGGCACCGTGCGGTAGAAACACGAGCGGTAACCCACATGACAACTCGCCCCACCCTGCACATCAACCCGTAACCAGACACAATCCTGATCATCGTCTATCCTGATTTCCTTGACGATCTGAACAAGGCCACTGGTCTGTCCCTTGTGCCACAAAGTCTCGCGACTACGGGAATAGTAAACCGCCTCACCCAATTCAAGGGTCTTCGACAGCGCTTCACGGTTCATATAGGCATGCATCAACACCTCACCGCTCACAAAGTCCGTAGTGACAACCGGGATTAATCCGTTGTCATCGAACTTTGGCGCTAGGTGATTGGACTCCTCTACTTGTTCGATGCTGGTACGTTCAAGAAAAAAATCAGTGGCAGGCATGATATGGCTCTCCTAACCGATTATTTTAGCGCAATGCATGATGCAACACCGCTACCTGTCAATAAAGAACCCCGCTACTGCGGGGTTCTGGTTACCATGAACGCCATCACACACCGCCCCATAGACAGCGGACTCGTGATCGTCACACGTTACAGGACATATCTACACCACAGCACAGTGGCGACTTGATCATGCCGCAGCCATCAGGGCACTTGGTAACGCCCACGGTGCTACCGTCGTCCGTCACGATATCATCATGCACCAGTTCCTTGCCACACTTGGCACAGCACATCCCCGTCACACCCATGCCACATTGGGCACACTCATATTGAGCCATCGTTCTTCTCCTGCCAGTTGAAACCTCCGCTCCATTCTACTTTGGCGCCACCTTGAGGTCACGTCGAGCTCGATTCGACGCTCCGGCTCGCAACGACTAACAAAACGCCGGTACCCGATGCACACGTCTTCTCACCGGTCGATCGGCCACTATAATGGTGGGGAAATTGCTGCTCGTTTGAACACGATCTGACAACACACCTTCGTTCCCGATTACGCATGGACAACACATCTGAGATTCGGCTTTACAACAGCCTGACCAAGCGCAAGGAACCCCTACGGACTTCCGACCCAGACAAAGTGCTGATGTATGTCTGCGGGCCAACCGTTTATAACTTCGCCCACATCGGCAACGCCCGCCCCGCCGTTGTCTTCGATGTGCTCGTGACCCTTCTCAAGCACTGCTATGCGAAGGTCACCTATGCACGAAACATTACCGATATCGACGACAAGATCAATGCCGCTTCCCTGGAAAGTGGTGAGACCATCGATGTCATTACTGAGCGTTTCGGCCAAGCCTACCAGGAAGACATGGACACACTGGGAGTCGCGCCACCGGACATCGAGCCACGCGCCACTGCGCATATTCCCCAGATGATCGCACTCATTAACGTGCTGTTAGACCAGGGACATGCCTATGCGGCCGACGGGCATGTACTCTTTGCGGTGGATTCCTATGCGAACTACGGCCACCTCTCTCACCGCAACACCGAAGACATGATCGCCGGTGCCCGTGTCGAGGTGGCTCCCTACAAACGAAATCCCATGGACTTCGTCCTGTGGAAACCTTCGACCCCCGAGTTACCCGGCTGGGACAGCCCTTGGGGGCGAGGCCGGCCTGGTTGGCACGTGGAATGTTCCGCCATGATCGAGTCACACCTGGGTGAAACCATCGATATCCATGGCGGAGGACAGGATCTTGTGTTTCCCCACCACGAGAACGAGATCGCCCAGAGCACCTGCGCCCATGGCGGTGCACTCCTTTGTCACACTTGGGTGCACAATAGTTTTGTCACGGTCGAGGGCAACAAAATGTCCAAATCACTGGGCAATGTCAAATTGATTCGAGACCTTTCATCAGACACCCCCGGTGAAGCACTCCGCTTCGCGTTACTTTCATCCCATTACCGTTCGCCCCTTGACTGGACAGCACAGCGGATAACCGACGCCCGCCGCACACTCACCAAGTGGTATCGCGCTTTACACGATGCGCCTGAGTTGACCGACGCCACTGACTGTGAAATAGATTCCGAATTAATGGCCGCCCTGTGCGATGACCTGAACATGGCCAAAGCCATCGCCCGCCTTCACGAACTGACCCAACAACTGAGCGCAATCAAAGATGAGAAGGAGCGGGCCATGCTTCGAGATCGAATCGTGTCATCGGCGAGTCTCCTGGGGCTGCTGCAGATGCCGCCCGACGCGGCCCTCGACCTGTTGACCTTGCCCTCACCCAGCACCGCCGTTGAGGCGGCGTGGATTGAAGAGCGGATCGGCGCGCGTCAGGAAGCCCGGGCAACGAAAAACTTTACCGTCGCCGATAAAATTCGCCAGCAGTTGCTCGATGCTGGCATTCAAATAGAAGATTCCCCCGACGGCACGACCTGGAACCCGCTCTCATCGTGACCGACGGACCCTTACCCTTTATGCCGGCACGAGCGCACCAAGGAACCCACGCATGACAGATCAACCGAGCAAACTCACCGTACCCTTCGATTTCGATGCGCCGGGAAAACACTGCGACTATGTGCGCCTGCCCCACTCTGTGCATCGCTCTGCCTACGGTTGGCTTCCCCTGCCCATTGTCTGCATCAATCACGGTGAAGGCCCGACCGTACTACTGATGTCAGGTACCCACGGTGATGAGTACGAAGGTCAGGTCACGTTGACACGTCTTGCGCGCGAACTCGAGCCACAGGATATCGCGGGCCGAGTGATCATTTTCCCTATGGCCAACTACCCGGCCGCCAAAGCGGGCCTTCGCACCTCGCCCATCGATGACGTTAACCTCAACCGAGTGTTTCCAGGCGATCCGGACGGCTCGCCAACGCTCATGATCGCGCACTTTATTGAAACGGTGCTGATGAAAATTGCCGATTTTGGGCTCGACCTGCACAGCGGAGGCTCGTCGCTGCATTATCTGCCGACAACCGTGTCAGCAACTTATGAGGATGAGACGCGCAACCGCCAGGTTCGCGAGATGATGCAGGTCTTTGGCGCACCGCACAGTTTTTTCTTTCCGCGCGGTCACGCCGGGGGCGGTAACAGTAATCACGCCGCCGAGCGAAGCGGCATGCTCTCGTTCACGACGGAAATGGGCGGCAGTGGCACAGTCACGCCCCACTGCCTAAAGATTTGCTCTGATGGTGTGATGCGTGTCCTGCACCATATCGGAGTCCTTAAGACACCGCGCGTGGCGCCGAGCGATACGGCGAGCCGCATGCTGCATGCACCGACATTCGACTACTTCACTTACGCTTCGGAGTTGGGGCTATTCGAACCCACGGTCGAGCTCGGTGACGAGGTCAAGGCCGGTCAACGCGCGGGCTTTATTCACACCCCGGAAACACCCTGGCAACAACCCACCGAGATGGCCTTTACGAGCGACGGGCTCGTCATCTGTAAACGCATCCCCGGCCGCGTCGAGCGCGGGGACTGCCTGTTTCACCTCGGCACCGATCTCGCCTGAGAGGCTTAATACAGCGAAAAATACTCGCGCTGCTCCCAGTCGGTCACCTCCGAAAGAAAGCGTGCCACTTCGGCTTCTTTGATCGTCAAGAGATAATCAGAGACGCGTGCGCCCAAGGCCTCACGGAACACCGAGTCACTTCGAAACGCCGCAATGGCCTCCATCAGACTCGCTGGCAGCGCCGGCGCCGGACTGTCATAAGGCGTTTCGGTCGCGACACCCGGATGCAATGCCTGGTCGATGCCCGACAGGCCGGCGATGATCTGCGAGCCCAGATAAAGATACGGATTCGCCGCCGGATCTCCCACTCGATTTTCAATCCGCGTGGCAGCGTCGTTCGGCCCACCGATCACACGCAGCATCGCACCACGGTTTTCATTACCCCAAGCAATGCGATCCGGTGCCAGTGTAAAAGGCTTATAACGCTTGTAGCCGTTAATGGTCGGCGTGGTCAGCAAACAAGCCGCCGGTGCATGGTGAAGTAATCCCGCCAGGAACTCACCCCCAAGTGGCGACAACGACGACGTGTCGTCGTGCGGCATGAAAACGTTTTTCCCATCGCTTCGATTCACCAATGACTGGTGCAGATGCCAACCACTGGAAAATAGATTGGGTAGACCCGGTCGACACATAAAGGTGGCATGAAAACCATGACGACGGCAGACCTGCTTCACCGCGCTTCGAAAAAGCACCATGAGATCTGCCGTGCCCATGCCCTCTTCTGGATGAAAAGTGAACTCTATCTGGCTTGGACCAAACTCGGCTTCCATCGAACGCAGCGGCAATTCCAGCCCGACCGCCAGCTCTCGCAGGATATCGATGACCGGCTCCAGTTCATCCAGACGGTTTTCCGTCAGATACTGAAACCCCTGCGCCAGCAACGATGTCTCAGGCGGAGTCCCCGGCTGCGTGGCATCGGCCGGCGTTAAATGTGCCTGATCGATTTTCAGGACATGAAACTCTATTTCAAGGCCCGTGCGGTAAACATACCCGCGGTCCGTCAGGCGTTGCAGTAGCTCTCGACCCACTTGCCGAGTCGAGAAAGGCACCGGCGAGCCATCTTCGAAATACAGATCGCACAACATCCAACCAGTGCCCGCCAGCCACGGCAATATCTTAAAGGTCGTCGGGTCCGGCACCATGATCACATCCCGCCCACCGGTCAACCCTGCCAACCCGAACCCACCGCCTTTTGACCACACCGGATAAACGGTTCGATGCGATGTGTCCTTAACCAGCAGGGTCGAGGTGATCGTACACCCGTTACGCAACACTTCATTGACACCATCGGCAACCACGCTCTTGCCACGAAGCACACCATGCTGATCCGCAAACGACAGGCGCAGCGTATCGAGTGACCTGGATGTTCGGTGCGCAACATCAGCCGCGGCGGCCTGTTGCGCGCCCGACCACAGACCAAAGCGTTCGATGAAATCTCCTCGTCCGGTTGAATCATTCATCGCTGCCACCGGTCGTCGTCTTTGCTTTGATGGTTGTGGCTGACCACACACAGAATTGACGCCGCTTTGCGTCAACCACCCGCCAATGATCTCGCCACTGTGGACCGTCCGCAATGGCATCAACCGCAATCGGTGCCTCACTGGGCACAGAAGCAGTGCCAACGGCGGGAGCCTCTCCCGCTTCAACCGCTTCAATCGCTTTTAACAATAAGGTCCGGTAAGCCCGAATGCCCGCATCGCTCTTGGCCAGGTGTTCACGGCTGCGATCCTGAATAGCACCCATTGACTCAACTGCCCATTGATCATGCACATTAATATCTTCACCCATACCGGTATACGTGCGGGTTCGCTGCTCTTCCGCATCATAGCCGTATTGGTTACTCCGGTTGCGGCGCGAGGTGTAACCCGGCAGTTCGTACAACTCCAGTCGCTGTGCCCGCATCTGCACTTTATCGGTGGGTGCCCCAAAGCTGGTGAACATGGCGTACCAGTAACAATGCTGATCATCGATAGGCACATGCCATTGTGTGATCGTCATCTCGTTACTCATGGGAATGCAAATTGCCTGGGGGAAAATCTGGTTAGTCACTCGCACGTGGTGCTGACCACTCGCGAGCGCGCGCGAAGCGAGAAGGCGAAGCCCAAACGCCGTGCGCTCTACCTCAATGTCTGGACGGGAATTCTCACGTAACAAGGTGGTCATCGAGATAGATAAGTCACCGACGGTATCGCGAAACTGCTGCCCATAAACCAGCCCTGGATCTCCCGCTTCGAAATAACGGTGCAAAAATGATGCGTGCGCCGGGTCGATCCCAACTTCAAGCGCCTGCAGCCAATTACATTCATAGTGCCCCTTAAAGGCAAAAGAATGCGTATCCGGCGCGTCCAGGCAATCCAGCGCCGGCAAAGGAGGCGCCTCGCCTTCGCCCATAAACGCGAACACCATGCCGTTACGCTCGCGGCAAGGGTATGCCTTTTGTTGGACGTGATTAAAGTACGTACTGCCGAGCGGCTCGGCCGGTTGTTCAAGGCACTTACCCTCAACATCAAACAACCAGCCATGAAACAAGCAGCGAAGACCGCCATCCTCCAGTCTACCGAAACACAAATCTGCACCGCGATGCGGGCAAGCCCGGCCAATTAACCCAAGCTCGCCGTGCTCGTTGCGAAACAGCACCAACGACTCACCAAGCACCGTTACCGCCACCACCGGGCGTGATGGATCTAACTCCTCACAAAGCGCGACAGGCTGCCAGTAATGGCGCAACAAATTACCGGCCGGGGTACCCGGAGTGGTCTGCGTCACTCGGTCGTTCTGTTCGACACTCAGCATGCCCGTATTCTCTAACGCTGCCTTATCGGAGCGAACTTTACCGCAACCCGAGCCTGGCTACTGTCGCCAGCAAACAAACCCTACGGATGACCGCTATCATCGAGGGGCTCGTTACGCTGGCACAGCACCTGGCCCGCATCTTGAGTGCGGGCAAGATTCGGTAGTATGATGGGCTAGTCACTATCGCGCTCACCGCGAAACGACACACCGCTTAAGTAGCATTAGGATACGCGTTATGAAAGTTATCAGTCACATGACTCCTGCGGTCGCCGCGCTGTATGCCGGCGTCGCACAGGCCCACCCAGCCAACGCGATCAACGAAGGGGCCAGTTCATTCCTTGCCCAGTTTCATGCTCACCCGCATGGTATCTGGCTGTTGGCTATTGCGACCCTGATCGTGATGGGCACTGCGCTGCTCGGGGTTCAGTCAATAAAGCAACGCGCCGCTCGGGATAAGCGCTAACGCGCCAATCAAACGAAAGACCACTCGCGCATTGTCAGGCGCGCTCCTCTTTCC
>CAJQRU010000005.1 GCA_905612355.1 uncultured Gammaproteobacteria bacterium
AGAAGAATCAATCGACAGAGGAACATCAGTCAAAGACTGCACCAATTGAATGCACTCAGCCAGTATCCGAGGCTCGTCGGCAAGCGGAATACCCGCGTTAATATCCAACATGTGGGCACCGGCTTCAATCTGGGCCAAAGCCTCCACTTCGACTCGGCTATAGTCGCCGCTGCGCATCTCTTCCGCCAAACGTTTGCGACCTGTGGGGTTGATTCTCTCGCCTATAATACAAAATGGCTGATCAAAGCCTATGCGAACCTCGCGTTTGGCAGAACTAACTAATGTTGTGGTCATTGTTATTATTCCTCGGCAGCACTAGCCACACCTTTTGAGCGAATCAACACGAGTAAATCACCGTCACTAAATTGTTGATCTAGATTGTCCGCAGCGGCCTGTGCCTCGGCTTCGAGGTCATCACTGCAATTTCTCGAGTCGCGGCGCCATTCACTAAGATAAGCATCACTGCTGCCCTTTCCCGCGCGCATTGCTGCGCGATCTATAGCTTCCTGAAAACGATGGGCAAGACGTATCTTAGTGCTACGGCGACCCGCCTTCGCAACAATCTGCGATGGAATGTCCCGCCAATAGATAGTGATTAATTTTGCCATCGGGCTGTCATGCCGTTGGGGCAGCGACCCTTATCAGTGATTCTTCAAGCTGCCCATAACCTGTCACGACATGCTCGAATTCAAGTCCCAGTTGAGCGGCAGCACCCCGGGCCCGCTCAAGTAGATCGGCAGAATCCCCTTGTGAGAGATAGACCAACCTGTGGTAGTTTTCAAAATACTGTTCATGTAGCTCTGGATACCGATCAAGACCAAGCCCCTGAATCACTAAGCGGTCAAAATTACGCGCCAAAAAATCGGTCAGATAAAAAGTCCCGGGCTCACGCTCATGCAACTGGGCAAAACGATCTGTCCCGGCAAAGAATTCATAACAATGTGCGCCTGGGAGCCGTTCTATACCCTCTGCCTCAAGCAGCTTATCAAGCATCCCCCCCGTACCACAGTCCGCATAAGCCATGAAAACCTGATCGAATTGTTTACCTATCTCATTGAGTTTCGCCTGCACGGCACCCGGTATTTCCTCCGGCCTATTGTGCAACTCCGCAGGCAAACACTGAATGCTCACATGCTGCCAGCGATTGACTTCGATCAGCGCAGTGATTTCATGAGCAAGCGCACCGCAGGCAATGATCAACAGCGATGCGTCATTGGACATCTGCCCAATCAGAACCGTTCAGGCCGGCAGTGGCGTGCCACGTCGTTCAGCAATCAATCTTTTTGCCGTCTCAACCGCGACCGCTGCATCTCGGCAATAGGCGTCTGCACCGATGGCTTCGCCAAACTCTTCATTCAGTGGAGCGCCACCAACCATGACGATGTAATCATTGCGTAGTCCCTTTTCTATCAGCGTGTCGATGACTACTTTCATATACGTCATGGTGGTGGTTAACAGCGCCGACATACCAAGAATATCAGGCTGATGTTCTTCGAGCGCAGCTAGGTACTCTTCGACCGAGTTATTGATGCCAATGTTAATGACTTCAAAACCGGCGCCTTCCATCATCATACATACCAGATTTTTTCCGATATCGTGGATATCACCTTTAACAGTGCCGGCAACCATTTTACCAATCGCTACGGCACCAGTTTCTGCGAGCAAAGGCCGCAGCACTTCCATACCCCCTTTCATGGCATTTGCCGACATCAGAACTTCCGGTACAAAAAGTATGCCGTCTCGAAAATCAATCCCAACGATGCGCATGCCCTCCACCAATGCATCGTTAAGCACTTTGTCTGGTGCCCAATCCCGTTCCAACAGGATGTGGGTACCTTCTACAATCTCCTCCCTAAGACCATCGTAGAGATCGTCGTGCATCTGTTCGACGAGTTCCTCATTACTCAGGGCCCTAAGATCGATCTCGTCGTCTTCAGGCACGTTGGAATCTGGGGCATCGTTCATGGCGTTACTCGACTACTGTAATCGCGCGGAATTCTAGCTCTAGTAGCAGTCAAGCACCATATCAAGTGCGTCTTAATGCGACCTGTGCACACGACAAAAACGACCTTATTCGCGACCACAACATCCTTGTGCTGTCGGGGGTTTATTAACCTGATACAAATGCCCTGTTGAAAGGCACTTACTTAATCGCAGGGAACGGGCTTAGGCCATGAGACCGACTAGAACATTCGAACGAATAGACCTGACCGTGCCTTCGGTACGAAATTAGTCGACTTTGGGGGCATCACCTGACGTTTGTCAGCCACGCTTGTTAGTTGTTCAACAGTCGGCGGAAAACACACAAACCCGACATCACTGTCCTTATCACAGCAGGCACGGAGTCCTGCCAGACCGAGTTCTCCGCTTAGAAAACCCAAACGCGAATCAGCACGGGGGTCACGGATGTTAAGTAACGGCGCCAAAATTTGGTTCTGCAACAAGGAAACGTCCAAATTAGTAGCCAGCTCGCTAGACAAGCAGGTCCGATCGAAATCGAGACGATAATTCTCTCCTCCGAGCAACATAATAAATTGCCCAGATCGAGTCGGCCCGGTCTGTGCGATCGTTTCAGAGTGAATTTTTTCAACCGCCACCACGCTCGACAGCGCGCGCAGAAATGCGCCCTGATCAAACCGATCGGGATGACGCACATAACGATTATGAGACAACAATCGAAGATCCTCTAGCGGCACCAGCAACACCAGAAGCTGAGCCCAGCCTGCATCGGGAGACAACACCTGACCTGCGTCTATCTGACGCGCTACAAATTTCGCCCCAGCAGCTGCCCGATGGTGTCCATCGGTAATATACGTCGTACCAACCTTGGAAAAATCATGTTGTAGTTCCGTGACCCTCTCTGGATCACTCACCTGCCAAACCATTTGGCGCACTCGATCGTCGGTAACGAAGTCAAGGAGCGGTTCTCTGTCCATCACCTCATCAAGATGCGTTGCAATTTTGGCTTGACCGGAATAAGCAAGACACACAGGACTCGAACTTGCCCGAACGCTTTCCAAGTAACATGTCAGTTGCTCTTCTCGATCACCTCGCGTGTGCTCGTGGGGGAGCATACGACCCTGCTCGTACTCGGCCAACGGCACCGCCGCAACCAGTCCCGATTGCTCATGATTATTTGACTCCTGCCGGTATATATAGAGCGCGGACCCACGACACGGAGAAAACGACCCATCAGCCAACAATCTGGCCAACGTGCGCCGATTGTTGGCCATCAAGGTATCCATCGATGGGGCCGCCCCTAACGGATACTCATCAACCGACCGCATCGCATTCAAATAATTGTCTGGGTGCCCTTCGGCAAACTGGAAACGTTCCGCTCCCGACATGGAATCGTAGTACGGCGCTACCACTGACTTTGCCATTGGCGGCAGTACCGTATGGGCAGAAAATGGCTGGATGTCCGTCATGATCCCACGGGTACCCCGATGCTTTTCAAGCCGGATTTCGGCTGCAGAAATCTTGCATAAACTGAGTTAGCACCGCGACGCTTTCTATCGGCATCGCATTGTAAATACTGGCTCGACACCCGCCGACTGTGCGGTGCCCCTTCAGATTGACCAAATCAGCAGCACTAGCCTCCCTCAGAAATTGTTCTTCGAGGTTTTCATTGGGAAGGCGAAAAACAACATTCATGACTGACCGATACGCAGGGGTAACCGGACAGTCGTAATACCCGTCACTGCCATCGATCGCGTTATAGAGCAACGATGCTTTGCGGTTGGCTTCCAGCTCGATGCCCTCGAGACCTCCCTTCTTCTTCATCCATTTCAGAACCTTGCCGAGAACGTAAATGGCGAATACCGGTGGTGTATTGAACATCGATGATTTGTCCACCTGAACAGAATACCGAAGATATTGCCCAATTTGATCGCTTGCATCATCTAGAGCGGAACGACGAACGATCACCATAGCGAGTCCTGCCGGACCGAGATTTTTTTGCACACCACCGTACACAAGATCAAAACGCGACCACGGAACTGGTCGTGTCATGTAGTCAGATGACATATCTGCTACGAGTGGCACCTCTACCTCTGGCCATTCGAAATAACGAATGCCACCGATGGTTTCGTTCGATGTGATGTGCAGATAACGAGTATTCGGAAAAAGTTTAATCTCTTCGGTGATTGGCATGCGAGCATAACGGTCAGCCTTACCATCCCATGCCACATAAACGTCCCCGTAATAACGAGCATCTGCGATGGCACCTTTCGCCCAATGCCCGGAATTAACGTAAGCGGCCCGAGCGCCATCGCCAAGGAGATTCATTGGCACCATCGAGAATTGCAAAGTAGCACCGCCTTGCAATAACAAAATCTCAAACTCATTCGGCACACCATATTGCTCTCGAACCAGCGTAATGGCTTCTTCAAAAACCGCGTCGAAATGTTGGCCTCGATGACTCATCTCAATCAACGACATGCCCGACCCCTGATAATCAACCATTTCCGCCTGCAAGGCTTCCAGCACCTCTACTGGCAAGGTGCAAGGACCAGCGCTGAAGTTGTGTGCCCGAGTCATAGTCAAAGTTACCTCATTGCCCAGTCGATGGATTGACACAGTTAATCATGTGCCCCGAGGTGAACGCATCAATCACCTCAAGCACACCAGCCGCCACGGCGATCTGTGCCTGCGTGGTTGATGCCCCAATATGGTGAGTACCATAAACGTTCGGGTGCCGAGCCAGTGCCGAGTCAAACTCACCCTGTGCAGTGCCAGGCTCATCCCGGTATACGTCCAAGCCAACAAGAATACCCTTTTTATCCATTACCTCAATCAGAGCAGGTTCATCTATCAAATCACCACGGGAGGTATTGATGATGATGGTTCCCGGTCCAAGCTTGGCCAGAAAACTGGCATTCACCATATTGCGGGTCTGGTCCGTCGCCGGGACATGGAAACTGAGAATGTCGCACACCTCGATTAACGAATCCTGATCAGCAACCAATTTCACGCCAAGTTTCTTCACCTGGCGACGTTTTTCTTCGAAACGTTCTGGCTGATCGATCGCATAAACTTCGATATCAAAACCGATGGCGCGCTGCGCCATCGCAAGACCTGTGGCCCCTAGACCAAATATCCCCATTCGGCGACCAACGAGGCCCCTGGATGCGGAAAAGAACTTCTTGTTCCAGTGCCCAGCTCTCAATGAAAACACATTGTCAGGAATCTTTCGATCAATCGAAATCAAAAGCCCCATGGCCAGTTCCGCAACTGCCGCTGCATTACGACCTGGCACATTGCAAACTGCAATATCGTGCTTAACCGCAGCCAACGTGTCAATCGTATTGGTCCCCGATCCGGCTCTCACAATGAGACGCAGTCGCTCCGCGGAAGCCATCATCGCAGCGGTCACCTGAGTGCTACGAACGACCAGCACCTCGACATCAGTCAAGGCTGCTGTCAAGCTATCCTCCCCGAGCTCTGGACGGAGCAAACACTCGTGCTGCTCGGCAATCAGTTGATCAACCGCGGCCACGGGGAATTTATCTGCAATCAGTATATTCATCGCATAAAGATGTTAGGAGTCCGCAACAAACCACCTGGGTTCAGCGCCCAGGTCATGGCGGCTGATTCTGGGCTGCACTGATGTTTTGAGCAAACGCGAGCTGGAAACATTTGCGTCATCTGGTCGGTCAGGGTCGCAATCTGGCAACCTAGCGCCCGATTGTCAAAACTAAACCTAAACCCTTCAATATGACTAGCACCACCTGTCTGGTGATTCTTGTAGCGGCTCTGCTACACGCCAGCTGGAATGCGGTTGTCAAATCAGGCGATGACAAAATGCTCGGCCTGGCCCTTATACATATCGTGGCCGGGGCAATTTGTGTTTTTCTGCTGCCATTTGCTAACTGGCCCGCCCGAGCGGCGTGGCCTTATCTCGGGCTATCGGTGATGCTTCACTGGGGCTACTACTGGTCTTTAGCCCAAGGGTACCGAGTGGGTGAACTGTCCTATGTTTATCCCATCGCTCGAGGCACCGCACCGCTGATCGTCGTCGGTGGCGCCGTGGTGTTCGCCAGCGAACTCATCAGCGGTACCACGCTCCTGGGGGTCCTTATTGTTTCGGGAGGGATCATCACTCTTGGCCTAGAACAAGGCCTTCCTGACCGGCACCAATGGAAACCACTTTCGTTTGCCCTGCTTACAGGCATATGGATTTCAGCATACACCCTGACTGATGCACTCGGCGTTCGCCACTCTGGCAATGCACTGGGATACATCGCGAGCCTATTTATGCTCGAAGCCGTGACCTTCGGTTTGTTGATAGCCTTCATCCGTCGTCAACAACTGGGCGGTTACCTCAAGTGCAACTGGCGCAGCCTGCTGGGTGGTGGAATCGCTGCGGCGGGCGCATATGGGTTAGTCATTTATGTCATGAACTCCAACACCATCGCCATCGTTGCGGCTCTTCGGGAAACGAGCGTCGTCATGGCTGCATTGATTGGCACCCGCCTACTTAAGGAACGCTTCGGACCCATCCGACTGACAGCGGCCGTGATGGTAACAATGGGTATTATTCTGATGAATGCTGGCACCTAGTGGACGCTGAACTCCACATTACGCATTCCCAACAATTTTTCTCATTTAATCTCCAGCAGTTCAATGTCAAAAACGAGCGTCTGACTCGGGCCAATCATCTGACCCGCTCCGGATGGGCCATAAGCAAGTTCCGGTGGAATCACAACTTCCCAAGTGTCACCTTCCACCATATTCAGGAGCGCCATGCGAAATCCAGGAATAAGTCCATTCGGGGTCATCACAACCGGGTAACCCCGTTTGTAGGAACTGTCGAACTCCGTGCCGTCGGTCAGCCGGCCACGATAATGCACCGCCATCTTGCTCTTAAGCGTGGGCACCGCGCCGCTACCAGCCTTAACCACGCGATATTGCAACCCATTCTCCATTTCAACGACTCCTTCTTTGAGGCGGTTGGCGGCCCGAAACGCCTCACCGTCCTTACTGTTTCGCTCGGCAAGTGACACCGCTGGGGGGATTTTCTTGCGCTGTTCCTCAAAGGCTGCTTCCATGTCCTGTGCATTAAGAGCCGGGTCCCGACCCGACAGCACATCTGCAATGCCCCGGGCAAATAGCTCGGCATCCAACTCAAGTTGTTTCCCCAACACCTGGTCTGCCAAATCACTGCCCAATTGATAGCCAAGTGCGTAACTGAACTTTTGCCCGAACGTCTTGATCTCCGCATCGTCAGCGCCAGCCGACACCGACACCGACACCGACATTCCCACTACAACCAGCATTAACCATTTTCTCATTACCAAACTCTCATGATTCGATGACGTAGCGACATCCTACCATTGCAATTCGAGGTGAGGTCCTAATCGATAGACTGCGGCATTACTCAGGACTAACTTCAACAATACCTTGAATTTCGATGGTCACATGCGAAACCCGCGGACAGCGGCCCCGCAACGCCTTCTCGAGCTCATCGATAATATGTTCTGTCCGTTCCAGAGTGGCCTCCACTACCGAACGGTCCGCAATATACTCGAGCAAAGCCACATCACTTCTTCTATCTGGCGCAACCCGTTCGAGCAAAAATTGTTCGTGGCGATCGATCTCCTGCCGCAACCCCGCCAACATCACTTCTTCACGTACCTCCACTTCCGCCACGAGTACCGTATGGTGCTCATCAATCACGATACTTCTCACATCGTGACAGCGCTCAATCTCCGGATGAGTCTCGACGATTTCTGCAAATAAGTTTTCTGCCTCACCGTCCCGAATGTCGCTCAGAAAACGCATATTGATTCGACCCAACACAACGGCGGCAACACCGAGCATCACAGCAATCACAGCCGACATGGTGATATCCCATAGTGGGTTATCCAATATCCGCGCGAGCATGATACCGGTCGCAGCGAAAACAACCCCTGTAACAGCAATCGCGTCTTCCAGCAATACCGCAAGCAACGTGGAATCCTTGCATTGCATCAATTGACGAAACGGTCGCGCACTCAATTGCGAATCCAGCCGTGAGACATATTCCAACCAGGCGATCCGCAATACATAGCCTTCCACCACCAATGCAATGAACAGAACGACTCCTGAAATCCACACCGGATCAACCAGCAATGTGGTTGCATTACCAAATCCACTTATCTGAGTTGCGTTCGCCAGACTTGTCCAACTATGCCACGCGTGCGCCAATCCTAGGCCGCAGCCAATCGAGAACAGTCCGATCGCGCTCCATAGATTCCACAAATATTTTTTCTGCCCATGACCGAAAGCATATAACTGGTCAGCACCGCGCGCTGCAGCGCGAAGCCCGAGCAACAAAAATAACTGATTGGCCGTGTCCATCAAACTGTGGATCGCCTCGTTCATCATCGAGGGGGACTGGCTAACTACAGCAGCACCGAACTTGAGTACTGTCAGGACAGCATTGCCGATAATGGCCGCGGTAACAGCAGTTTTTGAATTCGATGACATTAAAGTAGTGCCCGTGAATTGATAACCAATCAATGAGGCAATGTGCCTGTAATCAAGGTGCTTGCCTCACCCACCCACAGTATACTTAGCTCCAACCACAGGCGGCGTTTAACGCTGTGTGACTCAAGACCTATGCCAATTGACCGCAAACTACTGGAAATACTGTGTTGCCCGGTGACCAAACACCCAGTCACCCCGCTGTCACTCGACCAATTGGATCGTGTGAATGCAGCGATTGCGGATGGTCAAGTGAGCACATTCGACGGCACAGTGGTCGACACCGGTTTAAGTGAGGGTTTGATCACCACTAACGGGACCCGCATTTACCGTGTTGAAGACGACATTCCAATCATGCTCGAAACAGAAAGCATTCCCGCAGATCAGATCGATGGCCTGTGAAGTCGAGATTGCCTCAGGATAGCCTTGACTCGAACAGCATCCCTGTTAATTCGATTCAGTAAAGTACCGTTGCAAGATCGCTGCGACCTCGGGTCGAGCAAACTCTGGTGGCAATGACTCTCCTGCCGCCAGTATTTCCCGAACCCGCGTTCCCGACAAAAAAATGAAATCCTCCGCGGCATGATCTTCTACATCACGCATCATAACCACCCGCTTGAGTTTCTTAGAGTAGGCCGTATGATCCGCCCGGAAGACTTCAATATCAAGCGTATCGAGCGGCACAGCATCATCAAATATTGATTGGGCATCAAACGCGCCGTAGTAATCGCCAACCCCTGCATGGTCTCGTCCAACAATGAAATGAGAACACCCGGCATTCTGACGAAAGATCGCGTGCAACAATGCTTCGCGAGGCCCCGCGTACAGCATGTCAAATCCATATCCCGCAATCATCACCGTGTTGGGTTCAAAGTAAACCTCGACCATCTTACGAATCGCGGCGTCGCGAACCTTTGCGGGAATATCACCGGACTTAAGCTTTCCAAGCAGCATATGAATCAAGATACCGTCTGCCGCTACAGCATCGGCTGCCATCTTGCATAATTCTTCGTGCGCGCGATGCATGGGATTGCGTGTCTGAAACGCCACCACCCGTTGCCAGCCACGCTGTTTGATCTCACTTCGTATCTGGCCCGCTGTACGAAACGTATCAGCAAATTCTTGCTCAAAGTAACTGTAATTCAACACCCGAATCGGGCCCGACAACAGGTAGCGCCCCTGCGCAAGCAATGCAGCCACCCCCGGGTGCTGGGGGTCGACTGTGCCAAATGTGTGGAAAGCAATGTGACCCATTTCAGCATCACTTAATTCCTCAACCTGATCAACCTCTTGTATCGCTAATGCCGAGTGTCCTTCAAGATTGGGGTCGCACAGGGCAACGCTCCGGCCAATATGCTCAAATGAATTTTCTCTAACCAGATTCAGAATCGGTACCGGCCAAAAAAGTCCCTCGGTGGTCTGCAGAGACTCCGCAACTGATAACGTGTCAGCTTTCGACATAAAGCCGGTTAGCGGTGTGAAATAGCCCGCTCCCAACATTACCGCGTTGGCAGCGGCCGCCGAACTGATGGTCAAAGCAGCGTACTTGCGTATTTCAACCTGAAGCCGTGCCCGCTCCCCCTCATCATCAACGTAACGTGGCTGCAGTTGATTTGACTGATAGGGCTTAATCAAAGCCAACTCAAGCGACTCATACGCGCCCCTATCAGTCGGTCCGCTCGCCGACCGGCCTTAGTCATCCGACCTTGGTACCAGAGCCATTGACGGTGCGACGCAATCGAACCGCCTCGGCCAATTGTTCGACCACAGTCACACTGTCTTCCCATCCAATGCAGGCGTCCGTAATGCTGACGCCGTATTGCAACTCTTGGCCAGGGACAATATCCTGCCTGCCAGACTCGATGTGACTCTCTACCATAACCCCCATGATTCGGGTATCCCCTGCTGCAACCTGCCCCGCTACATCCTGAGTGACCAGTAACTGTCGTTCATATTGCTTGA
Organism: uncultured Gammaproteobacteria bacterium; assembly: GCA_905612355.1. Taxonomy (GTDB): domain Bacteria; phylum Pseudomonadota; class Gammaproteobacteria; order Arenicellales; family UBA868; genus UBA11791. Next base: position 10,429 of record CAJQRU010000005.1, read on the forward strand.
GACTGTTGGCATGGCTGAAGTCGATCATCAGCCGCGGCGGCAATCCAGCACGTTGCAGTAGATTCGCCGCTACCTCTACATTTTCGCCATCGTAGTTTGGTTCTGTGCCACCGCGCAGAATCAGATGGCAATCCAGATTTCCGCTGGTCGTAAAAATAGCCGACTGTCCCGCATGGGTGAGCGAAAGAAAATTATGTGAATGGTTTGCAGCCGAAATCGCATCAACTGCAATTTTTAGATTGCCATCGGTTCCATTCTTGAAACCAACTGGGCAAGACAGACCAGACGCCAGTTCTCGGTGAAGCTGACTTTCTGTCGTGCGTGCACCAATTGCCCCCCAACTAACAAGATCAGCGGTGTATTGGGGGGTTAGCAAATCAAGATACTCAGTGCCTGCCGGCACACCGTTTCCATTTAAGTCCAACAGAAGTTCACGCGCAATACGCAGTCCTTTCTCTATCAGGAACGTCCCATTCAGGTCTGGATCATTGATTAATCCCTTCCACCCTACCGTTGTGCGTGGCTTTTCAAAATAAACCCGCATTACCAAGACAAGATCTTCGCTGTAACGCTGACGAAGCGTCAGCAGACGATCTGCATACTCACGGGCAGCATCGACATCATGAATCGAACACGGTCCAATAACGACCAGTAGTCGATCATCTTTGCCCTCAAGAATATGATGCACGGCCTCGCGGGTTGACCTGATCAACTCCGCGGCCCTTGGGGAAACCGGATGCTCTTCACATATCACGGCAGCACAGGACACATCCCGTATCTCAGCAATTCTAAGATCAAGCGTATTCGGTTGCGTCATCGAGTTATCCTTTTGTAACCACAACGAGTTGAACGAAAAAGGCGCGCGAGTATACCACCCGGATTCGAGTCACCGCCGGTAAAGACGACGTTTTATCCCGTTACCGAAAAGTCCTACTCTTCTTCAGGTCGTTGGAAAGCGTTGCTGAGTCGTTTCTGCACATCCAACGGGGCAGGCTCGTAGGCATTAAAGTGCATCGAAAAATTACCTTCTCCGCCGGTCATCGATTTCAGTTTCGACTGATAGTCTTCCATTTCGGCCAGTGGAACCTGACCAGAAATCGCGACCACACCTGCAGCAAGCGAGTCCGTATTGGAGACCCGGCCACGTCGCGAAGAAAGGTCACCTGCCACATCGCCCATGCTGTCGCTCGGTGCTGTGATTTCAACATCTGCTATCGGCTCAAGAACAACAGGATTGGCCTTAGCTATCGCATCGAGGAAAGCCTTGCGCCCTGCAGACACGAATGCGATCTCTTTTGAATCAACCGCATGATATTTCCCGTCGTAGACCGTGACGCGAACATCCTGTATTGGAAACCCGGCAAAAGCGCCGCCTTCCAGAACCTGTCGCACGCCTTTTTCTACCGCCGGAATAAATTGTGATGGAACCACACCACCCACTGTCGCGTTGACGAATTCAAACCCCTCCCCACGTGGCATAGGTTCAACACGAAGATATACCTCACCAAATTGACCCGCACCACCGGTCTGCTTCTTGTGCCGACAATGCCCCTCTGACTTGCGAGAGATAGTCTCCCGGTATGGGATAGTAGGAACAGCCGTCTCAACTTCAATACCATACTGCTCCTTCATTCGTTCAAACGCGATACGAAGATGAAGATCACCCATGCCACGGAGAACAGTTTCATTAGCAGAAGCATTCCGCTCAATGCGAAGACAAGGGTCCGATTCGATTAACTTGCCCAACGCTTCGGCTATCTTCTGCTCATCGCCACGATTCTTTGGCGTCACCGATAGACCCACCATGGGCATCGGCAAGGCCTGCTGTTCGAGCCGCGGCTGCGTATCGTTCTGAGTTGATTGCAACATCGAATTGAGGTGAATACCATCGACTTTAGCTAACATCATGATGTCGCCAGCAATCGCGGATGCGCGCTCCCGCGACTCCTTGCCAAAGGGGCTGGCCATATTTGCCGCCTTGATGGCCTTACGCGCATCGTCAACAAACAATGGTTCGTCCTTTTTGACTGTTCCTTGATGCACTCGGAAATAGACCTGACGACCGACAAATGGGTCAAAGGCAATCTTGAATACGTGCCCCAATAGAGCTTTCTCAGGATCAGCAGCGATCGCTAACGCCGCCCCCTCCTGCGCACCGTTGACAAACTTGAGGGGGTTGCCTTCTTTGGGATTGGGCATCAAGCGAGTGATCACATCAAGTAATTCCGCAACGCCGGCACCAGTCTCAGACGATAAAAAACACACCGGCACCAAATGCCCCTCACGCATTGCTTGCTCGAACGGGTCATGCAATTGATCTGGTGACACTTCGCCCTGGTCCAGGTAAACAGTCATCAACTCCTCATCAACCTCTACCACTTGATCGACAATCGCCGTATGTGCCTCCTCCACCGATGAAAAATCAGCATCACCGGCAGGATCAAAAAAACAATCGACCACAGTAGTGGCGCCACTCGCGGGCAGATTGACGGCCAGACACTCTCGACCGAAAGCTTCACGAATCTCATCGTACACCCCCGCCAGATCGATTCCGGGAACATCGACCTTATTCACTACCACCATACGACAGCGGTCCGCGTTTTTCGCCCACTCCATCATACGCCGGGTTGTGCCTTCAACTCCGCTGGCCGCATTGACGACCACGACCACCGTTTCGACCGCCGACAAAACACCGAGGGTTACGCCGATAAAATCTGGGGCGCCCGGTGTGTCAATCAAATTGATCTGATGCTTATCGTAGTGAAAAGCCGAGATTGACGCTTCCAGTGAGTGCTGGTGCTTTTTTTCTAAAACATCAAAGTCATTGGTTGTATTGCCTTTATCAACCCGACCGGCTGAAGTGATCGCACCGGCCTTATGAAGTAGCGCTTCAGCCAAAGACGTCTTTCCGGAGCCCGCGTGACCGACGAGGGCTACGTTTCTGATATCAGTCGTTGTGTATTCTGTCATCTCGCCTCCTCCATCCAACTCTGTGGTAACCCGTTCTTGTCATACCTCGCGGCACACCAACATCAGCTAAATGACCGCTAGACATGCCAGACATACGTGAATTTTTTATTATCGATTGGGTTAGGGTTAGCACGAAAACGATCTTGAATCAAGATTGATCGGCCAGTGGGTTCCCGATGCCGTGCCCCGCAGGCAACCACAACAGCAATGAGCGAGGTCAGCGAAGGCCACAACGACTGCAGCCTCGGGCCCCAACCACCGTCGACTTATATGCCCATCAGGACCTGCGATAGGCAAAAGAGACGCATCGCCGCTGGCGCCACAGTTGCATCGATGAGAGCTCTTGCCTAAAGTTCGGCCCCTGTAATCAGGAGACGGGAGCTTCGAGCGAATGAAACACAAATGGCTGACGGCACTCGGCGTAATGGCCATCATGATGAGTAGCCTGGCGACAGCCGACGGGGATCCCCTCGCCGGTCAAGAAAAGGCATACACATGTATGGGCTGTCACGGTGCCCCGGGCATGCGCAATGCTTACCCAGCGTATCGTGTTCCCAAGCTCGGGGGCCAACATGCAGGTTATATTGTCACTGCCCTTAAAGCCTACCGGAACAAGAGCCGTTCCCACCCTACAATGCAAGCGCAGGCCTCAACTCTAAGTGATGCTGACATGGAAAATATTGCGGCTTACTTCATGACTCTCGGTAAACATTAGTCTTGAACCAACACGACCACACGACATAACGATTACGGCCTGACCCAACAGGAGTCCCAGCTGTCATGATTAGAATGGTTTATTTCGCATTACCGCTCACACTTGCGTTATCCGTCATCACCACGCCCGCGCTCGCAGGCGGTGACCCTGATGTCGGAAAAGAAAAGTCAGCGGCCTGTGCAGGCTGTCATGGCGCTGACGGCAACAGCGCCAATCCTCAGTTTCCCATTCTCGCCGGGCAATACCCAGAGTATTTGATTCGCGCACTGGCGGATTATAAATCTGGGGCGAGAAATAACCTGATCATGAAAAGCATGGCGGCCGGACTGTCTCCGGACGACATGCGAGACTTAGCGGCCTACTTTTCTTCCCAACCCTCAGCACTTTCCAGCCCTACTACCTGGTAAAACGGTCTCCGTACGGTTGTTTCTTCCATCCCCGGCCGGATTTACCCGAGGCCGGCATCCTTTGCACTAAACTGACGATCACTCAAAGGTGCCAACGCCACAGACTCCCGGCCCGACCAAAAACGGTGACTCATGAGCCACTTTATTGACCAGATTATCGAAGCTGCCCTACAAGAAAATCCTGGGTTAACGGTCACCACGCGCTTTCCGCCCGAACCTAACGGGCACCTTCACATTGGCCATGCAAAATCTATCTGCCTGAACTTTGGAATAGCAGAAGTTTATGGGGGCAAGTGCTTCATGCGCTTTGACGATACCAATCCCCTCAAAGAAAGCGCTGAGTACGTCACCGCCATCATGACCGATGTGCGCTGGTTGGGATTTGACTGGGACGACAGGCTGACACACGCCTCGGATTACTTCGAATCACTTTACGCATGGGCAGTGGAGCTGATTCGAAATGAAAAAGCTTACGTGTGTTCTCTCGATGGTGAGGAAATGCGCATTTCCCGTGGCTCACTCACTGAACCTGGTAGTAACAGCCCCTATCGAGATCGTTCCACCACTGAAAATCTTGATCTCTTTGTGCGAATGCGCTCGGGAGAGTTCCCTGATGGCGCGCATGTTTTGCGGGCAAAAATTGATATGTCCTCACCCAACATGAATCTGCGCGATCCGACGTTGTATCGCATTCGTCATCAGCCTCACCAACGAACCGACAGTGAGTGGTGTATCTACCCGATGTACGATTACACGCACGCACTATCCGACGCGCTTGAGGGTATAACCCATTCATTGTGCACACTGGAATTTGAAGACCACCGCCCCTTGTACGACTGGGTGTTGGATCACACCACTGCACCCTGCCACCCTCAACAAATAGAATTCTCACGTCTTGAGTTGGACTACACGGTCATGAGCAAACGCTTACTGACTCAACTGGTAAACGCAGGTGCAGTTGACGGTTGGGATGATCCCCGAATGCCAACACTGGCGGGAATGCGCAGGCGCGGCTACCCCCCCGCCGCTATTCGGGATTTCTGTAATCGAATCGGTGTAACGAAAAAGAATCAACGCATAGAGATGAGCGTCCTTGAACAATGCGTTCGGGAATCGCTGGAACCAACAACACCGCGTGCACTCGGTGTCCTACGGCCAATCAAATTAATCATCGACAACTATCCCGCCGGAGTTTTCGAGGCATTTGATATTCCCAACCACCCCAATGACCCGTCTGCTGGAAGTCGAAAAGTAATGTTTGGGCGCGAAATATACATAGACGAAGCCGATTTTCTCGAGGACCCACCGCGGCGTTTCTTTCGACTATCACCAGGGCGCGAAGTTCGACTACGATATGCCTACTATGTGACTTGCGTTGGCGTCGACCGCGACTCCAACGGTGAAATCTCAACCATCCATTGCACCTACGACCCTGACAGCCGTGGCGGCGGCACATCAGATAAGCGCAAGATCAAAGGAACACTCCATTGGGTATCGGCGGCACACGCGCTACCGGCACAAGCCAGACTCTACGAGCCGCTGTTTTATTCATTGAACCCCTTGGAAGATCCCAATATTGAACTAACAGATCAATTGAATGCGACATCACGCACAGTGCTCCATAACGCACAACTAGAATCCAACCTACAACACGCCGCTGTCGGCACGCGTGTTCAACTGGAACGGATCGGCTATTTCTGTGTCGATTCAGATACTCAACAAGATCAACTCGTTCTTAATCAGATCGTTGCGTTACGCGATTCTTTGCCACGCGACAAACCGTCATGAAGCGTCGGCAGGGGGTCCCATGGATGGCAGCAGACGCCTACGCACACTCCCTTAGCGGCCTGACTGTCAACTTGATAGTCCACCAGATTGACGCTGCTCTTGATTTTCATGAGCGGGTTCTCATGGTTAAAACGATCTATAACGACTCGGATTTTGCTGTTGTCCGTGGTTATGATGCCGAGTGGATATTGCACGCCGATCACACCTACGACGAACACCCCGCGCGAAAGCGGCTTCAGGCATTTCCGCAACGAGGGGGCGCCCTAGAACTGCGTTTACATGGCTGTGACCCCGATGCCGCTGCACGACGTGCCCAGGCATTTGGCTACGAGGTGATACAAACTCCGACCGACAAAGCCCATGGACTGCGTGAAACCTATCTCGTTGACTCAGACGGCTATCTGTGGGTGCCAGACATGCCTGTAGGTTCCGTTTCGAAGCACGACCACAGTGTGTGATCCAAATGTTTATCTCGGTGCTAGTCTCTTACGCATAACCGACTGACTCGATTCCTCTGCGAACCAACCAAACCACAAGCCATGTCAACAGAACCTGAGACGCCTTTGCTGGACAGTGGATTTCGCCGCCGTGACCGCTCTGTGCAACCCAGACTGCTGTGGCCAGAATATAAATCGACGCTGAACCGCGCACCCACTCAACCCTTGGTTCCACTCTCACCCACTTTGTCGGAAATCACTGGGCCAACCTTTTCCCCACAGGAGATCGATCTAATTGATCGAGACTTGCTGCAAAATGCCCGAATCGATCGCGACCCGTTGGGCGAACGAACTTTGCTTACGGGCCGCGTCATAGATCAAGATGGCACACCCCTTTGCGCCACGAGGATAGAGATCTGGCAAGCCAATGCCGCTGGGCGTTACCAACATGCGAGCGATAACTACCAGGCGCCACTCGACCCCAATTTCAGCGGCTATGGCTGCTGCCTCACCGATGAATTGGGCAATTACGAGTTTCTGACTATCCGTCCGGGGCCTTACCCTTTTGCCAACGGCGCCAATACTTGGCGCCCTTCCCATGTGCATTTTTCAATCTTTGGGCCTGCCTTCGCGACTCGCCTGGTAACACAGATGTATTTCGAAGGGGACCCTCTAATCCGAGACTGCCCGATGCTCGGTTCGATTCCCGATCGCAGCGCCCAATCTCGACTCGTTGCAGCGTTCGATATGGAGCGATCGCGACCCTTTGACTGTCTCGCCTACCGCTTCGACCTGGTATTGCGCGGTCCGAAACAGACGCATTTCGAAAATCGACCGGACGGGTTGTAAATCATGTCAAAAGACCCGCTACACCATGAAACATCATCTCAAACAGTCGGACCCTTTGTGCACATTGGACTCTATCCCGCAGTCTCCGGGATCCTGGCGCGTTCTCGCACCTATGGTAACCAGTTGGCCTCCACGCATGCATACGGCCAACGTATTCGAGTCGAAGGTCAGATCATCGACGGCAATGGCGAAACGGTCCGTGACGCCTTGCTTGAATTCTGGCAAGCGGATGGACATGGCCGCTATGCACACCCTGCGGATCCTCAGGCCAAATCTGCGGACGTTGGCCTGAGCGGATTTGGTCGTTCCGTGACTGACCCTGACACGGGGACATGGACGTTAGAGTCAATTAAGCCTGGAGCAGTCGGGGATCTTAACCAACGGCCCATGGCACCCCACATCAATCTTGCTTTGTTCGCGCGCGGGCTGAATATTCACTTGCATAGTCGCATCTATTTTGATGACGAGGTGAAAGCGAATGCCGTCGATCCTGTGCTACAGCAGTGTGTACCAGCTCCGCGCCGACAAACACTCATCGCCCGCCGCAAGGAAACCACACAAGAGCCATGTGTTTACCGATTTGATATGGTGCTACAGGGGAAAAACGAAACCGTGTTCTTTGATCTCTGACGAGATTAGAAACGGAGGCACTCGTCCATACGGTCAAAGAATGCGTTGCCTTATCGGTGCTAGTTGAGATCAGAGAAAGTACGACCCTCACGTACCAACTGCTCTAGCAACGACGACGGCTTCCAGAAGACATCGTCTGTCATCGCGTAATCCTTTAGCGCCTTCAGGATCTCGTCTAACCCGGTTTCGTCCGCAAAATGCATCGGGCCTCCCCTCCATCGGGGAAACCCGTAGCCGAAAACCTTCACCATATCGATATCCAAGGGTCTCAGCGCAATGCCCTCCTCTAGCACCCGCGCTGCTTCGTTAATCATAGCCAGCATGACTCGGTTCTGTATTTCTTCCACAGAAAAAAAACGTCGCTCGATACCATGCCGCGCTGACTCAGTATGAATAATCGGTTCTACCTCTGGATTCGGTAAAACAGTTCCATCGGCCTGGTACACATACCAACCCTGGCCGCTCTTGCGACCAAACCAGCCACGTTCACACAGTCGATCTGCGATTTCCACATAGCGCTCTCGCCGAGGGCGCGTGGGTGCCAACCGCTGCCGATTCGCCCATCCAATATCCAACCCTGCTTGGTCCATAACTCGAAAGGGGCCCATCGCCATACCGAATGATTCCATCGCCTGATCTATCTCCCAGGGCATCGCGCCATCTTCAAGCATGTAATCGACCTGCTTACGGTAATGAAACAGTATTCGATTGCCAATAAATCCGTCACAGACACCAGCCAGCACGCCGACCTTGTCTAACCGGCGCGCGAAGGCAAGGCAAGTCGCTACAACGTGGGGAGCCGTTTTCTCGCCTTTAACCACTTCAAGCAAGCGCATCAACTGTGCGGGCGAGAAAAAGTGCAAACCAATCACATCTTCTGGTCGGGCGGTAACGGCTGCGATCTCATCGGTATTCAGATAAGAGGTGTTGGTTGCCAGAATAGTCCCTTCCGGAGCGTACTTATCGAGTCGCCGGAAAACCTCTTTTTTTATCCCCATGTCTTCAAACACAGCTTCAATAACAAGCTCGACAGTAGACAAACAGCCGTAGTCCGTATCGCTCACCAAGCGTTGACACGCTGCAGTGTGGTCCGAAGAAGTCATTCGACCGCGCTCGACAAATTCCTGCAGGCTGGCTTCGATCCCCTCTCTAGCCTGAGTGCTTTCTGCCAGAGTGCGCTCCAAGAGCACCACATTGAACCCTGCCTTGAGTGCGCAAACCGCGATGCCGATGCCCATAGTGCCACCGCCCACAATGCCGAGATGCTGGATATCGCGAGGATGTGTCTTTTCCAGTCCTGGAATTTTAGCCACCGCTCGTTCGGCGAAAAACGCGTGTCGAAGGGCCCGTGACTGGGGGGATGTCCGCAATGCCTGGAATACTGCACGCTCGTTCCGAAGGCCTTCTTCGAAGGGAACGCTCAAACCAAATTCAATCGATTCAAGTGCCTTCAATGGACTTTCCTGTCCCCTGGCTCGGCGAACGACGCTGGCTCGCTTATCGACAAAAACTGACGTTGGTGGAGCTTCTGGCGACGCTCTTTGACTCAGCGGCACCGGCAACTGCGTTGACCCACGATCTACGAAGTCAACCGCAAACTCAATCTCATCACCTTCTATGAGCGCATCAACCAAGCCAAGCGCAGCCGCTTCGTCGGCCCCCACCGGCCGACCAGAAGTCACCAGATCAATCGCAACGTCAATTCCAACCAGACGGGGCAACCGCTGTGTACCCCCAGCACCAGGAATCAATCCCAATTTTACCTCCGGCAAAGCCAACCGGGCCTTGCTGCCTGCGAGCCGGTAATGGCATCCCAACGCAAGTTCCAGACCCCCGCCAAAAGCTACTCCGTGAATCAATGCCACAACTGGTTTGGGGCAAGCCTCGATCAGTCGAATAATGTCTGGCAAACTCGGGGCTTGGGGTGCTTGATCGAATTCACGGACGTCCGCTCCGGCACAGAATGCGCGACCTTCACCGCAAAGAACCGCGCCCTTGATCTCGCTATCCGTCATGACTTGAGTTAACACACGGTCGAGACCAAGTCTGACCGAATGCGATAACGTATTGAGCGGCGGGTTAGAAATCGTAATCACAGCAATTGCGCCGTGTTGTTCGAGAATCACCGGTGTTCGTTGATCTTGAGCCATGATCTCATATCCAGAAATGCAAGAAAGCGCCAACCAATTTCAACGCGTTAAAGTGCCCAGCCTAACAAATACTTTGTTGCTCCTAGCCATATCTGACCTGCGCGACGCCATATCAGGCCCATCATGCCTAACAACAACACCCTGACAATCAACGATCTAAAGCTTGAGTATCGCGCAGTAGGTGACATCAGGTCACGCAAAGAAACTATCGTGATGCTTCATGAAGGCCTCGGCTATGTTTCGCTGTGGAATGACTTCCCCGAACGCCTCGCCGAGGCAACCGGTTTGCGAGTGATTACCTATTTCACGCAGCGGCTACGGATCTTCGTCACCGTGCGACCTACCCCGCCCATCGACTTATATGCACGACGAAGCCTTCGAGGTGCTCCCCGCGGCACTCGACCGAGTGGGTTTCTATGGTGGGATCCTTCTCGGACACAGTGATGGGGCCTCCATTGCTGCTATCTACGCTGGCGCTCACTCCGATGATCGCCTGCGGGGGCTAGTCCTAATAGCTCCGCATTTCTTTATCGAACCGGCCGGGTTGGCAGCCATCGAACGGGCCCGGGTTGCATTCGTTAATGGCGATTTGCGCCCGCGCCTTGAGAAACACCACAAGGAAGGCATCGACTGCGCATTCTGGGGTTGGTGTAACGCCTGGCTAGACCCGAATTTTGAACGATGGGACATTCGCAAACACTTGTCCGATATCGCTCAACCCGTGCTTGCCATACAAGGGGTAAATGACGAATACGGCAGCCTCGAACAACTTGACGAGCTTGAGACATATTGCCGGGCCTCCGTGACCCGCTTCATTATCGCCAACTGTGGACACGCGCCTCACCGCGAAAATCCGGCAGCGACACTCAGTGCAATTCACACTCTAATTAATAGACTGCCGTAACCTTGCACACCTGCTCTTCACCTCACAACTGATGCAGTACGGTCTTAATCAGTTCATAATTCAGTCATATTACAGACCCCGCACGTTGACTTGATACCAATGCAAATTAACTTCCAGACGGACCCCGAAAGTTACCGGCACTGGCATCTGGAAATTGATGGCGACGTCGCGACGTTGCGGCTTGATGTCTCTGAGGACGGTGGCCTATTCGATGGTTATCAGCTAAAACTCAATTCTTACGACCTCGGTGTTGATATCGAACTTTATGACGCGACCCAACGTTTGCGTTTCGAGCATCCTGCAGTTCGTGCCGTTGTCATTCGTTCTAATCTGGATCGCGTCTTTTGTGCCGGTGCGAATATCCGAATGCTGGCCGGCGCCAGCCACCATCTCAAAGTCAATTTCTGCAAATTCACTAACGAGACGCGCAACGGTATCGAAGACGCGAGCACTCATTCTAGACAACGTTATCTATGTGCCGTTAATGGGGCCTGCGCCGGGGGCGGCTACGAATTGGCCCTCGCTACGGATTACATTATGCTGGCCGATGACGGGGCATCCTCTGTCGCACTGCCAGAAGTCCCGCTGCTGGCGGTTCTCCCAGGGACAGGCGGCCTAACACGGCTCACTGACAAGCGTCGCGTCCGGCGTGATTTAGCCGATGTATTTTGCACACTGGAAGAGGGTGTCAAAGGCCAGCGGGCACTCGATTGGCAGTTGGTAGATGAAATCGTTCCGGCCAGTGATTTCGATTCAGCCGTGGAAAAACGTGCCCAAAAGCTAGCAGCGACGTCCGATCGTCCAAGCGATGGAAAAGGTATTGTCCTGGAGCCCTTGAAACGACGGTCTACGCCTGATCATCTAGCCTATTGCGCAGTCGACCTGACTATTTCGCGGGATGTCGGGGTTGCCACGCTAACCATATCGGGCCCCCAATCCCCTCCACCAACCGATCTGGCCGAGTTGATCAACAGTGGGTCTGGGTTCTGGCCATTGAACACTGCCCGAGAATTAGACGATGCGATCCTGTATCTGCGCTTTAACGAACCAAAGATAGGGGTGCTTAAGTTTGCCAGTCACGGTGACCTGTCAAAAGTCCTCTCCTATGACCAGTTTCTGGAACAGCATTCTGCTCACTGGCTTTGCAGAGAAATCAGACTGTACTGGAAGCGTGTGCTGAAACGACTCGATGTAACTTCCCGTTCCATGATCAGCGTCATCGAACCTGGCAGCTGCTTTGCCGGAACTCTCGCTGAAATACTTTTTGCCAGTGACCGGAGCTACATGTTGAGCGGAATGCCCGAAGGCACCAACATACCGCCCGCCAACATTTTACTTACCAGCGTCAATTTTGGTGCGTATCCAATGTCTAACGGTCTAACCAGGCTGGAGACCCGTTTCCTGGGACAACCGGAATTGCTGAAAGAAGCCGAAACTAGGATTGACGCACCATTGCTAGGTGACGAATGCGAATCAATGGGATTAGTAACATTTGCCTTTGATGAAATTGACTGGGATGATGAAATACGAATTTTTCTCGAGGAACGCGCCGCGTTCTCACCTGACGCCATGATCGGGATGGAGGCCAACCTGCGTTTTGCTGGGCCCGAGACTATGGAAACAAAGATTTTTTCTCGCTTGAGCGCATGGCAGAACTGGATTTTTCAACGGCCCAACGCCGTTGGTCAGAAAGGGGCGCTGAAGCGCTATGGAAGCGGCCAAAAAGGGGAGTTCAACCGGGAACGGGTGTAATCAACCCTACCCCGAACGGAGAACAATCAATGACTGATTCGGTCAACGTCAACTATGACACCTTGATACCCAATAATGTTGGCCTCGCTTCCGATCGTCGAGTGCTGCGCGGCCTCGAACAGTGGCACAACAACTACCTCAATTGGTGGAAGCAAACTGGACCGGAAGGCTTTCAAGATGCACCCGTTTACTTGCGCACTGCCGTTAGCGTCGAGCGTGAAGGCTGGGCCAAATTTGGTTTTGTCAAAATGCCCGACTATCGTTGGGGCATCCTGTTAGCGCCAGCCATTGAGGATCGACGTATCCCATTTGGCCTGCATAAAGGGGAACCTGTTTGGCAGGAATTACCTGGCGAATACCGCGCCATGCTCCGCCGACTTATTGTCATACAAGGCGATACCGAACCGGCATCGGTCGAGCAACAACGTTACCTTGGTCAAACGGCCCCATCACTTTACGACATGCGCAACGTTTTTCAGGTAAATGTTGAAGAAGCCCGTCACCTGTGGGCCATGGTCTATCTGCTTCACAAATATTTCGGTCGCGATGGCCGCGAAGAAGCACAAGAACTACTTAGTCGCCGTTCGGGGGACGCAGACAGGCCTCGACTGCTGGGTGCATTCAACGAAGAAACACCGGACTGGTTATCTTTTTTTATGTTTACATTTTTTACCGACCGTGATGGCAAGATGCAACTCGAAAGCCTGGCACAGTCGGGATTCGACCCTCTGTCACGCACCACTCGATTTATGTTAACGGAAGAAGCCCATCACATGTTTGTTGGCATAAGCGGTATTTCCCGCGTCATCCAAAAAACTTGTAGCGCAATGAAAGACGCAGGCATCGAAGATCCGAATGACATTGAAAAAATTCGCTCTCTAGGAGTTATTGATCTGCCCACTATTCAGAAAAAAGCCAATTTTCATTATTCCGTTTCACTGGATCTGTTTGGATCAGAACTTTCGACCAATGCGGCTAATTTTTTCAATTCGGGCATTAAAGGACGTTATCAGGAAAATGATATTGACGATGATCATTGCCTTACCGACGCGACTTACCCAGTCATGCGTTTGATCAACGGTGTCATCACGCAAACCCAGGAAGCCGCTTTGCCCGCACTCAACATGAGACTCCGCGATGATTACGTGCGCGACTGCGCGCGAGGCGTTGAACGATGGAATCAACTCATTGCTAAAGAAGGAATTGAGTTTTGTGTCGAACTGCCGCACGTTGCATTCAATCGACATGTTGGGGAGTTCTCCAGTATCAATGCAACGCCGCAAGGAATAATTATTAACGAGGCCAAGTGGCAGAAAAATATACAAGAGTACTTGCCGTCAGTTGAAGATAAGGCCTACATCGCTTCCCTGATGAGGTCCGTAACGGCGCCTGGCAGTTATGCGTCCTGGATCTCTCCGCCAGCCCGCATGATCGATAACAAGCCGGAAGATTTTGAATTTGTTCGCATCCAACACTGAGCCGCGCCCGCATAATGGTCACGACCTGTGACTAACAATGGCCCCCGTTTCGTACGGATCATGTGGGTAGTCTGCTCCGGCCACCCTCCTTAATGCTGGCCTACCGTGACCATCGAACTGGCAAGGCAACTGATGTCTCACTGGCTAAAGCCCAAGACGATGCCATTCGGGAGGCTATCGCCCTCCAAGAAGCGGTGGGACTCGAATCAATCACTGATGGCGAATTCCGCCGCGCTTCCTATTGGTCGAGCTTTGTTGAACGGATTGATGGCCTGGAAATTAAAGATGCTGCTTTCACGTTTGGTGACGAATGCGGCCATGAACAGGCATTCACCGCACCCCATGTCAGCGACCCTGTGCGATGGCAACAAGCCATCGCAGTCGATAAATTTGAATTTGTTCATGCATCAACGAGTCAAACACCCAAGACCACCCTGCCCTCACCACCATCCATGCACTGGTGGCGAGTGGATCAAGGCATTGAGAAAGCTGTGTATCCCAATGCTAAAAGCTATTTCACTGATCTTGCCGCGGTCTATCGACAGGAAATTGCAGCACTCGCAGCCGCGGGGTCAACCTACATCCAGTTGGACGACGTCCCGTTTGCCATGTTGTGTGACCCTGAAGTTCGTGTGGAGGTGGCGTCAAAACATATCGATCCCGACCAATTGCTTCAGGATTACGTCGCCTTGTGCAACGACAGCCTTCGCGATCTTTCTCCAGGTGTCACTGTCGCAATGCATTTTTGCCCGAGGCAACTATAAAGCACACTTCCTACCCCAGGGAGGATACGAAGCGGTTGCTGGCCTACTCTTTAACGGGCTGACAGTGGATGCTTACTTGCTGGAATTTGATTCTCCCAGAGCAGGCCATTTCACGCCTCTACGGTTTATGCCAACGGGCCGACGCGTTGTGCTGGGGCCGATCTCAACCAAAACACCGATCCTGGAAAACACCGATCCATTAATGCGTCGTTTCGATGAAGCAGCATTACATATTGACCCCGCCGCGATATGCATCAGCCCACAATGTGGATTCGCCAGCACCATCGGCGGTAACCCGCTAACCATCAGTAAACAACGTGCCAAACTCAGCCTGGTGGTGGAAACAGCAGCCGCCTTGTGAAGACAATCGACTTCTTTAAAAACCCAGATAGCGGCTCATTACGTCACTGCCATCCAGAAGCGATCGCGAGTCACCCTGCCAGACAATGCACCCCTTCTCGATAATGAAATGATGATCGGCGATTGCAGCGAGATCTCGCACATTCTTGTCAATGACCAGTATAGATAACCCCTCTGCTTTGAGTTGACCAAGACAAGTCCATATATCCCTCCGGACCAATGGCGCGAGCCCCTCAGTCGCTTCGTCCAGTATCAGCAACCGAGGGTTGGTCATTAGTGCACGCCCGATCGCCAACATCTGTTGTTCGCCCCCTGACAACAAGTTACCCGGTCCTTTTAAACGCACCGCCAATGCAGGAAACATATCCAACACACGATCAAGACCCCAGTTTCGGGCCTTGTTATTTGTTAACTTGGCCGTGGCAACAAGATTTTCCAGCACCGTCAAATTCGGAAAAATCTGTCGCCCTTCGGGGACCAACCCGATGCCCATTTGCGCCACCCGATAACTCGGTAGGTTAGTGATCTTTTGTCCCTCCCACCTCACCTCACCTTCTCGAACAGGCAGCATCCCCATAATGCAGTGCACAGACGTTGTCTTACCCATTCCGTTTCGGCCCATCAACGTCACAACCTGGCCCGGTTTAACTTTAAAACAAGTACCGAACAGGGCCTGGCTCGCACCATAAAACGCCTGGATATCGTTGACCTCTAGCATGCGTTTACTTTTATTTTCACGTATTCGAACATCATGTCTCTCTGGCCGATTTAATCGCCGTATTTATGTCTTCGCCCAAATAAGCCTCGCGCACCAATCGATCAGCGCGAATAACATCCGGGGTACCCGTTGCGATGGCCCGACCCTCAACCATCACAGTGATTCTATCGGCGAGTGCAAACACCGCATCCATATCATGTTCAACCAATATGATGGTGCGTGAGCCCTTCAATGATTCCAGCATAGACACCATACGAGTGGAATCTTCCCGCCCCATCCCGGCAGTGGGCTCATCCAGCAAAACCAGCTCCGGATCGGTCGCCAACACCATCGCTAACTCCAGTTGCCTATGCTCTCCATGAGACAAAGGTCCTGCGACCTGCATTGCTTCAGTCTCAAGACCCACCTGAGTCAGTGCCCGCATGGCCGGCTCCGTTAACTGGTCGTCAATAATCGCCGACTCCCAAAACCGGTAGGAGTGTCCTGCCTTCGCCTGCACCGCCAACACCACATTTTCAAGCACCGTCATGTCGTGAATGATGCTGGTGATCTGAAAAGATCGTGCCATACCAAGATGTGGCCGCCGGTAGGCCGGCATCCGAGTAATATCCCGGCCGCGGAAAACAACCTGACCCGCATCCGGTAACACCACTCCTGTTAACTGTGACACCAGCGTAGTCTTGCCCGCACCGTTGGGGCCGATCACGGCATGGACTTCTCGTTCCAGCACATCAAGGGTCAGTCCGTTTGTCGCCGCTACGCCACCAAACGATTTGTACAAATCTTTAATACCCAAAATCACCGACTCGTCCATATCAGCGCTCCGGGCGTCTGCCGAGCCAGCTATCGATACCACCCTTAGCGAACAAGACCACCAAAATGAGAAAGATTCCAAATATCAATTGCCAATACAACCAGAATCCTGAAAGGATCTCCTCCAGGAGGATAAATAAACCGGCACCCAAAACCGGGCCAAAGAGACTGCTCGTCCCACCTAGCACCACCATAAAGATCAACTCTCCTGATCGAGTCCAATCCATCATTTCCGGACTGATAAAACTGGTGAAATTACCGAGTAAAGCGCCTGCATAACCGCACAACGCCCCTGCGATGACGTAACACACCAGCCTGTAGCGGAAAGTATCGAAACCAAGAGACTGCATTCGAGCCTCATTACCGCGCGCGCCCTGAATCACCATACCGAAACGCGAATGTACGATGCGTCGGATTAAATAAAGAATACCCAGCAAAGACACAAAGCAAACGTAGTACAACACCGTGTCATTTTCTAGATTGACCCATTGTCCAAACTCGCTTCTCACTTCAATGACCAAGCCATCGTCTCCGCCGTATTCTTCTATTGAAACGAAGGCGAAAAACACCATCATTGAAAATGCCATGGTGATCATGATGAAGTTGACACCACGAGTTCTCAAACACACCAGACCTGTCAGGAAGGCGAAGGCCGCCGACACAACAACCGCTATTCCTATGTGTATGAAACCGTTATAAATCTCGTAATAGACAGGAATTCCCACTGCGTAGGCTCCTATGCCCAGGTACGCGGCGTGCCCAAAACTAATCATCCGTCCATAGCCCAGAATTAAATTTAAACTTACCGCGGCAATTGCCAGAATCACCAATCGAGTTGCAAGGACAAGAAAAAACTCCCGGCCCGTCATGCTGACAAAGACCGGTAATAGGGCCAGGGCCACGAGCACTACCAGTGTCACCCATCCGCGCAACGTAAGACTTTTCATCGCTAAAAAGAACCGAACTCAGCGTCCGCGGGGCCCGAATAACCCTGACGGCCGAACAGCCAGAATAACAGCCATCAGAATGTAAATTAGCATTGCCGATACTGCAGGAGCAGACGTTTCAGCATTTTGTGCTGACATAAACATTTTAAATAAGACATCCAAATACGATCGCCCCATGATGTCGATCAATCCCACCAAAATAGCCGCGATGAAGGCGCCCTTGATCGAACCGATGCCGCCGATCACGATCACCACAAACGCCACAATAATGATCTGATTGCCCATTCCGATTGATGCCTCGGTAATCGGCCCAATCATCATGCCGGCCAAACCGGCGAGCACGGCACCAATGACAAAAACAATAGAAAATAACAGTCCGATATTGACACCCAAGGCACTGACCATCTTGCGATTTGATGCCCCCGCACGAATTTGCATGCCAAGTCGAGTCCGCGTCACCAGAATGAATAATCCGAAGGCAACCGCGAGGCCAGTCAGAATGATCGCCACACGATAGGTTGGCACTTCGATGGCATCGCCCAGTGAAACCTGACCATCCAGCCATGCGGGCAATGGAATGACCTGACCATCAGGCCCCCATATCATCTGTGTCAATGTGTCAAAAACGAGAATTAACCCAAAGGTTGCCAACACATGATCGAGATGATCACGCTCATAGAGGTGCCGCACGACAATCAGTTCAACTAGAACACCCACAACAGCCGTGGCCGGCAGCGCTAACAGTAGCCCCAACCAAAATGAATCCAACCACTGGGTGAGAGTTGCGCAGAAAAATGCCCCAACCATATACAGCGAGCCATGAGCCAAATTGACAAAATCCATGATGCCGAAAATCAGGGTTAATCCTGAAGCAAGCAAAAACAGCAGAATTCCGAACTGCAGACCGTTCAACAGTTGAACAGTCAGCAGCGTCCAATCCATGATGATGTCAAACCGCCGTGGAAAACAACATTAGCCTCGTGGGGCTGATTCCGGCAGGCAGGGGTTCAACCACCTGTCTGCCGGATTCATTCAGCCAAATACGAGTGCAATTACAATTTACACTGGCCGTGATAGGTATCCTGATGATCACTCAGCACTGTCGACACATGCGAAACGAACCAATCCCCGTTCGCATCCTTTTTAACCGTCCGCAGATAGAAGTTCTGGATCGGGAAATGATTGGAACCATAGCGGTACTTGCCGCGCACGCTTGGAAAGTCCGCCTTTAACATGCCAGCTCGAATACCATCCTGGTTGCTGGTATCTCCGTTAACGGCGTCAACGCCACTTTTTATCAACATAATCGCGTCGTAGGATTGTGCTGCATAATGCGTTGGGTATCGACCGGTCTTGGCCTTGAAGTCAGCGACAAATCGCTTGTTCGTCGCATTATCAAGATCTGGTGCCCAGAACATCGTATTCCACGAGCCAAGAACGCCTCCAAGTTTTGCTTTCTGCAAACGCGCAAGAGACAACGCATCCACCGTAAAGACCGTGTAAAGTGGAATTTTTCCACGTAATCCGGCCTGATCATACTGCTTGATGAACGCCGGCCCGGCCGGACCCGGGTAAAAGACAAAAATAGCGTCCGCGCCCGATGCTTTGGCTTTCGCGAGTTCTGCGGAAAAATCAAGTTGCATGTCCTTACCCCACTTGGTCATGTCTTTTCCCACGATTTCTCCCTTAAAAGTTCGCTCAACACCCGCCACCATGTTCTTACCCGCAGCGTAGTTGGGCGACATAATGTATAGCTTCTTGACACCCTTCTTGTTCAGAACCTCCCCTGTAGCCATTGGGTTTTGATCGTTCTGCCACGAGGAAGAAAAGAAATTCTTATGGCATAACTTTCCGGCTAACGGTGATGGTCCTGCATTGGCACTGATCAAAAATTTACCTCCGTCCAATGCAGATTTCCGTGATGCGAGCAACACATGTGACCAGATAAATCCGGTGACAAAGTGCACGTCATCTTGTTTCACCAATTTGTCGGTTTTCTGTTTTCCGATTTCTGGTTTAAACCCATCGTCTTCAACGATAAATTCAACGGCTTTGCCACCCATCTTATGACCAATATGATCCAAGGCGATGTTTGCGGCATCAACCATATCTCGCCCTATAGCGCCTGCCGGGGTCGTCAGTGTTGTGACAAATCCGATGCGCACGTTGTCAGCAAATGCCGACGTCGCAACCAACCCCAGTGAGAGAACAAAATACTTAAGTAAACGACTCATCATCATTCCAGCTCCTCCTTCAGCGTTGTCATAACGATATCCGGCATCGCCGGCACCGCGGTTTCTATATTCTGGCTTCCGTCTACGTTAATCATACCCCAGACATCAGAGAATCCAGAATGTCCAAATATCTACTGTTGGGCAACCAACCAACAGGCGGGATAGACCCCCATTTAACTCGTGTTCAACCGTTAGGCTAACACTCTCCCTTGATAATCTTCCTTGTTGGCGTCCACGGCATTTTCTCAACGATTTCTAATCGTTCCGGCCATTCCACCTTAGAGACATTCTCACCTTCAAGCAACACACAGACCTCCGTCAACGACAGATCGAATCTGCGGTAAGAGGGTAACAAAGCAGCAGGCCTTTTCACCCAATATTGTATCCGGCATAACCACAATAGCCGCCTGATCAATGACATCGTTCTGCATTAACAGCGCTTCAATATCCGTCGGGTTGTATTTGACACCGCCACGATTGATCAAATCCTTTGTGCGGCCGGTAAGACGGATGCACCCCAAATCGTCGATACAGGCTAAATCTCCGCTACGAAACCAGCCGTCCGTGGTAAATGCCGCCGCGTTATAGGCCGACGGTAATCCTATAGATAGTGGCCACTGTGTGTCATCAACAGACGCGTGATCACAGCGCTGCTTCCTTAGCTGTATTGCCAACAAACTACGAAAATGAATGAACCGACAATAGGCGATGACCTGTAGTAACGAGCGATGCCATTCAGGACTCTGCAGGCGCGGTCTCACGCAATTTGAATCTTCGAATTTTTCCGGTTGCTGTTTTCGGGAGATCGTCGACAAATTCGATCCATCGCGGATACTTGAATGGTGCCAAACGTGTCTTAACGAAAGCCTGAAGCTCTGTTTCCAAGTCAACGGTTACCGCAATATTTTCCTTTAGTACCACATAGGCTTTTGGTTTAATTAGACCCGCTTCGTCTTCTTGAGCCACCACAGCGACTTCCAACACCCGGGATTCAGCTAACAGTGCACTTTCGACTTCAAAAGGTGACACCCAGATCCCGCCGACTTTAAGCATGTCATCGGTTCGACCAAAATAATGGTAATAACCGTCTTCATCGACAACATACTTATCACCAGAACGGATCCACCCCCCTTCAAATGTGTGTGCAGTCTTGTCTCGCTGATTCCAATAGGACGAGGCGCCAGATGGTCCGCTAACCAGCAGCTCTCCCATATCCCCGGTTGATACCTCGTGATTATCCTCATCAACAATCCGCAATCGATAACCCGGTACCGCTCTACCTGAGGTGCCGTAACGAATATCACCGGGTCGGTTACTGAGAAAAATGTGCAACATCTCAGTACTGCCGAGACCATCTAAAACCGGTACGCCGAATCGGCGCTCCCACTCTTTCCCCACCTCAGACGGCAACGCTTCACCGGCGGAAACACACAAACGCAATGCGTCAGACACGCGCGATCGATCGTTGTCCGGATTAGCCAAAATCGCATTGAAAAGCGTCGGCACCCCAAAGAAAATCGAACTTTCCTGGCTCTTTAACACGGTGAGCACGGCATCCGGCGTCGGTCGTTCGGCCAATAATGCAGCGCCAGCACCCACATGCAATGGAAACGTCATTGCGTTACCCAGACCATAGGCAAAGAATAACTTAGCGGCAGAAAACACTCGGTCGTCTGGTCGAATACCGAGCACTTGGTCACCATACAAAGAAGCCGTTTGAATCAGGTCAGACTGATGATGGATCACCCCTTTAGGAGTGCCTGTCGAGCCCGAGGTGTAAAGCCAGAAAGCCGCATCATCACAACAGGTTTCAGCTACTGGTACTGCCGCGGCCTCACTCTTGATTAAGGTGTCCAATTCCAGGCCACCGCTGGGGTGACTGCCACTGACCACTACCTGCTTCAGAAAGGGCTGGCCCTCTATGCAATCAGTAAAACGGTCATACAACGCGTCGCTGACCACCAAAGCAACCGCCCGACTGTCACGCAGCATGTAGTCGTAGTCAGATGCCGTCAGCAGCGTGTTAACTGGCACGGGGACCGCCCCGATACGGATGGCACCCCAGAACACAGCCGCGAATTCAAGGGTGTCGAGCATGCACACGAGGACACGCTGCTCTCTGTCCACACCCAGTGTAGCCAACGCTGCGCTGGTTCGCCCGACACGGTTCACGAAATCAGCATAGGTATGCTGACCTGCATTATCGACGAACGCAATCCGTTCGCCATGACCGACGTCCATATGGCGATCTACAAAATGTTGTGCCGCATTATATTTCCGCGGCACATCGACACGTAGAGAGGACAAGTCTCGACTCACTTAACCACCAGAGATCGCCCGCATGAAACTTATTTGATTACCACCGCGGCCGCCTAGCAAATCTCGCAGCATTGCCCTGGACAAGTAGGCTTCACGAATTTCCTGCCGCTCAAGGTCGACGAAGACCACTGCACCCTGACTTGGATACTGCGGTGTGGCATACAGCCGCTCGCATAAGCGATCCACTCGTTGTCTTATCTTCATAAACCGTCACGCCAGTAACAAGGTGGTGTGATTATAGCCACCCGCTCTGTGGCAGGCGCCGCAGTGCCCGACTTGCGCGTCCCGTCGACGTATACTTTGCCCCACCGCCCGTTTGGGCCATACCCACTGACATCCTAGATGGAACACTCAGCCCCTATTGTCGTTATCGGCGCCGGCATAGTCGGCGCATCGTGCGCTCTGCACCTACAGCGTACTGGTTGTCCGGTCATTTTGATCGAACGCAACACACCAGGCGCTGGGACGACCTATGGCAATGCATGCACCATTGCTCGCTTTGGCTGCATTCCCATCAATCAACCGCAGCTTCTGCGCCACCTACCCAGACTGCTCTTGGGGCGACGTCAACCACTTTCTGTTTCCTGGTCTTACCTTCCCACAATGATCCCTTGGCTATGGCAGTTTCTGCGCCACTGTCGACCGCACCACTCCCGTGCAATCTCGCAAGCACTCGCCAGTTTGCTGAGACACGCGGAAGATGAAGCATTGGAATTATTCCGGGCTGCCCGCGCCGAGCATCTGCTGGCGCGACAGGGCTTCCTATCTGTTTATTCCACCGCTCTCAGTTACCAAAACGATCAGACCAACCGACAACTTCGTCAGCAACTACTGGGTAACGATCTGGTCGAACTCGAACAGGGTGAGATCGACGAACTGGAGCCAGCGCTTGCCGGTCGTTTCCCACATGGCTATGTCTACAGTCAGGGTTTTCACCTGATGGACCCACAACAAATGACCCAGAAAATGGTAGAGCAATTCTGTCGCGACGGCGGCACATTGATTTGCGACGATCTGCATCGGATCGAACAGGGGTCGAAAGACCAGTTAAAGGTATCTGGAGAACAGGCGAGTTACACTGCTAGTCAAGTCGTGATTGCGGCGGGCGCCTGGTCAGGACATTTTCTTGGTGACACACTCGAGTCACTGCCATTAGATACCGAACGCGGGTACCACGTGCTTTTCCCTGATGACGGCCAGATGATCAATCACGTTATCGGGCTACCCGATGCGGGATTCTTCTTGGTGCCAATGGCCCATGGCCTGCGAGCCGCAGGCACCGTCGAACTCGCTGGACTCAACGCACCATCCAATCCAGAACGCATTCACTATATTGAAGGCCAGGCACGACTGGCGCTTCCCACGCTCGGACGATCGTCTGATACCTGGCTCGGCTTCCGCCCTACCCTGCCTGACAGCCTACCGGTGATTGGCCGCTCGCGGCATTTGCGCAACGTCATTTTTGCCTTTGGACACCACCACCTGGGCCTCACACTAGGGGGGATCACCGGTCGGTTGGTGAGCGAGATTGCAACGGGTGCGCCCCCATCTGTCGATCTCACGCCATTTGACAGTGCGCGATTTCGCTGACTGTCTGTCGCTCAAGGTAAACTGTCCGCTTTATCGGAACGGTAGAGCATGATGGAGTTTCTCAGTGAGTACGGGCTATTTCTCGCCAAAACGGTCACTCTGACCGTCGCCATTATCGCAATAGTCGGCTTTGTGCTGGCTGCGGCAATGCGCCAACGGCAGTCACCGGCAGAAAGCATCGAGATCAAGAATATTAATGATCACTATCGTGATATGAGTGATACGCTAGATCACGCCATGCTGTCTAAACCCGCGTTAAAGACTCGGCGAAAAGCAGACAAGAAAACTAACAAAGCAAAGAAAAAAGCACTCAAAGGTGGCGATGAACCTAAGCGCAAGCGACTTTTTGTGCTCGATTTTGATGGGGATATCCGAGGCAGCGAAGTTAGTGCGCTTCGTGAAGAAATCACGGCATTACTCACCGTGGCGACGAATCAGGACGAAGTCCTGATTCGTCTTGAAAGTGGTGGCGGCCTTGTACACGCCTATGGACTTGCCGCTTCACAGCTGGCTCGCATCAAGGATCGGAATATTCCCCTGACTGTAGCAGTCGACAAAGTTGCGGCAAGCGGAGGTTACTTGATGGCCTGTGTTGCTGACAAAATCATCGCGGCTCCGTTTTCCATCATTGGCTCGATCGGTGTCATTACACAGATTCCGAACTTTCATCGTTTACTGAAAAAACATGATGTCGATTTCGAACAGGTGACGGCAGGTGAATTCAAGCGGACAATCACCATGTTTGGTGAATCAACCGACAAAGCCCGGGAAAAACTGAAACAGGAAGTAGAAGACACCCACACCCTCTTCAAAGACTTCGTCAAGCAACAACGACCCGTCGTTGAACTCAGCGAGATTGCGACAGGAGAATATTGGCTCGGCAAACGCGCACACGAGCTCAATTTAGTGGATGCGCTTGGTACGAGTGATGACTATCTGCTTAACGAACGAGACAACGCCGACATTTTTGAGCTTCACTACAGCGTAAAACAAAAGATGCTTGAGCGTATCACGACGATGTTTGGAACACTTGGACGCCGGGGCCTATCGCTAAACGACAACAACCGGATACCCAACCTGACCTAATTTCATCTTAGGAGAGACTGCATGATCTACACGCTGGGCGATCGGATTCCACGTATTGATGACAGCGCTTATGTGGCAAATGACGCCACCATCATTGGATCGGTTGAGATCGGTCCGGAAGCGAGCATTTGGTTTGGGACGGTATTGCGAGGTGACAATGATGTTATCCGCATCGGGGCAAGAAGCAACGTACAGGATGCGACTGTGATCCATGTCGATCCCGGCATTCCAACCACCATTGGAGAAGATGTCACTATTGGTCATAGCACTATGATTCATGGTTGCACGATTGAACGCGGATGCTTGATTGGCATCGGTGCCATCATCCTTGATCACGCACGGATTGGGGAAGAGTCATTGGTTGGAGCGAACAGCCTGGTCACGGAAGGTAAGGAATTCCCTGGCCGATCTTTAATATTAGGATCACCGGCACGGGTTGTGCGGCCTCTCACCGATGAAGATATAGCAGCCATTCGGAGGGCTACGGACCACTATGTGGCCAATACGCGTTATTACAAAGCAAACCTGAAACCCTGGTCACCCAGTGGCAATTAATCGCTCACCTTAATAACACTTCCTTTGACTATGGCCTAACGCAACATGTCGATTTTTGAGACCAATCTTGAGCCGAATCCTGCGAACTATGTTCCGTTGTCACCGGTGAGCTTTCTTAAACGTGCTGCCAGTATCTGTCCAGACAAAACAGCCGTTATCCACGGTGCGCGCCGCTACAGTTATCTGGAATTCTGGCAGCGCTCTTGCAGGCTGGCGTCGGCGCTATCTGCCCGCGGAATACAAGCCGGTGACTGCGTTGCCATCATGGGCGCCAACACGCCGGAGATGCTAGAAGCCCACAACGGCGTACCGATGATCGGGGCCATACTCAACTCACTTAACATCCGTCTCGACGCCGACACACTGGCCTTCATACTAGAACATGGTGAAGCCAAAGTGCTTCTGACCGACCGCGCTTTCTCCTCGACCATCAGTGCTGCACTGGCCCAGCTCGAGCGGGACATCCTGGTTATTGACATCGATGACCCCCTTGCAGACGAGGGTGACCTGATTGGCAGTCTCGATTACGAGACCTTTCTGACTGAAGGCTCAAACCATTTCCACGCCACTCAGCCGACCAGCGAGTGGCAGGCACTATCCCTACTCTATACCTCTGGTACAACCGGCAACCCAAAAGGTTGTGTTTACCATCACCGCGGAGCCTACCTTAATGCCATTGCGAACATGACTAACATGGACGTAAGGCGAGACTCTATCTACTTATGGACCTTGCCGATGTTCCATTGCGATGGCTGGACCTTCACCTGGGGGGTAACCGCGGCCATGGCGACGCATGTCTGTCTGCGCAAAGTAGAGCCCAAACCAATTTACCGGGCCATTGCCGAGCATTCGGTGACCCACATGTGCGGCGCCCCGGTTGTGCTGACAGCGCTGGCCAACACGCCGCAAGATGATCGATCGCTATTCGATCATACGGTTGAAATTGCTACCGGCGGCGCTGCCCCGCCCTCAGCCGTGATCGAAGCGATGGAAGCTGCGGGATTTAATGTGGTTCATCTCTACGGACTGACAGAGACCTATGGACCGGCCACCGTTTGCCTGCCGCAGGATGACTGGTCAACCTTAGCACTGAACCAGCGCTCGGCACGCATTGCCCGCCAAGGCGTGCACAACTTTACGCTCGAGGCTGCAAGCGTGAAGGACCCGAACACCATGCAAGACGTCGCCCGGAATGGACAGGCCATGGGGGAAATCATGATACGAGGCAACACCGTCATGAAGGGCTACCTCAAAAACGTAACCGCGACTAACGAAGCCTTTGCTGGGGGATGGCTACATACGGGTGACCTCGCAACTCAACATGCGGATAACTATATTGAGGTTCGTGATCGTTCTAAGGACATCATTATTTCTGGAGGCGAAAATATCTCGAGTCTGGAAGTCGAAGAAACCCTGTACCGGCACCCCAAGATTCTAGAAGCCGCCGTCGTCGCTTGTCCTGATCCGAAATGGGGTGAAACACCTTGTGCTTTTGTCACCCTACGTGAGGGTGTTACGGGTGACGCCAGTGACATTATTGCCTTTTGTCGAGACCACATGGCTCACTTCAAGAGCCCTACAAGGATCGTCTTTGGTCCGTTACCCAAAACCTCTACCGGCAAGATACAGAAATTTGTCCTGCGCGAACGTGCTGCAAAAAAGTAACGCACGACCAACAGGCAAGCTGTGGTGTTTGAATTTTTTTAATCACCTAACCTCTCGAACTGAGGCCACACCAAAGGGAATCGATCACTATCTAAACGTTCGCCATCGATATGGTGGTCCGACCTCAAATCGGGATGTGTGCCAGGTCGAGTGTCATAGACAGCGTCATCCCCGGTATAGCGAACAGCATAACCGCGGCGACGCACTCGCTCCATCAAGTTACCACCTGCACCGTGCACGGTTAAGGCGTGAAATGCATAAACGTCACCCGGCGCCAACTCCCAACTGACAATATCGTAATCGCTGCGACCATTTTCTATATCAGGTATCAATTCATAGTCCGGGTTGTTATCGTAGTCATCGAAGCCCTCAGTCTCGCCAAATGCCTGCGGCTGAAACCAACGCACCCAACGATGCGACCCACGAATGAATTCAAGCGCCCCACTTTCTAGCGTCACTGGATCAAGCGCAATCCAGAACGACATCACTTGCCACCCACGCACGGCCCAGTAGGGTTGATCGTTGTGCCAACGAGTTGAATTCTCGGTGGCCGGCTCTTTGATAAACAACTGGTCATACAGCAAATTCACGCGGTCTGTTTCCAACAAACTGGCAGTCATCGCAGGCAGTGACGAATCAAAACAAAAGCGCCGAAGTGCCGAGTCAGTTTCCCATGTCCGCAAGTTGCCGTAAAACCGGCCTTGACCATCTTGTGGCGTATAACTGTGTACAAAGGGGCCAGGCTGCTGGATATCGCGTTCGATGGCATCGCGAAGAGCGATCACTCCTGCTCGATCAACCGCCTGGCGCACTACAATCACGCCATCTTTTCGAAAGGCTTTGACCTGTTCCCTGGATATCAACCCTTTGTGGTCTGACGTCATATCATTGGAGATCAGCGATAAATCTCGCCAATCCCGTTAACACAATTTGCAGACCAGGCAGACACTTTCAATCTTGCGTCTAGTATCGATTACACTCAACTCCAAGCAACACGACGACCGGCCAATAATAGGAATTACGACATTATGCGCTCTTTTCTTGATATCGATCTCAACACCCTAACCATCGATCGAACAGAACTGGAAGGCGAAGCGATCGCGCGGAGCGGCCGTTACCTAATTGCCAAAACGTTACTGGATTCAGGCAAGGCAACAGTTAACCCCTTGTCGCCAGAGAATCCTTTAATGTTCTCTGCCGGACCATTTGCTGGCACAAACTTTTCGAATGCCAACCGCACCAGCGTCGGCTGTAAGAGCCCATTGACTGGGGGCATCAAAGAGGCCAATGCCGGTGGCACGTTTGGATTCGCGCTAGGCCAACTACATCTTGCCGGGCTAACCCTCCACGGTGCGTGTGAAGATTGGACCATCATTCACATCGCCAAAGATGACTCCATCCGTTTTGATTCGGCTGACGGATATCTTGGTATGGGTAATTTCGAAACCGCTGCAAAGCTCCACGAGCACTATGGGAAAAAAATCAGCCTTGCACTGTGTGGACCAGTGGGTGAATACCAGGGACTGCTAGCTGGTATTTCTTTCAGTGATGTTGACCTGCGCCCTTCTCGACTGGCCGCACGAGGCGCCGTTGGAGCGGTCATGGGCAGCAAAAAAGTCAAAGCGATCGTTATTGAGTTGAACAAGATGCCAAAGTTGCATGATCGCAAGAAGTTTATGGGATCAGTGAAACAATACAACTCGCTGCTCGATGAACAAGATCCGGTGCATACCATGCGCAATCTCGGCACAGCATTCATGGCTGACGTACAAAATCATATGGGCGGCATTCCCGTTCGGAACTTCAGCGCTGGCCAACTGGTTAATACGGAAGAAGGCACGATGAAAATGGGCGGAGAATTTATTCGCCAACAGAATCTTGAGCGCGGTGGAGAAACAACCCACGCTTGTATGCCTGGGTGCACAATCGAGTGCAGCAACGTCTATGTCGATGCCGACGGTAAAGAAATCGCCTCACCCATCGAATATGAGACGCTTGGCCTGATGGGAACTAACTGTGGTTTAGACAACCCTGACGATTTGGCACACATGAATTTTATTGCCAACGATCTTGGCATCGATACCATCGAAACTGGCGCCATGATCGGAGTCCTTATGGAAGCGGGTCTCGGCCAATTTGGCGACGTCGATTTTATGCGCAACACCCTTGAAGAAATTGCCAAGGGTACGGATAACGGTCGCCTATGGGCCGGTGGTACTGCCCATGTCGGCGCCCACTACAAAGTCGCTCGAGTCCCAGTGATCAAACGGCAAGCTATCAGCGCCTACGACCCTCGTGTCGTAGAAGTAACTGGTATTACCATGATGGTGACTGCCCAAGGTGCCGATCACACTGCCGGCAATGTGCCCACGATGGACTGTACAGACAAGACCATGGAAGAGATGGTCGCTGCCAGCGTGGAAGCCCAGGTCCTGACTGCTGCGGCCGACTCGCTCGGTCTTTGCATGTTCGGTAGGTCGGTAACCAATACTCGAATTGACTTTGTAATGAGTGCAATTAACCAGGCATTAGGAACCGAACTGACGCCTTCATTCTTTACTGAACTTGGCAGCGATGTTCTGAAACTTGAAGATCAATTCAATGCGGCTGCCGGATTCACTGTGGAAGATGACGAGTTGCCATCGTTTTTTTACGACGAACCTGTTGCTCCCACTAATAAGGTCGCGCGCATTCACGGTACTGACGTACGTCAGTATTTACCGTACTGATTTGAATGCGCCGGCAACGCAATCGGTAAAGGGACTATCCAATTAGCTGAACAGATACTATCTCTGCTTAGCGAGGAACTCGAGGCATACGTTTGACTGCATTGCCAGCCTGAAGACGAACTGCTGCAGGAACTCAGGGCAGAAACACAAAAAACACTGAAGTTCCCGCAGATGCAGGTTGGCCCAGTTGAGGGCGCTCTACTGAGGCTTCTGGTCAGTATTTCCGGAGCGTCTAACGTGCTCGAAATCGGGACCTTCAGTGGCTATTCCGCGCTGTGCATGGCGCCCGCCCTGCCCGATAACGGGCGCCTTGTGACCTGTGACATTGATCCGGTGACCACCGCAGTAGCACAACGCTACTTCAATCGGAGCCCGTACGGGCATCGCATTACCCTTTGCATAGGCGATGCCATAACCTCAGTCGAGTCAATGGCCGTGCAAGGGGAAACATTTGATATGGTGTTCCTTGATGCCGATAAGAAACGCTATGTTGATTATTGGGATCGTGTCTTACCGATGATCCCGGTCGGGGGGTTGATCATCGCAGACAACACCCTTTGGAACGGTCGAGTACTTGCTCCAGTTACCGACACTGACCACGGCATCATCCGCTTCAACGACCATGTGGTTGCCGACACTCGTGTTGAGCAAGTCATGCTACCAATACGGGATGGTGTCACTGTCTGCCGCCGACTCTAACGATTCTGTCGCTAGCGCTGAAAACAATGACCTACAACGGTAGGTTGCCGTGTTTGCGCCATGGATTCGTGAGTTCTTTGTTCTGAAGCATTTCTAGAGAACGACAAACTCGGGGCCGCGTATCATGCGGCA
>CAJQRU010000006.1 GCA_905612355.1 uncultured Gammaproteobacteria bacterium
CCGATTTTTCCACGGGTGTGTTTGACGCAGACGGCAATATGGTTGCCCAAGGGGACTATAGTCCAGGTCACTTGGGTTCGATGGCGTTTGCAGTCCGACGCATGTTACAGGATCACCCTAAGAAGACATTAAAGGCCGGTGATGCGATTATTTGTAATGATCCGGGTATTGGTTCCGGGCATCTTCCAGACGTTTATATGATGTGCCCAGTATTTCTTAATGACGAGTTACTCGGATTTGCTGTCAATATCGGGCATCAAATTGATATTGGTGGTGCTGGCAGTGGGTCGCAAGCTGTGGTTGGCATTTTTGACAACTACCAAGAAGGTATTCGATTTATGCCAACTAAAATCTATGATGCGGGAAAGCCGGTAACGGACATTTTTCGTTTTATAGAAGCGAACGTTCGTGTTCCCGAGGTTCAAGGTGATATTAGAGCGCAATATGCTGCCAACATAGTTGGTGGAAAACGGCTACAAGAGTTAGGGCGAATGTATGGCCCAGACACGATCCAGCTCGCTATGCGTGAGTTGGTTGACCGTACAGAAACCGAGATGCGCAACGCCATTCAAGCCTTGCCGGATGGTATCTATACCTTTGAAGATTCCATGGACGACGTGGGACCAGATACAGAGCCAGTCTACGGACGATGTGCGCTGACTATCAAAGGTGGGCAGATCCATGCCGATTGGTCAGGGTCAGGTCCACAGCGGGAGGCGGGCCTTAACTGTTATATGCATTACACCGCGTCCTACACCATCGCGGCTATAAAGAGTGTGACCTTGCCAAGGGCGCCTCAAAATGAAGGCGTCTTCAGGACGGTGACTATCGAAGCGCCCGAAGGTTCGTACTTTAACGCCAAACGACCAGCAGGATGCGGGGGCCGTGCGGTGAACTCCCACAGGATCTATGAGATTGTGATGGGTGCGTTAGCGCAAGTAGTGCCGGACAAAGTCATATCGGCGAATTCGCATTTTTTCAACCCTAATATTGGTGGTACCGATCCACGAACCGGTCGTGCGTTTATATGCTGGGAGTCTGTTATCGGTGGTGTAGGTGCTCGGGTTGATAAAGATGGAACCGAGGCGACGTCTTCGCCATGGAATGGCACCAACGTTCCGGTGGAGATACAAGAGTCAAGAAATCCTGTTATGGTTGAAGAGGTTTCGTTGATTCAGGATTCTGCGGGACCCGGTGAATTCCGTGGTGGATGTGGCATGCGCCGTGATCTGCGTGTGCTAACCGATAACTGTAACTTTTATAACCTTGGTGATCGACATCGGTTTGCGCCCTACGGACTCGATGGTGGGCAACCCGGAATGCTGGGGGAGACTTTGCTTAACGCAGATCATGGCAATGCGGAAGTGCTTCATTCAAAAGGAACATATCGCTTAAATGCAGGTGATCTCATCAGTTGGAGAACATCTGGTGCGGGTGGACGTGGCGATCCATTTGCGCGCGACCCGGCAAAAATTCTGGACGATGTCAGGAATCAGTTGGTCAGTATTGATGGTGCGCGTACGGACTATGGAGTGGTTATTAATCCAGAGACCTGCGCACTGGATTTGAAAGCGACAACAACACTTCGGGCGATGACCGACAGGGCTGTTTCGCCTAGATCTCAGCTGGATGTGCCGGGGCGAATGGTAACGTCAGAATGAAACCGCGATCCGGATACGCCAACACCCCATTCGGGGATGTTCATTATCAGATTCTGGGGGAGGGTGAGCCGTTATTGTTGTTGCATAGGTCGCCACGTTCGTCACGGGATTGGTTTCGCTTAATGCCGATACTTGCCCAGCATTACCAAGTCATCGCAATGGATACGTTAGGATTTGGTCAGTCAGACCCCTTGCCAGAAGATGTGACGATGGAGATGCTGGCAGCATCGGTAGACTGCCTTCTTGAGTCTTTGGATGTAAGTCGTGCCAATGTCTTTGGAATCCATACGGGAAATAAAATTGCGGCCGCGCTGGCCCACCAATTTCCGGACAGGGTAGAGAAGGTGATTCTTTGCGGAATGATCCATAGCATCATCGATGATAAGTCTCAACGCAATACTGCAATAAAGGATATCGTAGATCTGTATTTCCTACCAGATCAAGGATCGGAAGATGGTTCGCATTTGCTTAGGCGTTGGGCTGTTGCTTTCTCAGAGTTGAGCCGCTCTTGGTGGAATACACCCACCTTATCAAAGGGGCACATTACCGAGGATGATTTGGAGCATTTCAGATTAGAAGTGGTCGACTCCCTTCAGGCGTATCACAGCAAGCGGTCAATCTATCAAGCAAACTTTGATTACGACTTTGGTGCTGCAATAAGGGAAATCTCAGCCCCGACCTTAATCCTGGAGCTGTGTGTTCCGGAAGAAGAGCATTTGGGACGGAATGGGAATCACTTGTTGACCGTAATGCAAAATGCGCAGCTATCGGTGATGGAAGAGGCTGATGGCGACGTCGTTATCTTTCGCGCTGACGAGGTTGCTGATATGATCTGCACGTTTTTGTAAGCCGTGTTATCAGAAGGTAATACGGTGCTGGTTCGGTGATCGGCTGGGGTTAGTTCTACCATGTCCTGTGTGGTTGAAACTTAGTAACCACTCTCTGATACTGCACTATCTGATGTTTTTACTAAGCTGTAACCTGGGTTATCCAATAAGGAGGGAATGATGGGTCCAAAGCTAAAACTTAGAGTGATAGGTGGTTTGTTCAGTGTTGCCTTGGCGTTGATGTGTGGTAGTGCCAGCGCTGAAGTGGGTGTGACTGACGATACGATCAAAATTGGTATGTTCGGGCCGCTTCAAGGCAAGGTTTCGTTGTATGGGTATCCAATTAACAACGGACCGATTGCTATCTATAAAGAAATCAATGAAACAGGCGGCATTCATGGCCGTAAGATCGAGATTGTTCACGAAGATGGTGACTGCAATCCACAAAAGACTGCGGCGGCAGTAAAAAAACTGATTCATCAAGAAAAAGTCTTCATGATTCACGGTGGGAGTTGTTCTGGCGCAGTATTTGGTGGCATCAAGGAAATAAAGGACACCGGTATTCCTTTCATGATTATGGCTGCCACGATGGATAAGCTAGCTACACCAGCTGTACATAATATTTTCCGGCCTGCGCTTAGCGGTAGCGCGGATGGCATGGTGATGTTGGAGTTCTTGGCAACGATGCCTGGGGTAAAACGTATCGCCGTCGTCCGTCACAGTAATGACTGGGCTAACGCTAAATCCAGTAAGTTTATGGCGCAAATAGCCAGTCGTGGTATCGAGGTTGTTTCCGACGAGGAGATGGAGAGGAAAGCAACAGATGCAACAGCACAGGTGCTAAGGCACAAGAAAGTAAAGCCTGATGCGGTGGCAACTTTTCTCTATCCAGCGGAAGCTGCTCTCTACACTAGGGATGCCGCGAAGTATGGACTAGATGTGCCTATTTTAGGGACCAATTCTGTGATGGACCTAATGGACCTCAAGAAGCGAGCGGGTGGACTTGGCCCAGTGAAGAATTTTTATTCGGCCGCATTTGTGCAAGCCCCCATGGGGGATTTCAAGACTGCGGCGTATAGGGCGTTAATGACAAAGCATTTCCCTGATGATCGCCCACAGTCACTGAATCTGTATGGAATGGGTGGTGCCTACGCTATCTTAGAAGCCCTGACACGAGCCGGCCGAGACCTGACACGTGAAGGATTGATTTCAGCGCTTGAAACGCTAGACGGCACGCATGCTGGACCGATGACATGTAAATTGAGATTTACTAAGGACCAACATGAAGGTTGCGTTGGGGGCACAATGTGGACGTTGTCAGCTGATGGAAATAGCATCATTGATGTTGGCGCAGCATATCGGGCCGTTAAATAAGTGAAGTGCTTGCGGAGAAATCACTATAACTAAAGTCTCTTGCCCCGCCTTTACAGGCGGGGCTTTCTTTGGTGCTCGGGGGCCTGTCAATTCTTGCGGGTATTCTCTAGTTGTGATCAGAGTTAACTAGGTTAATTAGTTTTAGTCGCTAGGCTATGGAATTTTTTATTTTACTTAGTGCTGGCCTAGCGAACGGTGGTTATTACGCGCTAATAGCATTGGGGCTTGTCCTGATTTTCAAAGCGCAGGATATGGTCCAGTTCGGTCACGGTGAGGTCTTCATGGTGGGCGCCTTTACCGCCTACACAGTGTTTGCGGTTGTGGGGTGGCCATATCTGGTGGCATTTATCGCCGCTGTTCTTGCAGCGACAGT
Source organism: uncultured Gammaproteobacteria bacterium (assembly GCA_905612355.1). Taxonomy (GTDB): domain Bacteria; phylum Pseudomonadota; class Gammaproteobacteria; order Arenicellales; family UBA868; genus UBA11791. Next base: position 4,236 of record CAJQRU010000006.1, read on the forward strand.
AGTCGGAATGATTGTCGAGCGTTGGCTTATACGACCTATAGCGCACATGCCTCACATGACACTAGTGATGGTCACGGTGGGCCTGTCATTTTGCCTGAAGGGCGCCGCGCGTATTGAATGGGGGAAAGATATTTATACGTTTCCATCGGTATTTAAAAGTGGCCCAATCGTCATTGGCGAAGTAGTTTTGATGCCCCAACAACTGGTTTTGGTTGCGTTCACGCTCTCTTTGTCAGTTGTTCTGTATTTAATGTTTAAATATACGGCGTTAGGAAAGCAAATGAAGGCTACGTCCCAGAATATGACGGGAGCTCAACTTTCCGGAGTGAACATAGGCAGAGTGTTTTCCTCAACATGGGCAATGTCGGGAGCTCTGGGAGGAGCCGCAGGAGCATTGTCTGCGCCGGTATTGTCGTTGCTTTTTCCAGATATCGGCACATTTATATTATTGAAGGGATTTGCCGCCGCTGTATTGGGAGGGTTCGGTAGTATTGTTGGCGCTGTTGTTGGTGGGTTCGCTGTTGGCGTAATGGAAAAATTTGTCGGCTTTTATATTTCGACTTCCTTGGAACATATCTCTGCTTTTGTCATTATTATGTTGGTCCTGATTTTTTGGCCAAAGGGATTGTTCGGCACAAAAGATGTAACGCGGGTGTGAACTGTGCGTATTAGTGCTTTCTTTGAGGCTCGTTGGTTCCCCGCATTGTTTCTTTTGTTTCTACTGGTTATTCCACTTACCACGAACAACTATTTTCAGTTCGTGATAAATCTAGTGCTGTGTTATGTGTTGATTGGATTCGGTCAGCAATTAATTCTCGGTTATGCCGGTCAGTTTTCATTCGCCAACGCCGCATTTATGGGTATTGGCGCATACACTACGTCAATAATTTTTACCTTAAATGTGCCAATTCTGATTGCCTTGATGGCCGGTGGATTGTTGGCTGCTCTGGTTGCGTGCCTGGTGGGGTTGCCCGCACTTCGACTCAGTCGCGTTTACCTGGCATTAGCAACAATTGCGTTTGGTGAGATGACGACGTGGATTTTGACTCACTGGAACAGTGTGACGAAAGGTGGGGATGGTATGTATTCCCCGGTTCCAGTGTTTTTTGGGTATTCGCTTGACACTGATACGGAGAGATATTTTCTTATAGCAATAGTTTGTTTTGTGATGGTCATGATTGCACAACGTATGTTGGCGTCTAAGTTCGGTCGAGCTTTTATTGCAATTCGAGAAAATGAAATGGTGGCATCGTGCAACGGAATCAATATCCCTCTCTATAAGACCATTGCATTCGCGTTGAGTGGTTTCTACGCTGGGGTTGGCGGTGGGCTTTACGCTATCGCTGTGAATTACATCGTGCCGGATAATTACGATTTATTTCAACTCGTTATCCATTTCGCGCTGGTGATGGTTGGAGGATTGGGGAGCATGTACGGCGTTATTGTGGGGGCCCTCGTTTTGACAACATTGCCGGAAGTGTTGAGGGATTTTCAGCATTATCAGGAGATGCTTTATGGGGTGTTGCTCATTGTTTTCATTGTCTTTATTCCACGAGGTGTAGCTGGATTTCTGAAAGATTGGAAAATTTTACCGCGTGAAATTCTGGTCCATGGTTGGAGGGAGGAGATACCCCATGTTCGCGAAGCTGCTAAAACAGCTGCTGTGTTTAACGTCGGGGCCGGAGCGGAAGATCGGGGAGCGGAACACTGAGTATTCTTCTCGACATCAGAAACGTTATTGTGCAGTTTGGAGGGGTATTGGCGGTCAATGATGTTTCAATGCACATTGATCGGGGGCGAATTCACGGCTTAATTGGCCCGAACGGGGCCGGGAAATCCACCTTATTCAATGCGATGTCTGGTCTGGTACCCATCAGCCAGGGCAGTATCTGTTTTGAAGGCGTCGATGTAACCCATCTGCCTGTGCATTTGCGGGCGCCCCGCGGTATTAGACGCACGTTCCAACATGTTCAGTTGATGGAAGACCGCACAGTCCTGGAGAATGTACTGGTTGGCATGCATTCCAGTATATCGACCAACCCATTTAAATCGGTGTTTGGCCTGGGAGCCGAAGGCTCGCCTGACAAGGCAGCGCGAGAAGCCGCTAGAGAGGTGCTTCAGTTTCTAGGCATCGGACATATCGCGTTAACGGAGATGGGCGGTTTAACAATTGCAGAACATAGATTTGCCGAGTTGGCCCGGGCATTGGTTGCGAGGCCACGATTGTTGTTATTGGATGAGCCTGCAGCCGGTTTAAGCCTGCGTTCTACGGAGGCATTGGATGCTTTGCTAGTTCGAATCCGAGATGAATGGGGTGCAACGATTGTCCTGGTCGAGCACCGTATAGATCTCGTGCTCAATGTTTCCGACGTTGTTACAGTCCTTGATAATGGTTCCATTATAGCCAGCGGCCGCGGCCAGGATGTTATAGAAGATTCTGGGGTCAAGCGTGCTTATCTTGGCGTTGATGAGGAAGAGTAATGCTTGAGGTTAAAGATATTCGGGCGTCTTACGGGCGAATTGAAGTGTTGCGAGGGATGACTCTGCGGGTGCCTAAGTCCCATGTTGTTGCGATGCTAGGAGGAAACGGCGCCGGAAAATCGACCACGATGAAATGTATTGTTGGGTTGGTGTCGATTCAGTCAGGCTCTGTGGAGTTAAATGGGGAGAGAATCGAACACTTGCCACCACATCGTCGCGCTCAGCTAGGCATTGCGATGTCGCCGCAGCATCGCGAATTATTTCCAGAAATGACGGTTAAGGAAACATTGGAAATAAGTGCGATATCAAAGAAGTTGACGAAATCAGAACGTGTTCTATTAGAGGATAGGATCCTTTCCCATTTTCCTCGTTTGCGCGAACGATATGAGCAACAGGCGGGGACTCTTTCGGGCGGTGAGCAACAGATGTTAGCGACAGCGAGGGCGTTAATGTTACAGCCGAGCGTTTTGCTCCTAGATGAGCCAACGGCTGGACTAGCGCCCGTGATGGCGCGTGAGGTTATGGCCATTATTAAAGAGTTAAAAGCAGAGAACCTGACTATCTTTATCGTAGAACAGAACGTTCGAGTCGCCCTGCAGGTTGCGGACTATGTTTATATTGGGCGTCAAGGCGCCATAGTCGCGGAGGGTGAGGTCAGTATGTTTAGCGACGAAGACACTGTGTTTCGGCAGTACTTTGGTGCGGCTTAGGTGGGTGAAGCAGCATGTCATGTTTCAGAGTTAGATGGCTGGGTTGCTTTAAAATAAAGGCAGACTAGTAGCAACGTTTTATTGTCTAATTTTAGAGGTAAATGCCCTTGCCGGGTGGGTGAAACTCCTAGGGGATGGAACAGATATTGTTCCGAACTGACAAGCAGGTGGGCATTATGAAAGAGATTGGACTGGATAACGTAGCGTTATTAGTGATTGATGTGCAAAATGCATTTTGTCATCGTTCTGGGTCCTTAGCGAAACTTGGTAAGGATATTGACTCTTTAGTCCGCATACGGGAGCCGTGTCGTGAGTTAATAGCGGTCGCGCATTCACAGGCGGTTCCCGTAATCTATACCCGTAATGTTTATAGAGCCGATTACTCTGATCGGGGTGTTATGGCGCACGAAATACGACCGGTGTTAAAAGAAGTTCAATCATGTGTTCACGGCACCTGGGATGCCGAATTAACTGAAGAATTTATCGTTGAGCAAAGGGACTATTGTTTTGACAAGAGTCGACCGAGTGCATTCTTTAACTGTGGTGTCGACACTGTCCTTCGGAACCTGAACATCACGACAGTTGTTATATGTGGGGTAACCACTAGCATCTGTGTCGAGAGTACGGTTAGGGATGCTAGCCAGCGTGATTACAGGACCTTCGTGGTCTCAGATGCCGTTGCTGAGTTAGAGCGTGCGCGCCATGATGCGTCGCTGGTCACAATGGAGTATTTCTTTGCGCATATCATTGAGCTTAGGGAAGCTCTCTCACAGTGGGCGTAACGAATAGCGTTTTTCGCGTGTGGTCATAGTATGAAGTCGAGTGATGTAGATGGTGCTTAAGTGAGCTGATAGACATGCTCAGCGTTTTCTCTCAGCAAGCTCCTTAGCGCAGTTGGTTTGAGGTTGAGATCCTGTATGTCTTGGCGAGTTGTTTCAAAATCGAGAACCGGGAAATCGGTACCGAAGATTACTTTTTTCTGACCGTAGGTGTTAACGTAATTCTTAAAGCTTTCTGGCCAATACGGTGGTCGATGCGCATCGGTCCCGATATAGACGTTTTTATGTTTCCAGGCCATTGCAATCATTTCATCTGCCCATGGAATGCCTATATGAATACCAATGATCTTTAGCTCCGGAAAGTCGCAGGCGACCGCATCTAAACAGATTGGGTGACCAACGCTTCTCCGGGGGTAATCAGGAGCGTAGAGAAGGGACTGCCCGACTTGCATTTGAATTGGAATGTCGAGTTCTACACATTTTGCATAGTATGGATAGAAACGCGCATGATCCGGCGCTAGTTCAAACCAATGAGGATATGTGTGCGCGCCAATCATCCCCAGCTCTATCACGGCTCGCTCGAGTGCACGGACTCCAGGCATCCCTTCCGTAGGGTCAACGCCGGCTAGTCCACTGAATCGGTCAGGGTGTTTTTTTACAGCATTGCTCACTAACTCATAGGGGAGGTGATAAGTTGCTGGATGTCCCAAGCTACCAACTTTTGCCGCGACTAGAAATGCGCGTTCGATTCTGGCTGAATCCATGCGGCGCAGCATCTCATCAAGAGAAATCCCGTCCATTAAAGCATTGTCTACATTTAATTTCCCGGAGAAGAACGAATTGCGCCATTCCGGCCTATGGCTCAGTGCTTCCGGGGTCCATAAGTTAACCACGGCATCGATCGCGAGAATGTCATCATTTGTCGTTTTCAAAGCCCAAGTTCCTTAGCGATGATATTTCTCTGTATTTCATTGCTGCCTTCCCCAAAAGTGTATAACCGCGCGTCACGCCAGTAACGTTGCATATCGTTTTCGGTCGAATAACCTGCGCTGGCCAGAATTTGCATCCCTTTATCGGTTACATCCAGTAGGGTTTCAGTAGCAATCAATTTGGCTTGGGCAGACTCACGTCGACATGGAAGATTTTCTCCTATCAGCCACCCTAGGCGATAGGAAAAAAGCCGTGACAGGTCGACAGCTGTCTGCATATCAACGATGCGATGCTGAATGACCTGAAATTTTGAGAGCTGCTGATTAAATTGTTCTCGCTCAGTAGCATGTGCGATAACAAGATCCACCACTGCCTGCGCTTGACCGGTCACATTTGCAGCCATACTCGAGCGAGCGTAGTGTAGTGTTGCCATTAAGTGTTTGAATCCTTTGTTTTCTTCGCCCATGAGTGCCGTGAGCTCCAGCTGCGTATCATCAAATACCACATCCCAACTAGGCAGGCAGTTATTTCCAACCTTAGACAATGCGGTCATGGTGATTCCTGGTGCATTCCGGGGGATCAAGAACATTGATACGCCTTTAGCTCCGGAGTCGGGTGCCCCCGTCCTGCAGGCGACAATCATATAGTCGGCTGCGTCTGCGTCACTGATCCACGTTTTTTGCCCATTGATGATCCAGTTGTTTTTTGTTCTCCTGGCACTAGTGCGCAAAGCTGCGGCATCAGAGCCCGCGTTTGGCTCACTTAAGGCGAGTGCAAACAGAAGGTTTCCCTTAATAATGCCTGGCATCAACTTTTGTTTTTGTTCCTCGCTTCCATAGGTGATCAATGACATACCACCGAAGCCAACCACTCGATTTGCAAGTGAACATAACATCGCTGCTTTCTGGCCCAGTTTTTCCTGAATTAAAGTCATCGTAAGCCAGTTTCCACCTAAACCACCGTACTGTTTTGGAAATGGGAGACCAAGTACACCCATGTCTCCTAACAATGGCAACAGATGATAGGGTGGGTCGCCATTGTTGTCGCGTCGACGCACCTCCTCGGGCGGAAGGTGTTGGTCGAGAAATCGTTCCACCGATAAAAGAATTGATCTTTGTTCTTCAGAGAATGAAAAATCCATGATCGTATTTCTCCGAGGATCACCTTAGTTGGTTTGGATGGGGCGATGGCGCTAACATCATAGTCAAGACGAATATTGTTTCATGTAAGAGGCGTTCGTGTCATGATTTTATCGAATAATATTGTGGAAAATCTGCGGCTTCATGCGAAGTCAAGGCCGTCGTATCCTGCCATGGTTCATGCAGATAAAGTGCTCTCGTACTCTGATCTCTGGTTCAAAGTGACTTGCTTAGCAGCGAGTCTTAGGCAGAAGGGAATTGGTCAAAGCAGCACCGTTGGAGTTTGCCTCGGCGATAATATGGGGCATCTTATTTCTCTTCATGCTTTGGCATTTCTGGGTGCGATCATTCTTCCAATGGATATCCGTTGGAAAACCTCAGAGAAAAATCGGGTCTTGTTCAAATTCAATGCAACATTTGTCATTACAGAAAGTGAGCTAGACATAACATCTGATATTGAAGTTAGCAGAATCAGCATTGACGAAAAACACTCCTGGGACGGTTTGGAGCCGTTGAAGACCCCGGTTCAAGCTGAGTCACTGCCGTTGATACTGTCTCTTTCATCTGGGACAACCGGAGCACCCAATGGACCGTTAATCACACATGAGAATATGATCTGCCGTTTTGAGGGCCACCGCGCTAGTCTCGGATTCTGTCAACACGACCGATTTGTTCTCGCAACGCCATTGTATTTTGGGGGTGGTCGTGGTTTCAGCATGTCTTACCTGCACGCAGGCGGCACCGTAGTTCTGTGTCCGCCGCCAATGTCTATAACAGATCTAGCCGTTACTATTGCAGACCGAAAGGGTGACGTATTGTTTTTGGTTCCCACACAAATACGACAGCTATTAATGGAATCTACGAGGACAAGGAAGCATCTAACCAGTTTGCGATTATTGATATCCAGCGGTGCGCCTTTGCACCCCCATGAACGGACCGAGGTAAGGAAAAGGATCTGCAGCAATTACTGCAATTATTATTCTTCGACAGAAGGAGGGGGCATCAGTGTTCAAAGGGCTAATGACGATGAACTGCATGTTGAATCTGTTGGGAAAGCTGTTTATCAAGTAGAGATTGAGATTGTCGATAGAGAGCACCAGTGTGTTGAGGAGGGAGGAATGGGCCTGATACGTTATCGTGGTCCTGGCGTTGCGAAAGAGTACTTTCATAGCGACAATCGTGAGAGGGAGTTAGGAGCATTTTTCCGCGATGGTTGGTTTTATCCTGGGGACCTGGGATCACTGAACACGGATGGATACCTTTTTCTTCACGGTAGAGAAAGAGATATGATCATCCGTGCTGGTGTTAATATTTTCCCCTCAGAGATTGAGTTGATATTGAGTCAACACCCAGACGTGATCGATGTTTCCGTGACGGGGCGAGTCGCTCACCTTCATGGGGAAGAGGTTGTTGCGTTCATCGTCCCCCGTAATGCCGAAGTTAAAGAAGAAGATTTGATCGACTATTCCAGAGGCCAACTTGCGCCATACAAGGTGCCAGAACGAATTTATTTTATAGATAGTATTCCCCGTAATAGAGGAGGCAAGGTTATCAAATCGGAATTGATCGGTAACTAAATCTAGTACTGTGTGTAGATCGTATAAGGCAGCTGCTGTCTAATCGATGTCCAGCGCATCCTTTAAGGAGATACTACTGTTTTCTGGAGTTGGAGTTGGAGTTGGAGTTGGTAAGAGGGTTTTGTTGTTTGAAGGCTACTCCGTCAATAAAGCGGCCATCTTTTTTGTTCGCGCTATTTTCCCTGTTGTGTGATAGTTCTCGTGGTTTGTCTCGATGTTTGGCAGATGATAAAGATAGTTCACCATTATCCCGGCTGCTTCATTTTGGCCTTTCTTAGAAGTGTCGGCTGTCCAATTTAATTGTTCTATGGCAGCACCATTTGATAAATGAAAGTTAGCCACGGGGTCCAGGGCCCCGGTTGTCGCGCGTTCCTTAATAAGGTAGTGGGCGCATAGTCTAAGTAGGCTCTTTCGCAAAGTAGAATTGTCGGCTTGATCTCTTAACCAGGTCCTATCACTAAAGATTTGAGGAATACCGCCGTTAGCTGCGATCACCTCCAGATGCCGAGTCAGGAGAGGATCCGTTTGGCTAGCACCTTCTAACTGACTCTCTTTTTCCAACCATGATCGAAAGCCTGGTATAGGTGAGAGGGTTGCAAATATGCGTAGTTGTTTGTGGTCGAGCGACAATTGATCCACCACTCGTTTTATTAGAAAACTACCAAAGCCGACACCGTGGAGTCCGGGTTGAGTCGCCGAGATGGAATAAAAGACCGCCGTATCGGTAGGGTCTCTGGCGAGGGTTTGATCATCGACCCGTAACAATTCGTCAATATTGTTTGGCATACCATTGGTTAACGCAATCCAGACAAAAATTAGGGGATCATTTGGCATTTGTGGGTGTATAAAAGCGTAACAACACCGATCGTCCGCAGAGAGTCGGTGTTTAATATCTTGCCATGACCGGATAGGGTGAACTGCCTCATGGGCAGAAAGTTTTTCGAGGAGGGCGGCTGGTGCATCCCAGGTAATGCGCTGTAGCGTGAGAAAACCAACATCAAACCAGCTAGCAAGCAGCTCTTTGAATTCTTTATCGAACGCCTCCAACGCTGGCGTTTCGTTTTTGATCGAGAGAAGTCGTGCACGCATATCTGCCAGAAACTTGATTCCATCAGGTAATGCATTAAATTGAGTGAGGAGGTGCACGCGCGGGGATCGTAAAGTTCTTCTTAGACCCTGTTCTGCGAGCAGGCGGGTTCTGTGAGGCTCTGATCCATCCTCTTGATTGGCTGCTAACCATGTTTGGATCGCTGCGTCTAGGGAGGTGGTTGGGACCGCGTAGTCGTTGGCTAGCAGTCGCAGAAAATGCTGTTGTCCCGTAACATTTAAACCGAGATAATCTCCACCCAGGCTGGCCGCTCGAGCGCGACTTGATGCTGCACCGCCCGCCTCAGAGAGACAGTGATCAATCTTGCGGCGGATTAGATGTAAGTCATCATTCGGGAGGGATGGGCGAACTTTTCCCGTCAAACGATTTCTTGCCGTTTGTTCGACTTCCACCCAGGCACGCCTAAGGTGTTTAAGTGGCTCTGCAAGTGCCAGGCGTGACGTTAGAATATTTTCTCGAAAATGTATCATGTGGGGAATATAACCCATTGTTAGATCGTGAGTTTTCTATATTCAGGGAGTCAAAGGTTTGTTAGTTTGGTTAGGGTTAAGATAAACAATACCCCAGAAAGGCAACGGTAACGAGCGATTTCTGTTTTGTAAAACGGTGAGTAGATTTATTTCCCCGGGTCTCCAGATCCTCAGGCGCAAGTCATCCCGCCATCAACGATGAGTTGCGCACCCGTAACGTGGCGGGCCTCGTCCGAAGCCAAGAACAACACACAATTGGCGACGTCCTCTACCGTGCCGGGCTCGCCAAGTGGGATGGCCTTGATTCGTGCAGCCCAATTCTCTTTCGCATTTCCTCCTGCGAGTTCCATCACCTCATCCCCCATGCTGGTCTGTATAACGCCGGGGTGTACTGAATTGCAGCGGATGCGGTAGCCCTTACGTCCACAATGCACGGCAACCGTTTTGGTTAGTTGCCTGACCGCCGCTTTTGAGGCGCCATAGGCGGACAGATGAGGGGTCGCCATGAGCGCAGCAATAGACGATAGATTGACGATCGATCCGCCGGTCGCTTTCATGGCTTCGATCCCGTGCTGACAACCCAAAAATACGCCTTCGCTGTTAACGGCATTAACGGTTCGCCATTGATCCAGAGAGGTGTTTTCAACGTCTTGAGTAGATTCCGTCGCGAGAATTCCGGCATTATTAATCAGTATGTCAAGACGTCCGTGCTGCTGTGTCACGCTGTCCATCACCTTCGCCCAATCGGCTGCGATACGCACATCGTGCTCCAGAAATTGCATGGTATCGATCCCGTCGGCGACCGCTTGTCCGGCTGCTGGGTTCTGATCAGTCACGGTGACGATTGCTCCTTCTGCAGCCAAACGCTCGGCAATGGCTCGACCAATGCCGTTACCACCACCTGTCACGATGGCAATTTTCTTGTCTACGCGACCCATAATCTGTACCTCTTAATGGATGAGTGAAATGCGCTCCATCTTATTGAAAAGTACGGTGGTGGTAAATGAGTTAGTAGTGATAGGAGATCAACAATCTCAAAGTAACGAAGGGCGAGGGCCTCACTAAGGGGGATCCCGGGGCGAGTGTTAATATCCACGACGGAGATAGTATGACTGGCTGAGTGTGGGCACTAGCGTCGATTAGTTAAAAGGAAATGGTGACATGAGCCAAAAAAGTTCGAAGCGCATGGCGTTAATCGCCTCAAAGGGCACCTTGGATTGGGCCTATCCGCCCTTCATTCTGGCTTCGACTGCGGCTGCCATGGATATGGAGGTAAGCATCTTTTTTACATTTTATGGCCTCACTTTGCTTAAAAAGAAAATCTCGGCCAAGGTGGCTCCGCATACAAATCCCGCCATGCCGATGAAGATGCCGTTTGGGCCGAAAAAGTTCCAGAATATTGAATGGCCTATTCCCAATGCATTGATGGGCAATGTCCCTGGTTTTGAGACCATGGCGACTTCTTTGATGAAGAAGACATTTCAAAATAAGGGGGTGGCAACGATTGAGGAACTCCGCGATAGCTGTATTGAGTTTGATGTTAAGTTGATCGGCTGCCAGATGACGATGGATGTCTTTGGGTTCGAGAGAAGTGATTTCATCGATGAGGTTGATATAGGAGGCGCAGCGACCTTTCTGGAGTTCGCTGCGGACGCGGACATTCAGTTGTTTATTTGACCGCCCAAATCTTTTTCGTGAAAACAGCGAAGGTCTGTACTGGAGTCGATAGGTCAGCAACCCTCGGTGGTGGCTATCGGGTGTTCGATATTGGGCTGCGGCTTGTCTTTCCCTTGGGATTTCTATAGGATGCTTTTCTTGAAATGAGAAAAGCCTTCAAAGATGTGTCTACCAGGGAACCCGAGCGGTTCCTTTTTTTTGTCTCAGGGACTGGCGAGTAATTGTCTGAGCAAGCGTTGTTAGCGCTAGAAGATGGCACTGTATTTCAAGGTCGTTCGATTGGTTGTTTAGGTGAGTCGGTCGGTGAGGTGGTGTTTAACACGGCCATGACAGGTTATCAGGAGATCCTCACAGACCCTTCCTATGCTAGCCAGTTAGTCGCTTTGACCTATCCCCATATTGGTAACACGGGTATCAATGCGGAAGACTTCGAGTCGTCGGGCGTTTTTGCGGCGGGCCTAATTATTCGCGATCTCCCTCAGGACTACAGCAGTTTCCGGGCGAGCGATTCACTGGGATCGTTTCTCGACGGTCACGGGGTTGTGGGAATCAGTGATATCGATACTCGTAAACTCACCCGTCTGCTGACGCGCACTGGCGCGCAAAAGGGGTGCCTTCAGGCGGGTTCGATTAATCCGTCGGGCGCTGTTCAAGCGGCCCGCGAGTGGCATGGTCTTAAAGGTATGGATATTGCAAGGCGCGTTAGCACCAAAGAGTCGTATCGGTGGCAGCCTAAGTTAATGGGTCAGGTGAGCCATGGTGGGAGTTGGGCGGAGAGCGGGTTAAGGGTTGTGGCCGTGGATTTTGGTGTGAAACATAACATTCTGAGGCGCTTTGCCGAGTTGGGATGCGAGGTCATGGTGGTCCCGGCACACACGTCGGCAGAGGAGATCCAGGCGCTGCAGCCAGACGGAGTGTTTCTTTCCAACGGTCCGGGGGATCCTGAGCCATGCGATTACGCGATTCAAATGATTCGGACAATGCTGGCTTGGAGGGTGCCTATTTTTGGAATTTGTCTTGGCCATCAGTTGTTGGCTTTAGCCGCGGGAGCGAGGACCGAGAAAATGAAGTTCGGACATCACGGCGCCAATCATCCGGTAATGGATCTTGACAGTGGTCGGGTCTTTATCACGAGTCAGAATCATGGATTTGCAGTCGATCCCAATAATCTGCCTGACGATATTCGAATCACTCATCGCTCATTGTTTGACGACTCAGTGCAGGGGATTGAATTATTGAGCAGACCGGCTTTCTCGTTCCAAGGTCATCCCGAAGCGAGCCCAGGTCCGCAAGATATGAGCGCACTGTTTGATCGTTTTGTGAATTCTATGCATGCATCGCGATTTTCCAGCTGTGCCTAAACGTAGCGATCTTAAAACCATTCTGGTGTTGGGGGCGGGTCCCATTGTCATTGGCCAGGCGTGTGAATTCGATTATTCCGGGGTACAGGCGTGTAAAGCGCTACGCGAGGAGGGCTTTCGCGTCGTGTTGGTGAATTCTAATCCGGCAACGATTATGACCGACCCAGACGCTGCTGAGGCGACCTACATAGAGCCTATACGATGGCAGAGCGTGGCACGCATCATCGAGGTTGAACGACCTGATGCGATTCTGCCCACCATGGGGGGGCAAACCGCGTTGAATTGCTCGCTTGATCTTGTCCGTCACGGTGTGCTTGATGAGTTTGATGTGGAGATGATCGGAGCCACTGCTGCGGCTATTGATAAAGCCGAGGACCGTGAACTGTTTGGTAAGGCCATGCGGTCAATCGGTCTTGAGACTGTCCGGGGTGATCTGGCGCATTCACTACAAGAGGCGCAGTCCATTGCAGATCAACTGGGGTTTCCGGTGATCGTCAGAGCATCATTTACCCTGGGTGGTTCTGGTGGTGGGATTGCTGGTACGCCAGACGAACTGACGGAGATCTGCCAACGAGGACTCGACGCGTCACCGACTGGTGAGCTATTGATAGAGGAATGCATTCTGGGATGGAAGGAGTACGAGTTAGAGGTTGTGCGAGATCGAAACGATAACTGCATTATCGTGTGCTCCATCGAGAATCTCGATCCGGTGGGGATACATACGGGTGATTCGATCACCGTTGCGCCGGCACAGACTTTGACTGACAAAGAGTATCAGACAATGCGTGATGCAAGCATTGCTGTTTTGAGAGAGATTGGAGTGGATACAGGTGGGTCAAACGTCCAATTTGGCGTTAACCCGGTCGATGGGCGGCAGGTGATTATTGAGATGAATCCGCGCGTATCGCGCTCCTCGGCGCTGGCCTCCAAAGCGACTGGATTTCCAATAGCGAAAGTAGCTGCAAAGCTGGCAGTAGGTTTTACGTTAGATGAACTGGGCAATGACATCACAGGAGGGGCGACGCCAGCGTCATTCGAGCCGTCGATCGATTATGTCGTGACCAAGATTCCGCGTTTTGATTTTGAAAAGTTTCCAAGTGCGGATGCTTCCTTAACAACACAAATGAAATCTGTTGGCGAGGTGATGGCGATTGGCCGAACCTTCATGGAATCGTTTCAAAAGGCGCTTCGTAGCATGGAGATCGGCAAAGTCGGGCTAGATTCCGAGGCTGAAGCCGATGTAATGATTGATCACATCGCGTTGAAGAAATCGTTACAAACTCCCGGAGCAAGGCGCATCTGGTGTGTTGCCGATGCCATGCGCTCGGGTATATCAATTGATGAAATTCAGCAGATCAGCGGTATTGATCCCTGGTTTCTGTCGCAGATTTCCCGATTGGTT
>CAJQRU010000007.1 GCA_905612355.1 uncultured Gammaproteobacteria bacterium
CGAGTTGCGTGATCGGCTGCTGCGGGCAGTCGGTGCGGTTTTACTTCTTTTCCTGGTGACTGCGCCGTTTGCTAATACGTTGTACGAGTACTTGGCTGCGCCACTCATGTCGGCACTGCCAGAAGGTAATACGATGATCTCAACGGAACCGCACGGGCCGTTTTTCGTGCCGTTCAAGTTTGCCTTTGCCTTTGCTACCGCGGTTGCGATGCCTTACCTGCTTTACCAGTTGTGGGCTTTTGTTGCGCCGGGGCTCTATGATTCCGAGAAACGACTCGCCATTCCGCTTTTGGTCTCGAGCAGCGCGTTATTTTACCTTGGCATCGTGTTTGCTTACTTTGCTGTGTTTCCCATCATATTCAAGTTTTTTACCAGCACGGCGCCGGAGGGGGTCGCCGTGATGACAGACATCAATTCGTATTTGAGTTTTGTACTGAAACTCTTTTTTGCTTTCGGTCTCGCGTTTGAGGTGCCGGTCGCGACCGTACTCATGGTGAGAATGGGTGTCACAACGACAAAAAGCCTGGCGGCAAAGCGACCCTACATCATTGTCGGTGCGTTCGTTGTGGGGATGCTGCTGACTCCGCCTGATCTGTTCTCGCAGACTATGTTAGCTATACCGGTTTGGATTCTGTTTGAGGTTGGCCTGTATGTTTCGAAAATGGTGAAACCCCGGGTGAGCGAAGATCCCTCAGACATCTCTGATGATGAATTTGAGGCCGAGTTGGAGCGTGCAGCAGCTGAGATAGATGACGATTCATCGCACTGAAGTAAGCGATGTTCCATACCCCGCTATGTTGCTGACGTTGGTTAATGGGTTGATCACCGTGTTGCTTGTTGGGTGAGGCCAGTTTGCATAACGTTATGGGTTTCTCAACGGTTCTACCGATTTGATGATTAGCCCGTTCGAGGTCAGTTGCACTACTTGGGTGGCGCACGAGTCAGTCCTGACAGATCTGCGTCATCGAGTGTTTGTCATTGAACAAGGTGTGCCTGAAACCCTCGAAGTGGATGGTGAAGATGTCGATGCCGTGCACGTGATGGCGGTGCTCCCTAACGACACGGTGATCGGGACTGGACGGTTGCTCGCGGATGGACATATTGGGCGAATAGCCGTTGAAGCCGTGTATCGTCGGAATGGTGTTGGTCGGGCAATGCTGACGACCCTAATTGATATGGCCAGGCAGCAGGATTTGGCCACAGTTCATCTCGGCGCGCAGGTGCTGGCGATACCGTTCTATCAAGGGATGGGGTTTGAGCCTGAGGGTGAGGAGTTTTTTGATGCTGGCATAACGCATCAGCATATGGTGCTGAATCTGCAGAGGGATGGAAAGGATGCGTGTATTAAGGGGTATTTATGATTGAAACATCGGTATTGACGCTGCCTTTTTTCATATTTGATGAGGAATTCGATGTGCCGCGGAGATTTCGTCATGATACAGGGGAAGGTTTTTGCTTCACACGATCAAAGCCAGATGCTGATCGGAATAATCAGGATGCCATGGCGGTTGTCAGTGGAATAGATGATGCACTGGTGCTCGCTGTGGCGGATGGTCTTGGCGGACTTCCCAACGGAGCCAAGGTGGCACGGCATGCTGTCGAATCGCTTGCGTCCTTGACCTTCGCATCACTGCCAGAGAGCATTCAGTCGGTCAACGATGCCATGGTGAGCGATGGTTGTGTTGGCGGTTGCACGCTCGCGGCAGTGGAGATGGTCCGCGGGCAGGTTGTGGTACATCATGTGGGCGATGCCGGGGCGCTCGTCGTGAGCGATGCAGGGGCGGTTCGCTTGAAGACGGTGCCCCATTCACCAGTTGGGCATGCAGAGGCCCATGAAGGGCTGGCAGAGGCCGCGGCCCTTAGCCACCCACAGCGCCATGTAGTGTCTAATATGATGGGGGATGACAGAATGTGGATCGAAACATCAGCGCCGGTCACATTACAACCTGGCGATACGGTGGTAGTGGCTAGCGATGGCCTTTGGGATAATTTCTTTCGCAAGGAGATTGTTGAAATGGTCGTCAACGACGATCTGTTGGCGGTGTCGCAGGCAATCGTCCATCAGGCAACGGCCCGGATGACGGCAACGCCGGCGAGTGTTCCAGCGAAGAAGGATGACCTGAGTTTCATCGTTTTCCGATTCGCCGGTTAGAGGGTTCTGGGGCAGTCAGTGGTCAAAGTTCGACGTCAGGCAATTATTGCTAGAGTTAGGAGACTATAATGAGCAATCTAACGATTTATAAGACAAAGAAAACGGTTTACTCCGCATAGCCCATGTCAGATCTGATTAAAATTGCAAGCGCTGCGTTACTTGAGCCAGCGGGGCTTCAGCAGTCCGATGTCGAAGGCTTAGTCGGCCGTATGATGGGCGGCGCGATTGATTACGCTGACCTCTATTTCCAGTTCACCCGACACGAGTCGTGGGCCCTGGAAGACGGAGCGGTTAAGTCCGGTAGTCGAAATATCGATCATGGCGTTGGTGCGCGTGCGATCAGTGGAGAGAAGACCGGTTTTTCTTATTCCGATGAATTTGAGTTGCCGATCTTGACTGAGGCTACCGACGCTGCGCGGGCGATCGCACGCAGTGGCGGTGCAGCTGAAGGAAAGGCATTTGTGGTTCGACAGGGGAGGTCGCCAGCGCGTTATACCGCGGTAGACCCCCTTTCGAGCGCCCTAGACACTGACAAAGTTGCGCTACTGCAACAAGTGGAAGCTGAGGCTCGGCGGC
>CAJQRU010000008.1 GCA_905612355.1 uncultured Gammaproteobacteria bacterium
GTCCCGGCCGCGGGTGTCGCACACGGCTGGAAACAGGCGCCGGTGTACCTCAACTGCAGGCCATTCGAGAAGTCTGGACAGCCGTTGGCGGTGAAGTGCCCATCATGGCCGACGGCGGCGTTCGCCATGACAAGGATATTTTTCTAGCGCTTGCCTGCGGTGCGGATACCGTCATGCTCGGCAGCGCCTTATCCGGGACGGATGAAGCCCCGGGCCGGGTAATCGAAGATCCAGCGACCAATACCAAGAAAAAAATTTACCGGGGTATGACCTCTCCTGAAGCCGTGTTTGAATCTCTCTATGACACCGATGAAGAAACGCTGAATACTGCACTTGAAACACCCCCTGAGGGTCAGGAAATGCAAGTGCCTTATCGCGGTAGCGTGGTCGATATTCTTCAACGTATCCGCGGTCATCTGCGGTCCGCCGTCAGTTACGCCGGCGAGTCTTCTTTGCAGGGGGCACGATCAAAGATACTCAATGACCCCTTTGCTTACCTGATTCCACTGACTGAATCTGCCCGTCGAGAATCGTATGAACGCTAAACCATAGCCGCTGTGTGAATATCATGCATCCAATATCTGATCGTCTGAAACGTATCAAGCCATCGCCGACGATGGCAATTACAGAAAAAGCACGTCGACTGACCCTGGCCCAGCGACCCATCATCGGCCTCAGCCAGGGAGAACCCGATTTTGATACGCCCGAGCATATTTGCGCTGCTGCCATTGAGGCCATGAAAGAAGGGAAAACTCGTTACACCACGGTCGATGGTATCAGCGAACTGAAGGAAGCCATTTGCGCAAAGTTCGAATCTGAAAACAACGTGCGCTATCAACCCAACCAAATCAGCGTGGCGACCGGCGGCAAACAGATCCTCTACAACGCGCTGATGGCAACGGTAAACGAAGGAGACGAAGTCATCATCTCTGCCCCCTATTGGGTCAGTTACCCCGACATCGTGCTGTTGTGTGGGGGTGTACCAGTGTTCGTCACCTGCGGACAGGAACAGAGTTTTAAACTCACCGCGGCGGGTCTTGCCGGAGCCATCACACCTCGCACTCAGTGGGTGATCTTGAATAGTCCTTCGAATCCCAGTGGAGCGGCCTACACAGAAAAAGAAATTAGGCAATTGGCCGAGGTGCTAAACGAAAACCCACATGTCTTGGTCATGGCTGACGATATTTACGAACATCTCGTTTATGATGATTTTCGTTTCTTTACCCCGGCCCAGATCGGTGGTGATCTCGCCGAACGGGTTCTGACCTGTAACGGCATGTCAAAGGCTTACTGCATGACCGGCTGGCGCATGGGCTTTGCCGGCGGTCCGGAATGGCTGATCAAGGCGATGGCCAAGTTACAGTCTCAATCGACCTCTAACCCAACCAGCATCTCACAATATGCGGCCGTGGCCGGATTGAACGGTCCAAAAGATTTCTTGGCTGAGAATCTGGCTATGTTTCAGCAACGCCGCGATCTGGTCGTCAACCTGTTGAACCAAGTGCCCGGCCTCGATTGCCCAACGCCTAATGGAGCGTTCTATGTCTATCCCTCCTGCGCAGGTGTCATCGATCGCATGACGCCCAGCGGGCAGCGTATTGAATCAGACAACGACTTCGTCGAGTATCTGCTTGATGAAGCTGAGATCGCGGCCGTACCAGGAGACGCGTTTGGACTGTCGCCACACTTTCGTGTGTCCTATGCGACCTCAACAGAATTGCTGGAAGAGGCGTGCGAGCGAATTCACAGGGCCGTGAACAAGCTGGACTGAAGTCAAGCCTGCCTGCTTCGACGCACTGCGTCAGCGAAGCCTCGCGCCAGATCAGGAAACTCGGGGTCGATACGCAGGTGATTGCGCATACGTGTGTTGTCAATCCGTTTCGACTCAGCCAAATACGACAGCATTCCTTCACTCAGGGTCGCCTGTGCCCGTGCGGCACTAATAGTGGGTGGTCGAGGCAGCCCCAGCGCTGTGGCCGCCTGAAAAAAGAAATCGGTCATCGTTGAGGGGTGACCATCACTGACGTTATAAATTGCGTGAGGGTTCTCGATCCTGGCTGCTGCCAGACAGGCACGGCACAGGTCATCAACATGGACGCGATTACTCCATGGTGCTTCATCGGCCGCCACCACCGGCTGACCGGAGTGCAACCGCTTCAGCGGTAATCGATCTGGGCCGTAAATACCTGGCACGCGCAACACCACACCAGTGACCCGTGTTCTTCGCCGCCAGTTCGCAAACGCCGCCTCAGCATCCACACGTCGCCTTGCTCGTGGCGCCTTGGGATGGACATGGCGTGATTCGTTGACCCAGTGACCCTGACAATCGCCGTAAACACCCGTGGTGCTGATCAGAATCACGCGCAGAGGCAAAGCCGCATCTGACAATCCGTCCAGCCAAGCCCGAATACGTACATCATGCTCACCGTGCCGGGGAGGAGGAATCAGGTAATACACAAGCGCACCCGCCACTGATAAATCAGCGACTGACTGTGGCTGATCCAAGTCACAACCTATCACGTTAAGGCCTTTTCCCTTCAGTGTTGCAGCTCGGTCGCGTCGGCGAACCAACCCGCTTACTGTCGATCCAAGGTGCTCTTCCGCCCTTGCGATGCGTTCACCGACGTAACCACAACCGACAACGAACGCCCTAACAGACTCGTTAATCACGCTTCCACTCCATCAATAGTGATAACCCAGGAACTCTCCATAAATAAGAAGTAGTCATTTTTCTGCCTGGCCTTGATCCAAATACGAAGCTGGGAAAATCAAAACAGCAGCTCAGTGCAAACTGTCTGACGCGATATTTCCCGGCACTGGCGACGCATGATGCAATACCATTTTCCAGCCCGCTGCTGTGGCGCGGTAGACATTTGTTGCCAGCATCTTGGCTTCGTGTCTCTGGACTGGGTTAACAAAGGAAATATTTTCACACACCTGATGCACGGCCAGACCAGCCTCAACAAGATAACGTGTCTGAGTCAGGTAAAACCCCAATTGAACGTCCGACTGGAAAATCAACTGCCAGCGGTCAGAAATCGCGTTAAAGCCCTCAATCCGGTGATTCATGGGATGGATACACGTACAGTCGTGTGTGTCCCAAACTGCCATCATGGCACGCAGGTCAGCCTGTTCGAAGGCGTCGTAGAAAGCGGCTTCGGCTTTTATTGCGCTATCGAACAAACACCCTTACCCAACGTCGAAACGGCTTCTTTTCCATCATTTTCTCACAGTGCACGATGCAACTATCTTACCCGCTAACCGATGCACGGGCATTGGCGGGATGTTATTATTTTCCCTCTCCACCAAACCTATTCCCAATGCCCATCAGGAACCTTACCGAGACAGAAAATGGACAAAACCACGAAAGAAAAAATTGAAGCGGCCGCGTTTCGCGGACTCGTTGAGCACCTGCAAAGACGCAGCGATGTTCAGAATATTGACTTGATGAACCTGGCCGGCTTCTGCCGCAACTGTCTGTCCAAATGGTACCTGGCTGCAGCCACTGACACTGGACTGGATATGAACTACGACCAGGCCAGAGAGGTGATTTACGGCATGACCATGGATGAATGGAAACGTGATTACCAACATGAAGCAACGCCAGAGCAGAAGAATCAGTTTAAGGAAACCAAACCACTGCACGCTGTGATCAGCGGACACTAGGGAACGAAAAGCCTAAGACTCCATTGGCTACGCGATCAATGACGGCAGCAATTCACCAATACCACCACAGAGCACGACATCTGCCAACGAATCCATCGCCGTTGGCTCACCGTTAACAATGACTATTTTTGCACCACTGTGCTTGGCTAACGGCACCAACCCAGCGACTGGGTAGACAGATAGGGTCGAACCAACTGCCAGCAATAAATCACACCCCTGCGCCGCTCGTTCGGCCCGTGCCAAGTCCTCGAGCACCAGGTTTTGTCCAAACGAGATGGTGGCTGACTTTAGAATACCGCCGCACGCCGGACAATCTGGATCCGCCTCACCCGCATTCAAACGTTCCATCACCTCCTCCATTGGCACGCGATAAATGCACGACATGCACCGAACAAAACGCATGGTGCCGTGAATCTCGATAACCCGCTCAGTAGTATTTCCTGCTAATTGATGGAGGCCATCAATATTTTGGGTGACGAGCGTGTGCAGTACACCCCTTTGCTCAAGCGCAACCAAGGCATGATGCCCTGCGTTTGGATGGGAGCCCATCGCCGGAGACTCCACGCGAGAGCGCCACGCCTTTTTTCGAATTTCTGGATCACCTAAGTAATAGCAGATGTCGGAGAGTTTCTCAGCCTCGGGATCACGCGTCCAAAGCCCCTCGGGGCCGCGGAAATCAGGGATACCAGAATCGGTTGAAATCCCAGCCCCAGTCAATACAACCACCCGCTTGGCGTGATCCAACAATGACTTTGCCCACGGCAATGGGTTAGCCAAACCAGAAGCGCAACCCGATGCCGACGCTTTCATGTCATCTTGACCGGCCAATTCACCCTACGCATGGTCCCTGATCAGTCGACCAACTCACTAGAGCAACCATCTAACAACAGATGGCGATCGAGAAACGTACTCAACCATTGGTCGCTCGCCGCATGGTGTTGATCGTAACCCGCGAGTTGCTGTGCGTGCGACTGTGCGCCTTCAAGCGATAACTTGATCCGACCTTTTTCAGAAGAGCACCACCGCTCAACCATTTCACGCGTTATTTCCGGATGAAACTCGATCCCGTAAACCCTGTCTCCGTAGATAAATGCCTGGCCAGCAAATGCGCCATTATGAGCAAGATGTCGAGCGCCAACCGGTATCTCAAAGGTTTCGGAATGCCACTGATAGAAAACCGTCGGTCGCTCCAGGAAATAGCCGGCCTCGACCGTTGGTGATACCAGCCAATAGCCGATTTCGACCCGTCCTTCAGGATGCGGGCCGACGTTAGCACCGAGCACTCGAGCGATCTGCTGTGCACCCAGACAAATGCCAAGTAACGGTACGCCACTGATGATGGCACTCTTTTCCAGCCAAGCAAGCTCTGAGCGAATGGCCGAATCGCTGTCATCGTTCGCGCTCTGTGGTCCACCGAACACAATGACTGCCGCATAAGGCGACAAATCAACAGGCAAGGTGTCGCCAACGCTGGGACAACGTCGATCAAGAGTGAAGCCGCGGTGCCCCAGCAATTCGCCGATCTTTCCTGGCGTTGAATGTGCCTGGTGCACAACAATCAACACCTGGCGGTCATCGCCATGACGAGAGACAGTGCGCGAGTGCGTGTTCACAGAACCATCAATTCAGATGCGGCAGGACTTCCCGTCCAAACAGTTCAATGGCATTGATGACGTTTCGTTGGGGCATACCGGGAAAGTTCATACGCACGATGAGATGGCTACAACCCAACTCATCCCGATGCGCCCGGCACGCTTTAATACAGTCCTCGGGCGTGCCGATCACAAAACGATCCCGCGCCAACTCCTCAAGAGACAATGCTTTCCCTGATTCACCAGGCACATTGTCACCCATGCCCCACGAGAAATAGGCCCTGTACTTTTCAGCGATGTGGACGCCACCTTCCTCCATCGCTTTTTCTCGAGTCTCGGCAACATAAAGTTCGACGCACTTGGCAAACTGCGCATTACGCGGCAACCCGGCTTCCTCGCGACAGCGGTGATAAAACCCAAGTTGCTCTTTAATCGCAGAATACGTCGTCACCGAGGTCGCAATCCACGCGTCGCCCATTAACGCCGCACGCTTGACTGCGGGATCGGCTGCAGCACCAATCCAGATCGGTGGCCTGGGCCGTTGCAGCGGCCGCGGACGAATCGAGATGTCTTGGAAATTAACATGTTGCCCTGAAAAACTCGCATGGTCTGTCTCCCAAAGCAATTTCAACGCATCGATCTGCTCCGCAAACAGCTGGCCTCGTGTTCTTTTGTCAACGCCAAAGTTCTGGTACTCGACTTCCCGGTAGCCCAGTCCCACGCCCATAATCAAGCGTCCGCCACAGATAATGTCCAATGTTGCGTATTGCTCAGCAATGTCGACCACATTGTGGAGCGGCAATATGAGAATGTTAGTGCCTATGCTCATCTCCCCCGCCTCGGCGGCAAGACGCGCCAACAATGGCGTCGTCTGGAGAAATTGATCTGGATAAGTAAGATAGTGTTGCGCCAACCACAATGCGCTGAAACCCACGTCACGTGCAGCGCGCGTCTGAACCAAGTGATCATCCAACGCGCGACCGAGATCAGCTCCTTCTGGATGCTGCGTCCCTAGAAAAAGTCCAACGTCCATCTTTCTTTCATCCCCTTTTTTGGTTCACAGTGACGCACGACCCCTGCCAGTAAAACACCCTAGCCGTGGTGACTTCGGCACCTAACCTGGTTAAACACGGCGCCTGGACTGCTCGATTGCCTTGGCAACGTCTAACGTCCGTTGGGCTTTTTCAACAATCGGGTAATCAATAAAATAGCCCTCGACCTGGATTGATGCCGATCCACTGGCTTCCGCTGCCTTAAAGGCATCGACATATTTTTGAGCCTGCTTAATTTCTTCAGAACTAGGTGAGAACACTTGATTCACAGGTTCAATTTGTTCTGGGTGAATACAAAGTTTCCCCTGAAAGCCAAAATTCCGAGCCCGTTCTGACGAGGATCTGAGGCCCTCCAGCATGCCAAGATGAATAAACACCGTGTCCAGCGGCGACTCTAAACGAGCGGCCCGGCTGGCCGTTGCGATCTTCGCCCTCGCATAGTCGAGCTCATGCTCTTCCATAGTCCAGCGGATATTCATGTCCAAACTGAAATCCCCAGCACCGAAGGAAAGTCTCCGCACGCGTTGGGGTGCGTGTGCAATGTTTTCTACCACAGCCAGGCCTTTACCCGTCTCGATGATTGGAATCAAGTCAATCATTCCCGCATCAAGGCCCCGATCGTGCTCGAGTTGAGTGATCAACCAATCGATGGTCGAAAGTTGATCGGGAGTCTCGACTTTTGGCAAGACAATGCCGTCCAACCCGTGACCCACCACTGCTTGAATGTCACCAAAACAATAGGGGGTATCGTATGCATTAACCCTGACATAGGCTTTGCTTCGCCTGGGTCCAATTAACGCTTGAGCCACAACTTCTCGAGTGACAATCTTTTCCGACACGGCGACAGCGTCTTCAAGATCGAGAATGACGGCGTCCGCATCAAGCGTCAGCGCTTTTTCAACCTTTCGCGAGTGATTACCCGGTGCAAACAGGAGACTTCGAAGCACGCTCATTAATACTGAAACTCCAGTGATCGATCAGGGGGAACCAAGACTATAGCGGTATGATTGCGCAGTAAACTATCAGTCAATGCCGATCTAGAAGATGGGCGCCAAAATTCTTCTGTGGATTAACCGCGTCGACCAATCGACCAGTCGGTCGCGCTAATTCCGGTGAGGCACAGGGCAGGAATTGCCCGCTACCTCGTGCTGCCAGCAAATTTCCATTATTGATCACAACCTCCCCTCTGCGCACCACCGTGGTCGGCCAACCCGTAATACGGCGCCCTTCATAAGGGCAATAGCCCGCGTTGTCATGGAGCAAAGCACTCTGGGCCGTCACTTCCAGATCAGGGGCCCAAACCGCAATATCCGCATCGGCACCAACCGAAATTGAACCCTTTCTTGGATAAAGGCCGTAGAGTTTTGCCGCATTGGTCGCAGTCAGGGCGACAAACTCATGGATATCCAGTCTTCTCTGGTTGACTCCTTCGGAAAACAAGAGGGGCAATCGTAATTCTAGTCCCGGAACGCCTGCCCCAATCTTATGGAATGGGGCATTGGGCCCCGCTGCTAACTTACCCGTCTCGTCTAGTCGATACGGTGCATGATCTGAAGAAAAGACTTGAAACGTTTTATTCTGGAGACCCCGCCAGACTGCTAACTGCGCCTGCTCGTCACGTGGTGGAGGACTGCAGCAATACAAAGCACCATCCATGCCCGAGCGATCTAAATCGTCTGCCGTCAGAAACAAATACTGCGGACAAGTTTCACCGTAGACCCTCAGACCACGGTCCTGCGCCGTCCGAATGGCATCGATCGCCTCTGGCTCTGACACATGCACCAGTAACACCGGCACATCTGCCAGGTGCGCCAAATTAATTGCCCGATGACTGGCCTCTGCTTCCGCAACGCCTGCGTGCGCTACGGCGTGATAACGGGGTTCCACATGCCCAGCTTCGAGTAATCGCTGAGTCAGCCAACTGATCACTTCGTAATTTTCTGCGTGAACCATGACCATCGCACCTTCCCGACGCGCCACTTGCAGAACTTTAAGAATCTCATGATCAGACAGTTTTAATAGGTCATAAGTCATATAAACCTTGACCGAGGTATAGCCATTATTGAACAACCACGGCAATTCATTGTCGAGGACCGCTGGTGTCGGGTCAGTGACAATCAGGTGAAAAGCATAATCAATAACCGCCTTGGGCCCGGCACTTGCGTGATAGGCATCGACAACCGATTGAACTGATTGCCCTCTGTGTTGCGCTGCAAAAGGAATAACTGTCGTGGTGCCGCCGAACGCGGCTGAAACGGTGGCAGTATAAAAATCGTCGGCGCACTCAATGCCAGCAGATGACTTTTGCTCGATGTGGCAGTGGCTGTCGATACCACCGGGCAATACAAGGCAATTGGTAGCATCCACTTCGTTGGACCCATCAGCCAGAGACTGGCCGAGTTCCACAATTTTTTCTCCGACAATACCCACATCACAACACATCGCATCCGCGATCGTCACCACGGTTCCATTTCGAATAACGAGATCAAATTTATCCATCGCTTTGACCTGTGGGCGCCCCATTCACTTGCGAATACGACGGAGTATGGGTCAGTATCAGACTTGAATCCAACACCCAACAACAACGTTTTTTCTCAGGTTATGGCCACACATCAACAAAGACCTGTCTCACCAACCGATGTTCCCAAGGCAGTGCATGGTCCTTCGGTATGGTCAGCAGAAGACGTCGCGTCTAACCAGCAATGGCTCTATCACTTGTCTGATGCCGAAGTAAGCGAGCTCTGCAAAGCTGCAACCCGCATTGACAAAGAACAGCTTGATCTTTGCCAAATTGACAAAGAGCGCTTTCCGTTACCGACATTTGCACCAACACTAGCGGGCCTTCACCAACAGATCACCGAAGGTGTTGGCATCGTGCAACTTCGTGGCCTTCCGATCCAACAGATTGGGCGACGTCGAACAGCCATTATCTTCTGGGGCCTTTGTCAGCATCTCGGTAACGAAGTGGTACCACAAAATGCGCAGGGCCACATGCTGGGACACGTGCAGGATCTCGGTCAATCCTTCGACGACCCTTACAGTCGTGGCCCTTACACGCATGAACGCATTGAATACCACAGTGATGCCTGTGACATCGTCGGCCTGTTGTGCTTGTGCCCGGCAGCACACGGGGGCGAAAGTAGTCTCGCGAGCGCCGGTATGGTGTACAACGAACTACAACGCCAGAGACCGGACCTCGCTGAGGCATTGTTACAACCGCTCTACCGCGACCGGCGCGGAGAAATTCCACCGGACAGAGAAGCCTGGTATGCCTTCCCCGTATTCAATTTTTCTGATGGGCAACTCTCAGTCAATAATGAACCGTCATACATCGATTCAGTGGCTAGATTTTTCGCAACAGACCCCAACACGCCTGCGCAGCATGAAGGCTTGGCCCTTCTGGAGAAACTGGCGCATGAAAATCACATAGAAATACCCTTTGAGGCCGGTGACATGCAGTTTATTCATAACCACACTATTCTTCACTCACGGGAAGCCTTCAACGATGCCGACGGGGCCAATGAAAAAAGGCATCTGCTGCGAGTCTGGTTACTTGACTACGACGGCATTCCAGTTTCTGACGCTTATTACCAACGACACGGTAGCCCTGACACCAACCGTCGTCCCGGCGGGATCATCGGCCCCGACACAAAACCACGCGCATCACTGGATACGCTATAAACTTGATTGATGCGAGTGCCTTGCATCACGCCCGGCATCAAGCTTTTCCCTGACTCTTTAACTTATAGGCAATCTAACTATGCCCTATGTGACAACAGATGACGGTGTCCAGTTGTATTACGAGGATGCCGGTAGTGGCGAGAACGTATTGTTCGTTCACGAATTCGGTGGTGATCACCGTTCATGGGAGCCACAAATTCGATTCTTCTCGCGACGTTACCGTTGCCTCACGTATGGTGCCCGCGGTTACCCACCCTCAGACGTGCCCGATGAGGAGACTGCCTATTCACAGCAAAGGGCCGTGTTAGATGCTATCAATGTGCTCGATGGCTTAAATATCGAACGGGCCCACATTGTAGGACTGTCGATGGGCGGTTTCACGGCGCTGCATCTCGGGCTTAACTTTCCTCACCGCGCACGCTCCCTGGTAGTCGGGGGTTGCGGTTATGGTGCAGAAAAAGAACACGCTGAATATTTCAAGGGCGTCTCACTGGAAGTTGCCCAACAATTTGAATCTCTCGGTAGTGAGGCTTTTGCCCGGACCTATGCTGGCGGTGCCGCACGGGTCCAGTTTCAGAACAAGGACCCTCGGGGCTGGCAGGAGTTGGTGGAATGGCTGAGTCAACACTCATCTAAGGGGGCGGCCAACACCATGCGAGGCGTGCAGGCCAAGCGACCGTCCCTCTACGATCTCGAAAGTCGACTCCGCAACCTCGACACCCCAACGCTAGTGATTAATGGAGACGAAGATGACCA
Organism: uncultured Gammaproteobacteria bacterium; assembly: GCA_905612355.1. Classification (GTDB taxonomy): domain Bacteria; phylum Pseudomonadota; class Gammaproteobacteria; order Arenicellales; family UBA868; genus UBA11791. The sequence continues at coordinate 10,748 of CAJQRU010000008.1, forward strand.
TTGCCTCCAGCCCGGGTTGTTTTTAAAACGCACCATTCCCGCTTGTGGACTGTTGGTGCTGCCGAAGACCGGGCATACGATTAATCTGGAAGAGCCGAATGCCTTCAACTCGGCATTGGCAGAGTTTTTCGCTCAGGTCGAGGCAGATCAGTGGTCAGCGCGGGATCCACGCGCCGATCCGGCACAAGTCATGCGGACCCGCTGACCTTCAGATCAAACCCGATCGGCCAAACGGGCAATGGTCCCCGCGAGCACCCGTGCGCCATTAAACAGATCTTCTGCCTTGCATGATTCCGCTTCGTTATGACTGATTCCTCCAGCACAGGGTACAAAAATCATCCCGGTCGGACAGACATAGTGTAAGTGCCGAGCATCGTGGCCCGCGGCGGAAGGCAGGTCCATGTGATCGATATCAAGTTCAACTGCTACATCACGAATAACGTCGCGGACAACAGACGGAAACTCTAACGATGGGTCGTTTGATAACTCCTTAACCTGCAACGTACACGGCCCACGATGCTGCTCACAAAGACCTGGGATGGCATCGCCCAACGCATTTAACGTCGCGCTATCCGGATGTCTCAGATCAATGGAAAAATGGACCGACGAAGGCACGACGGATGGGGCATTCGGTGAAATCTCGAGAAACCCTACCGTGAACTTCACAATGTCCTCAGCATCATGCATTGCGATATGTAATGCACTCAGCATATCGACGCTTGTTACTAACGCATCCTTACGCAGTGCCCTCGGTGAAGTCCCCGCATGATTTTCCTCACCCTGAACCGTCACACGGAATACCCGTTTACCCTGTATTCCGCTGACCACGCCAATGATCTTTTGCTGCATCTCCAAGATCGGCCCTTGCTCGATGTGTGCTTCTACATAAGCGGCAACCGGGAATCCGATGGAGCGACTGGCAACGTTGGGTTCAGCCGCGCGTACCGCTTCAACACTCTCTCGAACACTGATGCCTGCAAGGTCTTCAACCTTGAGCATCGATTCAAGATCTCGTTGCCCACGAAACAGCGCTGAGCCCATCATGCCGGGAGCAAAACGGGACCCCTCCTCGTTGGTCCAGGCGACCACTTCGATCGAACGTTCTGGCTTAAATTGTGCCCCGTGCATCGCCTCCACGATTTCCAGTCCCGCCAAGACACCAAAACTCCCGTCGAATCGACCACCGGTCGGCTGGGTATCGATATGTGAGCCGGTCAACACCGGCTCAGCTTCGGCATGCTTACCCGGATAACGCAAGAACAAATTGCCAATGGCGTCACTATAAGGAATTAGACCCAATGGCGAACTCCACTGCACCAACAGCTGCCGCGCTGTAATTTCTTCGCGCGACAAAGCCTGACGATTCACGCCACCAGCCGGAGTTGCACCAATCTCAGCTAACTGTAGATGTCGAGACCACAGGCGCTCCTGACTGATTTCATTGATCACGTTGTCCAATAGAGACATGGTCGATACTCCGTTAGAACTGAGGGCCGACATCGTTTAACCCTTGGGCCACTTCGACCGCCCCGGGCAGATGATGACAAAACGCTTCGACCCAATCCGTGGGCACAGTCGTACTCACCTTGACGAATCGTCCGCCGAAACGATCGGAGTGATAGCTTCCCTGACGAATCATGATGTCCTGCCGCTGCAGCGCCTCAACCAATGCTTCGGGACTGATCTCAGCCTTTGACACATCAATAATCATGAAATTGCCATTGGATGGGAACACCGGTGTCGCCAATCCATTGATCGCCTTAGCCGCAGCCGCAATCAATGCCTGGTTGTGCCGCTGAATCTGTAACACCTCGGGAAACCACTGTGCCTTCACCTTGAGCCCCGCGATGGCAGCCCGTTGAGAGAGTACGTTGCTGCCGAGGTTATTTGGCGGAGCAGCAGCAAGACGTTCCAACACCTCACCAGAGGCGATGACGGCGCCAACGCGAAGGCCAGCGAGGCCCAGCCATTTCGAAAAACTGTAGGTAGTAATGGTCCGCTCGGGGAAAAACTCCGCGGCCAACGTATGCTCATATGCGAAATGCCGGTAGGTGCAATCGTGGATTAAATACGCACCCGCATCACGGCAGATCGTCGCAAACGCATTAATCTCATCACGGCTGTAACAAATGCCGAGCGGATTATTCGGGTCAACGAGGTAAACAAGGCGTGTCTTTTTAGTGATCGCGTCCGCCAGCTGTTGCGGCGTCAATTTGAAATCTTGGGCGGCATCGTAAATTGGGATCTCTACAACGCGCGCGCCTGAATCCGCGGCAAACTGCACTGGCCATTTCCAACCAGGATCAGTGGTGATGAATTCATCTCCTGGACCCACCAACGTGCGGCATGCATGATAGAGGCCTTCGATTGCGCCATCAGTCACCATCGCACTAAGGTCATGAAGTCCAAGATCTGCCAGTATCAGGTGGCGAAGTGCTTCAATTCCAAGCGGAGGAGCATATAGTCGAATGGCATCATCATCGATCGAATCGACCATCGCCTGCTTCACCTCATCAGGCAAAGGTAAGTGATTAGTGTTCTGTCCTAACCAGCGTAGCCGCGGATTGCGCGAAAGCTGGTCGAAGTAAGCATTCTTGGTTTCAAATTGGTGCATCACACGTTCCTGAGAAGATTTGACTCGAAATCACCCGATCCCATATGAGTATCGGGGGAAATATCTGTCCAAGTGGTTTAGTCTATAGCGGTTCGAAAAGAAACGTAGACCTATGGAGACACCATGATTGATATCTGGGGACGACCCACTTCTAGCTGTACCCAGCGCGTACTCTGGGCGTGTAGCGAGTTAGATCTCGAATATAACTTAACACTGGCTAGCGCCACGATGGGCCCTAAAGGCCACATCTCTAAAGGGCACGCGCCCTATGGCATCGTGGATACCCCAGCCTACCAAGTCATGAATCCAAACAGTACTGTCCCTCTCATTAAGGACGGCGGTTTCATACTCTGGGAATCGAACGCCATCGTCACTTATCTTGCGATGAAATATGGTGCGGGGGCGCTCTATCAGAATGACTCACAAATGTTATCGCGGTCTATCGCATGGATGGCCTGGACCAACGAACACCTCGAACCGTCTCTGCACACGTTCGTGATGGAATTAGTCCGGTTAGCCGAGGAGTTACGGTCACCCGATACGGTGGAGCCAGCACGAACCGAGATTGAAAATTGGCTGAAAGTCCTCGATAAACATCTAGAAAATCAGCTTTACGTGTGTGGTGACACATTCACACTGGGCGACATCACAACAGGTGTCTCCGTTTATCGGGCTCATCTGTTCGATGCGTGCCCATCTCGCCTCTCGAACATAACAAAATGGCAGAAAAAACTCAGTGAAAGAAACGGGTTCTCTCACCATGTTGCGCCACGCGAATTTCATCTTGGTTGATCCTGGGGCAAGATAATGTGGCGCATGGCTTTCGATATCGGTGGAACATTTACCGACTTTGTCCTGGCTGGGGTTGGCGAGGCACCCCGGTTCTTAAAGGTTGCAAGCACCCCCAATGACCCATCAGTAGCGGTGATCGCAGGGTTTGAACAATTACTCACTGACGCGGGAATTTCAGCATCGTCGATTAGTACGGTATTACATGCAACCACCGTCGCAACAAATGCCATCATCGAGCGCAAAGGAAGACCAACGGCTTTAGTCACCACGGCGGGGTTTCGTGATGTGTTGTTGATCGGGCGACAAAAACGTTACGAAACCTACGACCTGTATATGGATAAGCCGCCGCCATTAGTGGCCCGGCGCAATGTTCTGGAAGTGACGGAACGTGTCGGCCCTAACGGCGAGATCGAGACACCCATAGACCTCGCCTCATTAAACGCTATGGTCGACAGTCTCGCCGAAAGCGATATTGAATCCGTGGCAGTTTCCCTACTGCATGCTTACGCCAATCCAACGCACGAGCGCGTCATTAAGGACGCGCTTCATGCTCGATTACCGAATTTACTGGTTTCACTATCGTCTACCATTTCTCCTAAATTTCGGGAATACGAGCGCACCAGCACCACGGTAGCAAACGCCTATGTGCGTCCAATTGTTGCCGATTACATCTCTCAACTACAGTCAACGCTCTCAGAACGTGGCGTTGAGAATGAGATGTTCATCATGCAATCAGCAGGTGGACTCATCTCAACAGCCATCGCGATAGAAGAACCTATCCGCATCGTAGAGTCCGGTCCGGCCGCGGGCGTACTCATGAGCGCCCTTGTTGGAACAGAATCCGGTGAAAAGTCGATCATTACGTTTGATATGGGTGGAACAACCGCCAAATTAGGCGCCGTCGATGATGGCATTCCTGCGATCACACCCACATTTGAAGTAGACCCAATTCGATATCGACCCGGAAGCGGCTTACCTATCAACGTCCCTGCGATCGAACTCCTTGAAATCGGCGCCGGTGGGGGATCAATCGCACGCGCTGAATTCGGTGTGATTCATATAGGCCCCGAGAGCGCTGGCGCTGACCCTGGACCCATCTGTTATGGGTTGGGTGGACAACGTACAACGATTACCGATGCCAACCTCGTGCTGGGTTATCTCAACCCAGATTTTTTCAACGCAGGCGCTATGCAACTTGATGTGCACGCCGCTAAAACCGGCGTCGAGCGGGACATCGGTCAACCACTTCATCTGGAGGTTGATCGTGCCGCCTGGGGAATCCATGCCGCTGCCAACGCCAACATGGAAAAAGCCATGCGCATCGTATCCGTAGAACGTGGCCGCGATCCGCGCCAATTTTCTCTCGTTGCGTTTGGCGGCGCTGGACCCGTCCACGCGGCTAGACTTGCAAAATCTATCGGTATACCGAAAGTCATTGTGCCGTTCGGAGCTGGCGTCGGTTCGGCCATCGGGCTCTTGCGAGCAGAACCAAAAATTGATGCGTCAATCACCCGTGTCCTTGAAATTGTGCCCGAAAGTCATTCGAGCATTGCGGACATTTATCTCAAACTGAAGCAACAGGCGGATCACGATCTCCGTCGCCTGGGTGTCGATGCAGCTCCAAACTGGTTTCGTTACGGCTATCTTCGCTATCAAGGCCAAGGCTATGAGATTCGTGTCGATCTACCTCTGGTATCAATTAATAGCGACTATCCGGATGGGGTCTGCCGTGCATTTCACGATGCCTACGCCCGCAACTATGGCTACCACGACCCGTTAGCAACCATCGAAGCCGTTGACTGGCATCTGGTAGCCACTCTGAAAACACCAGAAGCCTCTCTGGATCTTGGTTGGCGAGCGCCTGGAGAAAGCAGTGATAGTTTGAACAACCGGCAAGTCTGGTTCCCTGAAAATGCCAATTTTGTTAATACAACTATCTACGATCGCAGAAACCTCGGCGAAAACCATTTGATTGACGGACCGGCGATCGTGGAAGATCCTGAAGCCACGATCGTTATCCCCCCAGCCATGTCGGCCACGGTGAGCAGTCAGGGCCATATCATTATCGACACTGGAGTTAACCCTTGAATACCTCACAAACCGATCCCATTACGCTGACGGTCGTTTGGAACGCACTACTATCTATTGCTGAGGAAATGGGCTCAACACTCCGGCGTACCGCATTTTCCGAAGCAGTTCGCGAAGGTGACGATTTTTCTACCGGCGTTTTTGATTCGAAAGCCCGGCTCATTGCCCAGGGCAATTTCACACCAGGGCATCTTGGCTCGATGCCTTATGTTATTCGAACCGTACTCGAATATTTCCCGCCCGAAACGCTAAGACCCGGTGATGCCATCTTTCTCAATGATTCGTTCCTGGGGTCGGGTCACTTTCCAGACTGCTTTATGGCAAGTCCGGTTTTTTCAGAGAAAACACTGGTTGGCTTTGTCGTCAATACCGCCCATCACATTGATGTCGGTGGCGCAGCGCCCGGATCACAACGGGTTCACGGGGTGACCGAATCATTTCAGGAAGGGCTACGAATACTGCCTATCCGCCTGGTTCACGAAGGTACATTCGATCCCGATCTATTACGCATGATTCTAGCGAATGTGCGTATCCCTGAAAAAGTAGAGGGTGATCTTAACGCACAGTTAAATGCCAACCGCGCGGGCTCCGAACGACTCTCGAATCTGTTTAAGGAGTACGGAGCCACCTTACTCGATCGCGTATGTGAGGATATCTTGTCGGCCAGTGAGACACGCATGCGTGAACTCATCAAAAAAATACCTGATGGGGTATATAGTTTCGAAGATCAACTCGACGATTACGGTCCGGGCACTGAGCCGATCCGTGTCGCAGTTGACATCACAGTAGAAGAATCCAGTATCGAAGTTGATTTCTCACGATCATCGGATCAGGTCCCCGCCGCTCTCAATTCGTATATTAACTACACTCGCGCTTACACCACGTTTGCAGTGAAGGTGTTTTGTGATGCCCTGTTACCCCAGAACGAAGGCGGCATTCGCCCCATCAAAACCACCGCGCGTGAAGGTTCGTTCTTCAACCCGACTTTCCCCGCTGCGAGTGGCGGGCGCGCCACAGTTCAAATTCGCATCTTTGACGCAATCAATGGCGCGCTCTCCCAAGCACTGCCTCATCGCGCGATGGGAGCATTCTCCCACTGGAATAATCCAAATATTGGGGGTACCGACCCACGCACCGGTAAATCGTTTGTCATGTATGACCTGGGATTTGGTGGTTATGGCGGACGTGCGGATAGTGACGGGCCGGAGGCCTTAGCTCCAGTAGTCAACTGTCGCAACATTCCTATTGAAGTGCATGAACACAATAACCCTGTGCGCATCAAAAAACTCGAGCTGATCACCGATTCGGGCGGTGCAGGTCAGTACCGCGGGGGCTGTGGTCTTCGCAAAGACATCGAATTGCTTGCCGATCAAGCAACGATCACGCTGCTTGGCGATCGCCACAAATTTGCGCCATACGGTCTGTTCGGCGGCCATGCAGGCACCAAAGCACAGACCATTCTCAATCCTGATGGAGCGGCCGAAGCGCTTGGCTCCAAATCCGTACATCAACTCAAGCGGGGCGATGTAGTGAGCTTCCGCCTGGCAGGTGCCGGCGGCTACGGTGCCCCCTCAGACAGAGACCCCGCAGCGGTCAAGCGCGATCTCGCAGATGGCTTCATATCACCAGCAAATGCGATGAAAAACTACGGCGTTGATCTGGATTAGA
>CAJQRU010000009.1 GCA_905612355.1 uncultured Gammaproteobacteria bacterium
TTGCCGTTGGAATCAAACGCGATCCCGTTCGGTCCCGCGCGGCCGAACTGGTTTTCGTTGAACGGGTGGGTAGACGTGTATGTATGTTTGCTAGATTTCGCCGCTACTTGGCTCGGGGTTGGGATTGCGCACCCCAAGGACACTTGGCAGCGCGCGTTAATGCCATCGTTGGAATTAAGTGTAGGAATCAGATGGTCTGGTTTGGCTAACCTTTCAGAAGGCGTCGCTCCCGATGCGGATCCCCTGGAGGCGTTATGCACTGTCGCTGATAGTCCTTTGGGATTGTGATACCGGGCCACGTTGGCGTTGCCCATTACGGCTGCGAAGAGCTGTTGCTCGATCTTGCCTTTAATGTCTAGGCGGTCCCTACCGTATATGTCGTCATATGCATTTCTCAAAGGAGAAATGTCGCCGTAATTACCGATTGCTAAAGTCGTTGCCGGATCAAAACTTTGGGCGGCCATACCAAAACGGATGCTCGAGCCGGTGGCCGCGAGGGCGTCGATGACCGCTTTGGTGTGTCCATAAATGATTGGTTGATGGACCTCGCCGGTGATGGGTGCGCCATCTTTAAAGTACGTTGAGTCTGGGCCGGGGCGAGGACCGCAGTGTTCTTCGCGTGCCGCGTAGTTGTAAGCAAGAGCGCCGCCGATCTCGCACGTGTGAAGATCTTCTTTAGACCACAAAAAAACGACGTCCGCGCCGCAGGTTGAGCCTGACAGATTGTGGGCGAAGACCGCTGGAGACAGCATCAGGGTCAGCGCCAGCAGGGCCGTGATCAAGCGGCGGGGGTGATCGTTGAGGTTCACTATTGGCAACGGATGATTCCGGTTTTGAAGATCACCATAGTCCTCTGTTAGTCGGGGTGAGCTCACCTTTCGATGACGCCGTTCGGTTCACATTTGAATCAGGCACACGATACAGTAAAAAACCAGCGATAGACCCACCCTATCGTAAGTGCTAGCCAACTTGTGAAGGCCCTACCCGGGGGCTGTTTGATTTGCTCGGCTGCGGGTTTGCTCACCAGTATAGGCCGTGAACACGGGCCCTTAAGTGATCTTGATCACAGGCAATGGCGATCCAGAGGCCTATGGATTTAAGCCTGGCATCGAAGAGACTTAATTGGACACCATAGGATGAAAAAATGGTGGAGGCGGCGGGAATCGAACCCGCGTCCGTCAGTCCTCTACTCACCGGCCCTACATGCTTAGTCTGTCTTTGATTTGACCTTCCAACCCCCGGCAGACAGGGTGATGGTCGGCGATCCCACTGAGTTTTAACGCTGCCGCGCGCAGGAAAGCGTCAGCACGAGACCATGTTTTTCGACCCCTCGGTTCCTAGCCCATGGTCGAACCGGGCGAGAGGCTAGCAGGGTTAAGCCGCTAGAGCGTAGTTGTCGTCGTTGGCAACTAAACGTTTGAAGCTGGATTTACGAGGAGATCTTCAACCTCGGCATGCTCCGATGGCTTCGCAACCCACGTCGAACCCAGGTCGCCCCCCATCTCGAAATCGTTGAATCGCCAAACTACTGTCGATTCAAGGCTTATTTTAACACGAAGGCCACGCTTGATTAACGGGTGAAGACCTTTTTATCGCGTGCTTTTTAATAGCCGGTGTTGCTCACGGTTCCACTCGCGCTCCCGTATGGCAGCCCGTTTGTCGTACTGACGCTTGCCTTTTGCCAGCGCGATCTTGAGTTTGGCGCGTCCCTTTTTCCAGTAAAGCGACAGCGGCACCAGCGTATAGCCCTGCCGCTCGACCGATCCGGTCAGATGAGCGATCTGACGTTGGTGCAACAGCAGCTTTCGATCGCGCACCGGGTCGGGGTTAACACTGGCGGCATTATTCAGCGGCGAGAAGTACGCGCCGGTCAGAAACAGTTCGCCGGTTCTGACAACGACGTAGCTTTCTTTGAGTTGTGCACGCCCCTCACGCAGGCATTTGACCTCCCATCCCTGAAGCGCGATGCCCGCTTCGAATTCTTCCTCAATAAAATAATCGTGCCAGGCCTTGCGATTGCGGGCGACGGTGGCGCTATCAGTTTTGGGCTTCTTGGCCATTATCGGTTGTTGATCGAGGAGTTATCGGTAATCAGGTCGTGTCGGTGTGCCGCTATAATTTAGTTACCACCTCACTATGACACCATCGATCGACCACTTGGCGTGAAGACTGTAACCCGATCCTTAATTCTGCCCTACAGTGCGGAGGAAATGTACGACTTGGTGGCAGACATTACCCATTACCAGGAGTTTTTGCCCTGGTGTGCGAAGTCACAGGTCCTCGCGCACGATGATGTCAGCGTTACCGCTCGCTTAGACGTAAAGTATAAGCACGTTAACTCGGCTTTTACGACTCGCAACCATATGTCTGCCAAGCGGGGAATTCGAATGGAACTGGTTGAGGGGCCCTTCAGCACGCTTGCCGGTGAATGGCAGTTTGTCCCGCTCGATGAGAACGCCTGTCGAATAGAGCTTGAGGTGATGTTTTCTTTCTCAGGCTCACTGAAAGAGCGACTCATGGCCCCTGTTTTTGATCGCATCTGTAACGAATTGGCCGATGCCTTCGCGGCGCGTGCGGTGGCCATTCATGGAGCGCGCGCTTTTGATTGAAATCGAGGTGGCCTACGCGCTGCCCGAAGCGTATTTTCTGCAGTCCCTGAAACTGGCCGAGGGAAGTACCGTGCGTGATGCCATTGAGGCTTCTGGCGTGCTTAGCAGGTTCCCTTCGATCGAACTCACCCGTAACCCGGTCGGTATCTTCTCCACTCGAGTCGCGCTGGATCAGGTGTTGTCATCTGGGGATCGCGTTGAAATCTACCGGGCGCTGACCATCACACCGGTTGAGGCACGCCGACTGCGTGCGCTCAGAAAAAAAGAAAAGGTAAAACAGACCTAGTCAAACGGGTTGACTGTTTTCAACAGACGGCCCAAAAGACCGGGTTTGTCCGGTGCCGCGTCGGGCGCTGCGGTGGGATTGCTTGGCAACTGACCCCGAATAATCTCGCTGACACCCTTTTCAGAGAACACCACGCTGATTTGGTAGCGTTCGGCAATGTTTTTATCGTATGAGTAGAGACTATAGAAATAATCCCAACGGTTGGCGTGAAACGGGTCATTGACCAGGGGTGTCCCCAACAAAAAGCGAACTTGTTTCTTCGTCATCCCGACCTTGACCTGGTCAAGCGTGTTTTGATCAAAGAGATTGCCTTGCTGTATCTCCATACGGTAAGGCTGTAAGCAGGCAACGAGCAACAATGTGCTGCACAAAGCGATGGTGACTCGAAGGTCGCGCATGCGAAACAATAGTGTCATGGGCAGATAGGCATCTTAATGCAAACAGTGTGACGAGGGCAGCATCAGTCGAGGTGTTTAAGTACGGCTATCTCGTCACAGCAGCGGAATTTTGGACAGGTCACGCACACTCCAAAGACTTTTTCCGGTAACGTGTTCATCGCCACGACGCCGTAGCCCAAGCGGGCAAAAAAGTCAGGCACATAGGTCAGGGCCATCAAGCGCCGTAGCCCAATCGTTCGCGCATTGTGTTCAATTTCCTCGACCAGTGCTCGACCATATCCACCCCCGGTAGCGGCATCTCTTACTGCCAGGCTGCGGACTTCACCGAGATCTTCAGTAAAAACCTCGAGCGCGGCGCATCCAGTCAGGTTGTCAGCTTCGTTGATGACCGTGAACGAGCTAATGTGCTCTGTCAGTTCATCGGGTGAACGTGGCAGCAGTTGGCCGCGCGCAGCGTAGTAGTCCAGCAGTTGATGGATGCTCGGCACGTCATTCGTGCGTGCTCGCCTAACAGATAACGTCATGAGGTTACGCGACTTAGCATATCGCGTGCGTGATCACGCGTCTGGCGTGTGATTTTGACCCCACCGAGCATGCGTGCAATTTCTTCGATTCGCGCGTCAGGGCCGAGCAACTCCACCGCCACACCGCTTTGCGCACCACTCGCCTTGGTTACTCTCAGGTGTCCTTCACCTTGCACGGCAACTTGTGGCAGATGCGTGATGCACAGTACCTGCCGATCTCGGCCCAGGGTGCGCAGTTTGCTGCCAACGATTTCAGCCACGCTGCCGCCGATACCCACATCGACCTCATCGTAGATCGAGATGGGAACCGGATCGACAGCAGAGGTCACGACCTGCAGTGCCAGTGAAATGCGTGATAACTCTCCGCCCGAAGCCACCCGTTCGAGGGGTCCGTAAGCCATTTCATGAGTGGTTCTGACGGTGAACTGAACACGTTCTCGACCATGCCGCTGGCGGCCCTGTTCATCGATGGGCAACAGGTTGACTCGAAAATCCGCATCAGTCAGTCCGAATTCAGCGAGGTGTGCAGTCACTGCTTTGCCCAGTTGTTTGGCCGCGTCTTGGCGAGCTTGCGAAACGTCAGCCGCGAGTTCGTCATAGCGTTGGTTGAGATCGCTCAGGGATTGCTCAAGCACCGCTAACTGGTGACCCGAGTCTGCGATTGTGGCGAGTTCTTGCTGTAGTTTTTCCAGTGCATCCTTAAGCGCTTCTGGTTGCACCTGATATTTGCGTGCTGCTTCGTGCAAAGCGCCCAGCCGGGCCTGAACCTGCGCATATTCTTCCGGGTCTAATTCATAGCCCTCTAGACAGTGACGAAGGTCGTTTGCAGTTTCGGTTAGCCGTACCTGCAGCTCGTCGAATTCCGTTGCCATGGCTTCAAGTCGGGGATCATACCGCGCAAGATGGTGCAAACGGGCGCCTGCCTGATTCAGAGTCAACAAGGCGGAGCCTGACTCATCCTCGGTCAGCTGTTGCAGTGATGTCCAGGCACCCTCGGCCAGCTCGCGAGTGTGGGCCAGCTGGGTCTGACGCTGATCAAGACTGTGCCATTCGTCCGCATCCGGATTAAGCGTTTCAAGTTCTGAGATCTGGTAGCGCAAGAACGATTCGCGTGCTTCACGTTCGCCTGTCAGTTGTTGAAGCGCATCGAGCGCCTGCGTGGTTTCGCTAATGTTCCTGTGGATGTCACCCATTTTAGTGACGGTCGATTGGATGTGTGCATATGCGTCTAATGTTGTGCGTTGGACATCACGCTTTAGCAGGAGATGGTGCTCATTTTGACCATGAATATCGACCAGCAGGTCGCCGACCGCGCGCAAGGACTGAATGGGGACAGGTCGACCGTTGACGAATCCACGAGAGGCTTTGTCATGAAAGACGACCCGCCGCAAAATGCATTCGTCATCGTCGGATGTCAGCGCTTGTTCGGCTAGCCATGCCATTGCCTGTGGGTTGGCCGAGACATCGAATCCCGCTTGGATCTCGGTGCTATCGGCACCCGGGCGGATGATGTCAGCGGATGTGCGATCACCCAGTAGGATAGTCATCGCGTCGACAATCAGTGACTTGCCGGCACCGGTCTCTCCGGTGAGCACAGTCATGCCAGGACTAAAAACCACCTCAACGTCACGGACGATGACGAAATTACGTACTGTCAGCCAGTTGATCATGGTGCCGGTTGGGGGTTAGCCCCAACCCAGCTTTGAGCGTAGCGCAGTATAGTGGTTGTGGCTGTTGATTCGAATCATACGAGTGGCAATATCGGCTCGCCGAACGGTGAGGAAATCGGTTTCGGCAACAGCGATGCGGTGAATGCCGTCCACGAACACATTGGCACCGGCGCCAGCAAGATCAACGATGTCAATTTTTATGTGACTCGAGTCATCGAGTACTAGAGGACGTTGGCCCAGAGAGTGCGGGCACACTGGTGCGAAAAGAATGGCGGGCAGTAATGGATGGAGAATAGGGCCACCGACCGAGAGCGCGTAGGCGGTCGAACCCGTCGGCGTCGAGAGGATCATGCCATCTCCTCGCGTGCGACCTACCGACTCACCGTTAACGTACGTTTCAAACTCGATCATACGACCGGTTTCTCCTTTGACCAGGGCCACATCGTTGAGTGCCACACCGTGTTCGGCTAATTGGTCATCGGCAAACACTTCCACCTGAAGCATGATCCTTTCTTCAATGGTGAACTGACCTGCCAGTAACTCGTCGATCAGTTGAGTCATCTGACCTGCTGGGATATCGGTCAGGTAACCCAGACGCCCGAGATTGACGCCGATCAAAGGTAATCCAACCGGGGCCAGGCTGCGGGCGGCATGAAGCATGGTTCCGTCGCCCCCAATCACGATGCCAAGATCGATGGTGTCTGAAAGGGGTTTGCCCGAGTCTTCGATGCGCGGGCCGGGGATATTGCTGGCAGTGGTGTCGCCCAGATACACCTCAAGGCCGCGAGACTCTAGATGGGTCCGCAACGTCGATAATGTGGCCTGCACGTCTGTGTCCTGGTAACGGCCGAAAATGCCAGCACTGGCAAATGGTGGTGGATTTGTCTGCATTTTATGCTCGGCCATGGGTGTGAGTCCTCCCCACGTTGCACCGGGGGTTGGCGATGGTATGATGCGGCAGCATCGTTGTTCGGTGGTCCAAACTGGCATTCTACCGCCAAGGACGGCATCGCATTGAACGATAACCCTATATAGTGTTTGATAACTCTCAAATTCAGCTGAATGAGCGGGCGGAAACGCTGCTGCAGTTGCTGATACGCCGGTATATCGACCAGGGAGAGCCTGTGGGTTCACGCACACTGTCGCGCGAGCCCGGCTTAGGTCTTAGTCCCGCCACCATACGAAACGTCATGTCAGATCTTGAGGAATTGGGTCTCATTCGATCTCCCCATACCTCTGCTGGCCGGGTGCCGACTCAACTGGGTTATCGCGTTTTTGTCGACACCATGATGAAGGTGAAACCGCTCAATAACGAAGCCATTGAAGAGATCAGCGGTGGTTTTGCCCGCGCTCATGATCCCAACGAATTGATTGAGTTGGCGTCCGAGTTGGTGTCACAGATTACACATTTTGCAGGCATCGTGATGTTGCCTGGAGACCAAAGCGCACGGTTTCGACAAATTGAGTTTCTGCACCTGTCTGATGATCGGATTCTCGCCATTCTGGTTACTCAGGATGGGCGAGTGCAGAACCGCGTGTTATTTACAGGTCGAACTTATTCGCCCAGTGAGTTGGTGGAAGCGGCGAACTTCTTCAATGCGCAGTACTCGGGTCGACCGTTAAGCGAGGTCCGCCATGTGCTGCTTCACGACATGCAAAGTGACAGTCATCGTATGAATCAGATCATGCGCCACGCGGTGGATATGGCGAAATCTCTGTTTGAAGACGATGAGGCCAATAGCGTGTTCGTCAGTGGCGAAACAAACCTATTGGGTGTGCCTGACTTCGTAGAGTTGGAGAAGTTGCGAGAGATTTTTGACACTTTTAAAACTAAACAGGATTTGCTCGAGTTGCTCGACAAGAGTATGAATGCCCGTGGTGTCAGCATTTTTATCGGCGAGGAGTCTGGCTACAATGCGCTCACCGAGTGCAGCGTAGTGACCGCACCGTATCTGGATCAGGGCCGCTGTGTCGGGGTGCTGGGCGTGGTTGGCCCGACGCGTATGGCCTACGACGAGGTCATTCCGGTGGTCGACATTACGGCCAGGTTTCTCGGGAACGCGCTCAGTTCACTGCACTAGGGGCGAATTTCGGCTTCAACTTAGTGTGACGGGTACCGTCTGGTATCTGTAAATAGATAGCCCGGACGGGTTGAAATAGCGCTGACCGGCCCCCATAAAGAGTGTATATCCCTCGATTAATCGTGAATTGATCAATGATTGCAACATGAGCCAAAACACCGTTGATACCGCGAATGACGACGCTACGTCCCCCGTTTCGTCAGTCGACTCGAAACCCGAGGATGCCCCGGCAGAGTTTGCCGATGAGGTAGCCGAGGACACTGGCCTTGAGGCGCTCGCTGATGGCGACACGGTGTGTGGGCCTGCGATCGAGTTGCCCGACCCCGCTGCCGCACTGGCAGAGGCGATGGCATTGGCCGCTGAACTGACAGGGGAGGTTGACTCTCTCAAGGATGAAGCGCTCAGAGCTCGGGCCGAGGTCGACAATATTCGAA
>CAJQRU010000010.1 GCA_905612355.1 uncultured Gammaproteobacteria bacterium
TGCTGTGTGCTGTCTCCAACTTGGCACAAATTTGGCACACGGAGATATCATGGCAAGCATCAGAAAGAGAAGGAACCATTACCACGTTCAAATTCGAAGACGTGGCATTTCAGTTACCAGCAGCTTCGACAGGCTGACCACAGCAAAGTCCTGGATTGCCAAAGTTGAAGGGGATATTGAGCGGCAAATCTTCATTGATACGACGGAAGCCCACAAAACCACTCTACTCAACCTTTTACGTCGCTATGAGGATGAGGTCAGTCCTCTACATAAAGGTAGTAAGAGTGAGCAATACCGTATTCAGCATCTAAAGAAGCATCTGGGGCATTTAAGGCTCATTCATCTGTCCCCCCATGAAGTCTCCAAGTATCGGGATATTCGTCTACAGACAGTCTCCCCTGCTTCATTGAAAAGAGAACTGGTCATATTAAGTCGAGTCTTAACTGTCGCTGAAAGAGATTGGGGTATAGCGATTCCAAAGAACCCCATTCCTCTCGTATCCCTTCCGAAGGTAGACAAGGAGCGCACCAGAAGATTGGAAAATGGAGAGGAAGAGTGCCTTGTTGATGACTCTGAAATGGGGCGAATCATCACCCTTGCATTAGAGACTGCCATGAGGCGAAGTGAGATTCTTAACATCAAAAAGAGTCACATTAACTTCTCGCTTTGTACGCTTCTAATACCCACTACAAAGACCGATCAACCTAGAACCATCCCACTTTCAAGCACTGCACTAACGTGTCTTAGAGGCCAAATACGGGCCTCTGAGAGGCTATCTGGAGGGGTAATTTCACTCTATGAAAAGCCTCTTTTTACCTACTCTGCAAGAGGTGTATCAGGAGCATTTTTGAAGCGATGCAGGCGATCAGGAATTAAGGATTTGCACTTCCATGATCTACGTCATGAAGCGACATCAAGACTATTTGAGAAAGGATTAAATCCAGTAGAGGTAGCAACCATTACTGGACATAAAGACACCAAGATGTTGATACGCTATACGCATCTTAGAGCAGAGGATTTGGTCGGGAGATTGGGGTAGTTACTCCTAGTAGTTAACGTCATACTTTTTAAATAACATTATCACTTGCACACTCATGAAAAAGAGAAACATCGCAACATAAAGAACCCAATCTAAGTCCCATTCCTTACGCTGTTTAGGCATCTCTGCGCCATCTTTGAGTGTTAACTCGTAGCTTTTTAGTTCCTCACGTAGATTGTGTATATGGCGAAAGATCATATGGGCGCATAGGAAGATACAAACACCCAAAAGGGCTACGCTATAAAATAGATAAAAGAAGACCAAGATTATTGCGTAGATAATCTTATACCGATGTTGAATTAAGCTGGACTTTAATTGGGTTAATTTCATACCGCTATATTATTCCTGTTACCGAAGGACAACCAGAGGATTTAGCAAGGAAGTTGGGTTAGTCACCAAGCGGGTGGGGATATCGCACGGTAAGGTGCAATCGTTAGTTGCTTAGAGAGGCGGTTACTTGGAGTACTCCTCTGGAGACACTTCCTCTATTATTAGCTTCCTCCGCCTGACGCCTTGTTTAAGTCTGTACATGTCCATTGCTGAAGATATCTCTTCAGACTTACACCACAACAAGTACTCATCATAAGTTGGCTCAGGTTGCGGAGGTTTCCCTCCAAAACTAATACGGGGTATAGAAGGTTCGACTTTCATAAGGTAAGCAACGGCTTCTTCTTTTTCTGAAAAATCATCCACACGGACGGGAGGTAACCCCTTAACATTCCGTAGTGCTGTCACAGCCCACACAGTCTTGTCACCCTTAGTTGCCCGCTGTAAATCGATAATGAACAATCGGTCATCTAGGTAAGTGCGACCTCCCCATATTTTCATAATAACTCCTACCCTATTAAAGGGCAGTCACTTAAGACATCCGCTGTTATCTATACCCCACGGGGTTTTTGTGTTGCAGAGAATGACGGCGGAGATAAGTCGGTTCATCTGATCTACTGCAAACACTCCACCAACACAGTGAACTTCTTGGCTTTGTCGAAGATGTCTGCTGCTTTTAATTCTTCGCACTAATTATTGCCACGGGATGAGCTGCTCATTCCACGGTCAGCGTGCTGAATCAAAGTCTGATATCTGAATCCAATTTCAATATGTCAATAATCTGCAAAATCGTGTTCATTTCTTTGAATAAACTCTTGCACTGATCCATAGGGCTCCCACCTGTTTTCTCAAACATATTTCGTGACTCAGAAATAGGAATCATCATTAGCAATTGATTTTTATAGAAACTGCACGTGATTGCTGGCTCAATGTACTCATTGACAACTCGAAAAGCGTAACGCACTTTGACCAATCGCTCCATAAACGACCCCGTCAACAGATATCGCGCTTCCACTTGATCAGTTGAATACACTTCAAACTCTTCCTCAAAGCGTGGGTCCTCGAGGCGGACCGCCTCTAGATCGGACAACTTGTCTCTTGTCCAATTGACCAAACGACCTCTGTCTTTCTTGACGATGGTGTGTCCCTCAAATGTTTTATTCAAACTGAGTGAAATGACAAGACCACGAAACTGCGTAACATAGTAAGTCTGACCCCGGACTCGCCCGTGATCGATCTCTAACACTTTTTTTGTGAGTGTTGTCTCAAAAAGATCAAACTCGACACCCTTGTAGGCTCCAATAATCTGATTTGCACTCTTTTCCTTGTCATAGGACGGCACAATACCGAAATCCTCATATCGGTCCATTTGATGATGTAAAAGACGCCCGAATTTGCATTGAAACTCTCCTAGGAAAGATAAAATTCGGGGGAAAATATCTTTCTCCATCGAGCACCCTTGAAAAGGGTCTCCGGCATCTTTTTTCCATGATGCCATTAGGTCTTTGTAGGCCCACTTGACGACAGGAATCATCAACATGACAGCGAGTATGGAAAGAAAAAACCACCCACCGTCGGAGGGTTGCCAACCGATAAAACTCGGCACGAACAAGACGAAGACTAAAATAGTTACAGCTACTGGACAGAATCTCCAATGTCCACGTCGTTGTAGGTTGGTCGTAACTTCCGATAACGCCAAATGTGTCTTGGCCGCCTTCTCATGCTTCTCGAACAGTGACCTTAGATTCGTCTCATAGTACTCCGCGAAACCTATCGGTTCATCTTCGCTAAAGACGTCCATTTCCTCGTCAGGCGTCTGTTTCAAATCACTATTCATCGATTGTTGCCTGTTGATGAAAGCCTATCCAACAATGTCAGTTTAAAAACGCACTCGCATCGACAGGCTGTTTTGATCCTTCATCTGTCTCATAAAACGGCATCACAGATGCCTTGGCAAACCCAGCCAGTAAGTTGCCGGGGAAAATCTCAACCGAATTATTCAACTGAGTCACCGCCGCATTGTAAAACCGTCGGGCGGCCGCAATCTGTGCCTCCACTTCGTTATATGTTCGCTGTGCCTGAAGCATCGTCTCATCAGATTTGAGATCAGGATAGGCCTCTACAGAAATCATCAGTCGCCCCATCTGACTACCCAGCGCACTCGCCGCCTGCAAATGCTCTTTCACTGCATCCGGATTTGCTGCGTCGTAACCCGCATCAGCTCGAGTGCGAAGCTCAGTCACCCCGGTCAATAATTCCGCTTCATGCTCCATAAACCGCTTGGCAATAGCCAACACGTTGGGAATCAGATTACTTCGCTTCTTGAGTTGCACGTCGATACCTGACAGCGCTTCGCGAGCCTTATTGCGTTTACTGACAATACTTACGTACCAAAAGTAGAGCAGCGCAACAACGGCGATGACCACAATTAAGAGCAGATTATCCATACTAATCTCCATAAGATGCGGTATACATACTCGACTGCCACTAGCTGGGTGTCAATTGACATTGATAAACAAGTCTTCAATTAATTGATGAAAATACCAGCAACAGAATTGGAAGAAGCCCCTTCACACATCACTATATTCCACTCCAGAGACTCAGGGAATAGCGTGTATGCTGATGCGCTACACGCACCTTAGAGCAGAGGATTTAGCGAGAAAGTTGAGTTAGATACCCCCTGGTCTGAGCCACATCACTTATCTAGTCATTCGCGGGTCATTAAGCAACGAAGCAAATTCCTGGGCTAAATTGAGGCGATCCTCTTCTGAGGCTTTGTCTATATAGAATGATCGAACGACAGGTAAATTGCCGCCTAGTGGATACACCCAGATATGGGCCATAAGATGAGGTGCTTTATCAAACAGAATAACGAAGATGTTCCCACCGAACTTCATACCTTGGGTTTCATTCTCAAAAGGATCGACTCTTAGTACAAGAAAGCGTCCATTCACATGTTATAAAGCCTGCTATTTAATTACCCACGCTATTCAAAGAGGAGTCCAATATGCAATTCCTACGCAGCAAAGAAGGTTTCCCGTTCAGCTCGGCAGTGATTCACAGCGGCAAGGTGCTCGAGACTGTACTAACCGGCCAACTGCCGGGTGAGACCACCCCGGTACCCGGAGGGCCAGCAGCAGAAATGCAAGAGATCTTCCGCCAGCTCGACGAGATCCTCGCCGAAGCGGGTCTGACTAAAAAAAACCTGTGCTCAGCCCAAATCTACTTACAGGATGTCAATCGCGATGTCGCCGAGATCAACGCAGTCTGGGCCGACTACCTGGGCAATCACCCGATAAATCGACGCTGTTACGGCGTCGATCTGCAGGTCGGCATGCTGGTTGAAGCGGGTTTTGTCGCGGAAGTGCCAGAGTAATGGTGCGGGTCAGGTTTGTCATTTCAGAAGTCGAGTGCATAACTTGTCGTTCCACACTGAAACTATATTCCTCTAGAAACACGCAGGGAAGAAACTAACTTTCTGAACTCTCTAAACCGAACAATTAGAAAAAACGGCGGAAATAAGCCATTCTCTGAAGGCTAAGAAACGGCGTATTTAAGCCATTTCTGACCTAATGGAGCATTCTCGTACGATCTTTTTAATGAATCAGGGGGTTGCCCTTGTTCATGCACCAGAATGGCTTTAGCGGGACAAGTAGCCAAGCGCACAGGAGTCAGTCATACCAATGTGCGTGGGTTCTACTCGGCACCCTTTGTACTTCTTAGGAACACATTAGCCCCGCCTAAGCGGGGCGTTTCTTGGTTTTCTAGTTACTGCCAAAACTGAGAAAAATCAGCCTTTCTCACCCCACATACCATGAAATTCGTACGCAACAGCTTGAGCGTCACCTTCAACCCAAGCATCATGACCCGGTTCGATTGCATAGGCACTACCGGCCGAATATGTAACTTCGGTTCCATCGTCGTGGCGACATGAAATTGAACCTTCCACTATGACCCCGATATGTTTGACTTCGCAGCTCTCTGTCCCAACCTTAGGTTTGATGTCCGTTGACCATTTCCAACCGGGTTGTACTGTTAGCTTTATGATTCTTTGGCCGCCAACGTTTACCACTTCGATCTTTGCATTGTTGGGAGTCATTACTTCATCTGCCGCTGTGGCGAAATCTTTTGCTTCTACTGATGCCATTTGAGTTCTCCTTAAATTATCAGAATTAGGTAAAGCACTCACAATTTTACTGGAAGTATTGGACAATTGTGTAAAGATGCGATCGTTGATTGCTTAGAGGGATTAATGCGCTACACGCACCTTAGAGCAGAGGATTTAGCAAGGAAGTTGGGGTAGTTACCAACGGGGCAGGTATACCGCACGGTAAGGTGCAATCGTTAGTTGCTTAGAGGGGCGGTTACTTAGGACACCCGCTGTTTTCTATACCCCACGGGGTCTTAGCGTTGCAGAAGATGGTGCGCCTAAAGCGATGACCACCCGGCAGGGTGGGTGGAACGCCGGGGTTCTTTAGAGTGCGAAAACTCAAAGTTGAACTTGGCACTGGTGGGTCTGCTATCCGTGTACCAGGTGATGCTGTACATACTCGCGAGTTGTCTCGCTGGTTCAAGGACTAGGGTCGGAGACGTTTCCAGATCAGCGGTACCGTGACCGTCGCAAGAAGTATCTTGAAAGCCTCCGCCAGGAGAAACGGTGTCACGCCGACCGCAATGGCCGCTTTATAGCCAGCCATGAGTGGCAGGCCTTTGGCGTTTGCAATAAACCAGCCAAGCGAGGCTAAACCAAAGGCGAAAATCACGACTTCACCTATGAGCATGGCCAGTGCTGTGGTGACCACTGATCGGTCCCAGCCACGTTCAGCCAACCAACCGACCGTCCAGGCAGCGACGAGAAAGCCAATGAGATAACCACCGGTCGGGCTGCTGAAGTAAGCCAGTCCACCGCCCTTGGCAAATACGGGCAGTCCTACAGCACCTTCGAAGAGATACAAAGCCACCGTGACCGTTCCCAGACGGGGTCCGTAGGCGATTGCAAGCACCAGTACAACGAAGGTTTGCATTGTCATTGGAACAGGCCAGAACGGCACCTGCACTTTGGCCGACACAACCAGCAGCAGTGACCCGATTGAGGCCAGTAGCACAGTGCGAATAAGGCTACTGTCTGGCCATATATGCCTGATCAGTGTGCTTTGGCGAGTTGAACTGGAGATTATGAGACAGACCCCACCAGGAATTGAACGGTTGCGTGCATTTTAGACATCGTCATTCTAAATCAACTGTAACATGCCTTCAGAAAAATAGTTTGCGACCCTGTTCTCCCCGTTTATTTAAAGAAATGCTTGGAAAAGCGTGTCCGCTACACGCACCTTAGAGCAGAAGATTTAGCGCGGAAGTTGGGGTAAGCGGACAGGAGTGAGTCATACCAGTGTGCTTGATTTCCACTCAGCACCCTTTGTATTTCTTAGCAATACATTCACGGGCAAGTTTCTTTGCCTTTGCGATTTCGGCAGGGGTCATTCTTTTAGCAATTTGATCTCTGTCTTTAGATGCATATTCAGCTTCGATTTCACGATCATTGTCTCTATATATTGATGCGGCAATATGCTCCCACATATAGGCATAGACATAATCCTTTCGAACACCTACACCCCCGGCGTACATAAAACCCAGCCTGTCCATGGCATCTGCATTCCCCTGTTCAACAGCAAGAGTGAACCACTTCAGAGCAGCCTTATGGTCCTGTGGAACACCTTCCCCGTACCAATACATACTA
>CAJQRU010000011.1 GCA_905612355.1 uncultured Gammaproteobacteria bacterium
TTGGGCCATTTGCTGTTGATGAGGGATTGGTCGCCGCTGTCGGTGACCGAGTCGCGGTGCGTATTCACAACACCAATGCGGGACAGTTAATTATCTCGAGGTTTCCTCTTGATGAGGACCAGGCGGCGGTTGATGGTGAGTGGATGGTGCCTGGCGTATCGGGACAGGGTGCGCCGGTGCGACTGGAGTTTCAATACCCTGGTGGTGCAGCGACGGGGCGCTTGTTACCTACGGGCGATCCGGTGAATGTTCTTGATGTGGTTGGGGTCGGTCCCCTCGAGGTATCGATGGTGGATGCGGGGAATCCTTGTGTTTTTATTGCGGCCGACGCGCTGGGACTGGTGGGGACTGAGATGCCCGATGTGTTGGATGCGCAGTTAGCATTGCTCAATCATCTAGAAGCCATACGTTGCAGCGCGAGTGTCGCCATGGGCATTAGCGACAGTATGAAGAGTGCTGCGAAAATCCCCGCTATTCCGAAGGTGGCGTTGGTGTCACCCGCTCAGAGCGCGGCGACTTTGTCCGGCGACCTGTTGGATGAAAGCGAATGTGATATCACTTTACGCATGATTTCTGTGGGTCAACCGCACCGAGCCATTCCGGTGACCGGCAGTATGTGTGCGGCCATTGCCGCACAGATCACGGACACGGTAGTCAATCGTCTTTGCCGACCGGCGGCAGCGCCCGATGACATTCGCATTGCACACCCATCAGGAGTGGCTCGTGTCGGTGCCACCGTAACTCAGCAAAAAGGAAAGTGGGTTGCTGACAATGCGGTTTTGTATCGCACTGCGCGGCGGTTGATGGATGGCCACGTGTACGTGTCCGCCGCAAGGACCCCCGGTCTGTCGGCTGATTGAAAGCGCTATCAATAACCCTCGGTCCAACCCCGTCGCTTGATAAACGGATGAATCGCGATGGTGTCACGGTCCCATACGCCAGACTGGTAGAAGGGGTCGCCTTGATTGAACTGTGCGGCCTGTTCTTGATCCGGCACGTCAACCACCATCAGGCTGCCGATGGGCGTTTCACCGTCGGCTGCGGCGACGGGTCCTGCTAGGACGATACTGACTGGGGTGGTGCCGAGGTAGGTTCGGTGAGCCTCATAATGGTCCAGTCGAGTTTGGAGTCCATCGCTTCGATCGAGGCAGTAAATGGCGTAGAGCATTAGGTTATTCTCTGGGTTGGCTACAGTGGAATCGAAACTGTTATTGTAGGGTAGTTGTGACCAGACTACTTCTGGCGCGCGCGATAGAAGACGACGAGCGCTGGGAGGGAGAACCGAGATGATGGGTAGGGCTCGTAAGACCAATTTTTTGCGCCCGCTGTATCGCATGGGCTGGCTGACGATCTGGAGTGCTTGGGTAGTGGTCTTGTTCTATGGCGTTCCCGCTTGGGTGCCTTATAACGACAAGCTGACTTGGGTGGTGCTCACGGTGTTGGTGACCACGGTGGCTTATGGATTGCACCGTCTGTTAGATTATTTTGTCACCGGTCGTCCTTTGCGAGCCCCTCGGCAGATTGGCGGTTAGCCGCAAAGTCGATGGAACACCGCTTGGCACGCGCCTTAATTACCTGTGCTGGCTTTGTGTTGTTGCTGAGCCCGCTTGCACTCTGGGTCGCTTGGTCACAAGCTATCTTCATCGGTGTGCTCTATACCATTGCCGTCACTGTTGTGGTGGTCATGATTTTGAGTTGGAGCGAGTTGATATCCAGAACGGTATTAATATGGCTGCACCGGTTGTTGATATGAGGCGGGTGTATGGCCAGGTTGAAAGCGTGGGGTAAGTGAACCGTGTTCTTTAATAACCACAGAAAAGGCTCGATACGACAGTGGCTCTTTGTGGGTCTTGTCGGGGTCCTGTGGTTTGATGTTGGCGGTGCTGATGAGGGGTCGTTCGGCCCCTTCACACGCGATCTCAGTGATACCGAGTGGGGTTACCAGCTGCTTCTTGATCCCACCGGATTCGCACCGACGGAAGAAGTCGAGCGTTTTGAAGTGCGACCCGGTGATTGTTCGCGCGATGGCGATCGCGATGATTGCGCGGATAACCGGGAACGTTCCGAACTTACGGAACGCGCGCGCTCACGCAAGCCCGTGACGGGTCCTCAGTGGTATCGCTGGCAGGTGTATTTTCCCGAGGACTACGAAGTCATCTATCCGGCCCGTGTTGTGCACGCCCAATTCTCTCAGCAGCGACTGGGCACGGCGTGGGTATTCGAAATTGGAGCGACCGGGGTGTTGTGGGTCGGTAACCGACTTGATGAGAAGGGAAGCTACCAGGCCTTGATTGATGAAGATTCGCTGCGCGGACAGTGGCACGATGTCGTGGTGCAGGTCGATTGGTCGAATAAAAACGGCAGCCTGATGGTATGGGTCGATGGTGTGCGAAAGGCACAATTTCGAGGTAGGACTTGCAGCAGCTGTCGCGTGTACTTCAGTTATGGCATCGCTCGTGAGCAGATTGTGCGTTTTAATCAAGCGTACCCGGGAACAGCATTGCCGACTCAGGTGGTGTATTACACCAATATGCGGCGCAGTCGTTTGGTGACGGGACTCAAGTTGTCAGATGAGCCCAGTGTGGCACTTGAGGGACACGAATCGACGCCCGATCCTGCCGCGTCGGCTGAGGAAACTGTGACCAAGACGGAAGCGACGACGGCGGAGACGCCTGCGCCCACGGTGGTTTCAGAAACTGTTGACACGCCGCCCGTATCCGAAAGCGTGCCAACTCAGAAGCCGCCAACGGACACTGTTTCCGCGGACGATCGCCCCTAACGTTGTGTCAGGTGAGCCGGTTAGCCTTGGCGCCCACAGTCGACGGCCACGGTTTGTCCTGTGATAGCGGTGTTGCTGGCCAGAAACAACATGGTTTGCGCAATGTCTTCGGGCTCAACCATCCGTTGCAGCAGGCTGTTGGCGATGCCGCTTTTCTTTCTCTCTTCGGGCCAGGGCTCGGTCCACGGTGTGCGTACAAGGCCCGGTGCAATGGCATTGACGCGCACATCGGGTGCCAGCGCGTGGGCCAGATTACGGGTCAAATTAATCACGCCTGCTTTGCTTGCACCATAGGCAATACTGCTGCCAGGCACACCGAGACCGGCGATAGAGGCCGTGTTAATGATGGCTCCGTGTGTTTTCTTCAGATGCTCGGCTGCCGCCCGAGCGCAGCGAAATGGGCCGATCAGGTTGGTGTGTACAATCTTTGCCCAGAAGTCTTCGGTCATGGCATCAAGATCATCAAAGGCGATAGGTATCCGGGTATTAGAAGTGCCGGCATTGTTGACCAAGACATCCAGGCGCCCCAGTGCTGCAGCTGCTGTGGTGACCATATTTTCTGCTTCGCCGGGAATGGATACATCACCTGGTGCGCCAATCACGTCACTTCCGTTCGCGCGTAACGTTTCGATGACTGTCTCGGCACTGGGATCATCAGGTAAATGGTTGACGGCAACCGTTGCACCGTTGTCGGAGAAGATGCGGGCGGTGGCCAGACCAATGCCTGAAACAGCGCCGGTGACCAGTACGCATTTGCCTTTGAAATCAGCGGAGATCATGCATCACATCCTTTAGTGAATTTAGCCCATTAGTGTACCTGTGACTTGCTAGGGATGAAGGACATGGCCGCAACAGACAGTCATCACGGAAATTTTGCACTGGCGGCACGGTGCAAGGTGCTTGAAGAGTCGCTAGAGTGTTGGGAATCTACTTCAAGGGCTACTGTCATATGAGCCGTATTAGCATCCAGTTCACTCGATTTTCTGCCTTTTACTCCCCGTTAATTGCCACCATTTCCGGCGGTTTTCTAAAAAGTGAAGGGCTTGATCCAATTCATTCGATCGCCCCGCCAGGGCGTTCGGCCATTGCTGCGCTCATCGATGGCAGTGCCGACGTAGTGCAGTCGGCGCTTTCACAGGGCTTTACCGCGCTCGAGGCGAATGAGCAACCACCGGCCGTTCATTTTGCGCAGATTAATGAGATGGATGGATTCTTCATTACGGGCCGCGGGCCTGAACCGAGCTTCGACTGGAACCGACTGGTTGGTAAACAAGTACTGGTCGATCATGGGGGTCAGCCGCTCGCCATGTTCCGCTATGCCTGCCACCAGATGAACGTAGCCTACGACACCATTGAAGCGATTGATGCGGGTGATAGCGCGTCGATGGAATCGCGCTTTCGAGACGGGGACGGTGATTACATCCATCTTCAGGGCCCCGTCCCACAGCAACTCGAGAAAGACGGCGCCGGCTCTATTGTGGCATCTGTTGGTAGCGCAATTGGACACTGTGGGTTCTCGAGCCTGGCGGCTACTCGGGAATGGTTAGCGAGCGATGTTGCCAGTGCGTTTATGCGCGCTTATCGCCAGGCCAGAGACTACGTTAACCATACGCCGGCAGCAGAGATTGCCGCCGCAGAGGCGGCTTACTTTCCCGGTATTGATGTTGATGTGTTAGCGAGCACCATCGGTCAGTATCAGGAGCTGGGCTGCTGGACACCGCACGTCGAGATCACCCGCGCTGCCTATGAAGTGACGCTGGATGTTTTTTCCCACGCGGGGCTGATCCATAAACGGCATCCGTTTGAAGCGGTGTGTGTAACCCCGCCAGCCACGGACTAGCGGGGTGACTGACTAACAGTCAAGATGGAGAGATTTCCGAGCGACGGAAAATTACAGGGAGCAGAAGAATGGCACTGGATTTAGTGATTGAAAATGGCACGGTCATCGATGGGTCGGGTGGCCCTCGGTACCGCGCTGATGTGGGAGTCAAAGCAGGCCGAATTGTCGAGATCGGTCGTATTCGCAGCGCCGCCACAGAGCGAATCGATGCAGAGGGGCATATCGTGTCGCCCGGGTTCATTGATGGGCATACCCATATGGATGCTCAAGTCGCCTGGGATCAGCTCGGCAGTTGCTCCTGCTGGCACGGCGTTACGAGCGTCGTGATGGGCAACTGTGGTTTTGCCCTGGCGCCTTGTCAGCCGGAGGAAAGGGAATGGATTGCCCGTTGCCTAGAAGCAGTGGAGGACATTCCTGTGGACGCCATGATGAATGGCATTGACTGGACCTGGGAGACTTTTCCGGAATACCTTGATCAGGTCGCACAGTTACCGAAGGCAATCAACTACAGCGCTTTTATTGGTCATTCGGCGCTGCGTATGTACGTGATGGGCAAGCGGGCCCTGAGTGAAGTGGCTAACGAGGATGATCTCCGAAAAATGGGAGCTGCCGTTGAAGAGGCTTTGCAGGTGGGCGCGGTGGGTTTGTCAACTTCGCGTGCAACCACGCACATCACACCCGATGGCTCGCCCATCGCGAGTCGAATCGCTGACTGGAGTGAGATCGATTATCTGGTGGGTACTCTGGCAAAACGAAATCAGGGCATTTTCCAAATTGGTCCGGACGTTTCAGGCGGTGAGGCGCACCAGACATTCCTCAAACGCTTGCAGAAGGTTGCGCTCGATAGCGGTCGACCGATTATGTTCGGTACGCTTTCGACCCAACAGGGAATAGACCCCTATCCATGGCAGGAACAGACGCGTTACATCGACGAAACGGTGGCGGCCGGTGGCCGTATGTACGGGCAAACCACCACACGTCCGATCATCGCGCTCTTTTCTCTCAAGTCGTATCTGCCGTTTGATAACCTACCGGCTTGGCAGGCGTTGCGTGATCTTCCCATCGATGAGCAACGACGGCGCTTTGCTGACGCGGACATCAGAAGTGCATTAGTAGCCGCTGAGGCAACGATGAAACCTCGTGATGGAGTTTTCCAAGGTGGTGGTGCGGCAACGACTGACCCCAAAAAGCCAGATTACAGTAACTTGTTTGCGTTGCGTGGTGTTGATTGGGATGATCCAACGGTAGAGGAATTGTCCAAACACGCTGGACAACACCCAGTGGAGGTAATGCTCGATCTGATGATAGGCAATGAGGATCAATTATTTGTGCAACCCTTAGTAAATGAATCGCCAGCCGATGTCCTTGGCATGTTGCAGCACCCGAGAACGCTCGCCACTTTTTCTGACTCTGGTGCCCATGTTTGTCAGGAAATGGGATCTTCGTTGCAGACTCACTTATTAAATTATTGGGTCAGACAGAAGCAAGCGTTTTCTCTAGAGCAGGCCGTTCGCATGCTGACTTTCGATAATGCGTCTGCTTTTGAGTTCAACGACCGGGGTTTGTTGCGGCCAGGTTACCGTGCGGACGTGGTGATTTTCGATGCGGATACGATTCGCCCACGCCTGCCTACGGTCGAAACGGATCTACCAGGTGGGGCTCGTCGGTTGGTGCAAAAAGCAGATGGCATTGCAGCGACAGTCGTTAACGGTGCGGTGACGTTTAGGCACGGTGCCAGCACGGGGGTTTATCCAGGCCAACTTATCCGTGCGAACCAGGAGACGATCCAGTGAACACCACACAACGACGGCTGGAAGGGAAGATCGCTCTTATCATTGGTGCCGGACAGACTCCGGGCCCCACGATGGGTAACGGGCGCGCGACCGCATTGCTGTTTGCTCGCGAAGGTGCACAGGTACTCGCGGCTGATAAAAATGTAGCTTCGGCTGAGGAGACGGTGGCGTTGATTCAGAGCGAAGGCGGCACGGCGGCCGCAATGGAGACAGATGTCACCGACGAATCGAGCATCCAACGTGCAGTACGCGATTGTACGAAGCGTTGGAATCGACTCGACATCCTGCACAACAATGTGGGTATCAGCGTTGCCGGTGGCGATGCTCCGGTGACTGAGATCACGGTCGAGGCGTTCGATCGCATCATGGCGGTTAATCTGCGCAGCGTGGTATTGGCCTGTAAACACGCGTTGCCAATCATGCGTGACCAGGGCAGTGGTGTCATTCTGACTATTTCTTCAATTGCTGCATTAGAAAGTTATCCCTGGGTTGCGTACAAGGCCAGTAAATCAGCGTTGCTTGCCTTAACGCAGCAGCTGGCATATCAGAATGCCGAATACGGTGTTCGGGCTAACGTAATATTGCCTGGTTTGATGGATACCCCCATGGCGGTTGATACTCGCGCCCAGGCCTGGGGTCGAACTCGCGAGGACGTGGCCGCTGAGCGTGATGCACGGGTACCGCTTCGAAACAAGATGGGCAGCGCCTGGGATGTGGCCTACGCGGCGTTGTTTCTTGCCTCTGATGAGGCCGGCTTCATCACTGGCGCCGCACTGCCGGTTGACGGCGGCGCGAGTTGTCGTGTCGGTTGAACCTACTCTAGCGAGAATGTTTCTAGGTTGATCGTAGCCCTAACGTGGCGGTGTTGAAGGTGCGAGCGGTTGGTAATCGCCTGCACCAGGATCACGAAGCATCGCCTGGTGTAAGTTTGCTGTGAATAGTCGTAGGCTAGGGTCGTCTCGTGCACAGGAGAATTTAGGTGAAGATTGCAGAGGTCAAAGCCATACCGCTTGAGATCCCGTTCTCTCATGGTGGTAATGCCGCCGGTTGGACCGGCAGTGCCTGGACGAGCCTTGCCACGACGTTGGTCAAGGTGAGCACGGACACGGGTCTTGTCGGCTATGGCGAGGCGTTCAGTTATAACTGCCAGCGCCCGGTACAAGCGGCCATAGAAGACATGATTGCACCGATTGTCGTTGGGCGTGAGATCACCGAGTTGACTGAATGGATGCAGGACCTGCAGCAGAAGCTGCACCTGTTCGGTCGTTACGGCATTGCGATGTTTGCCATCTCCGGGCTGGACATTGCGCTGTGGGATATAAAGGCCAAGGCCCAGGGTGTCTCATTGTGTACCTTGCTCGGTGGCCCGGAAAAACCGACGGTGTCTGCTTACGCCAGCCTTTTTCGTCACGGTGAACCACAGACGGTGGCCGACCAGTGTCGTGCTGCAGTGGGGGAGGGCTATGGCTGGATTAAGTTGCACGAAACCGAAGTGTCCGAGGTCAGCGCTGCACGAGAGGCATTAGGTACGGCTGTGCCTATCATGGTGGATACCAACTGCCCGTGGTTGCCGGACGAGGCTCGCGAGAAAGCTGAAGCGTTGAAACCGTATGATCTCCTGTGGTTGGAAGAGCCGATTTTTCCTCCCGAAGATTTTTCCGCATTAGCTAAACTCCAGGTCGGAGTGGGGATTCCCATTGCTGCTGGGGAAAATGCCTGCACGGTCTTTGAGTTTGAAAAAATGTTTGCAGCCGGTGCGGTGACGTATGCGCAACCCAGCGTGACCAAAGTGGGTGGCATTACCGAGTTATTAAAGGTCATCGACGCAGCCGAGTTGGCCGGCGTTGCCGTCATGCCACATTCACCGTA
This sequence comes from uncultured Gammaproteobacteria bacterium, assembly GCA_905612355.1. Classification (GTDB taxonomy): domain Bacteria; phylum Pseudomonadota; class Gammaproteobacteria; order Arenicellales; family UBA868; genus UBA11791. The sequence continues at coordinate 8,282 of CAJQRU010000011.1, forward strand.
TTTCGGTCCGGGCCTGCTAGCCACGCTGCATGTGATTGCCGCTCGTGCCCCTGATAGCTTGGCTGAGCGTTTTTATGTGCAGCCTGAGGCGCTACTCTACGACCAGTGGTCTCACCCTGAAGCGGGTGTCTTCCAGGTGCCAACGGGGCCGGGTCTCGGTGTCGAACCCGATGTGAACGTCATCGGCGACTATGGTGTGGGCGAGATCTAAAAGCGCTCGGGACTAGTCACGGTCCAGCCCGCCGGAAATATTCAACCGCTCGGCCGTTACGTACTCGGATGCATCCAACGCCAGGTAGACCACGGCAGCGGCAACGTCGGCGGTGCTGATTCGGTGACCCACTGGAATCCGGGCTGTTCGCTCATCAAGATACGTATTGAGATCATCGCGTCCCTCGATTGCCAGTAGTTCGCGTTCACTCTTGTCTTGCAATGCGGTATCCATCATGCCTGGCGCGACTGAGTTGACCCGCACGCCGTTGGCTGCCATGGCCAGCGCTCCGGCTCGAGTGATAGCGTCGACTGCCGCCTTGCTGGCCGCGTAGGCCGTGTAGTTCGGCAGTGCCATGCGGGAAGCGGGTGAGGTAATGTTGATGATGCGCCCGCTGCCTTGTTGGCACATCATTCGGCCGGCTGCCGCGGTGGCGAGCGCGACGGCACGAATATTGAGAGCGTAGACTCGGTCCCATTCGTTAGCGGTCATGTCGAGAAAGGGTTCGGCTATTGCATAGGCGGCATTGTTGACGAGTATGTCTAGGCGCTCGCAGACAGCCAGTGCCTCGTTAATCATGTCTGAGGGACCTTCGGCACTGGCCAGATCGGTCTGTAAACAGTGCACGACAACACCTGACTGACGGCAGACGACTGCTGTCTCCTGAGCAGCGGTAGCATCTATATCAGCAATAACAAGATTTACATTGCGCTGAGCTAAGGCCATGCAGGTTGCTTGGCCAAGACCATGGGCCCCGCCGGTAATCAGCGCAACGGGTGCTTGGATGGGTGTTGATGAGGACATCCTTGTTACTCAATTGGACGGCGTTGAGCCCACGGCTGTGCTGTTTCAAATGCGCGCGAAGCCTGCAGCACTTTTTTGTCTTGGCGATGTCCGCCAACGATTTGCAGCCCCACGGGTAAACCATCGCGGGTGAATCCCGAGGGACAGGTGGCGGCGGGTAGCCAGGTCAGGTTAAAGGGATAGGAAAACCCAGCCCAGCGCAGCCAATCCCAGGAATGTTGCTCCCAGTGTTCAGGAATTAGGCGCTCGACAGGGAAGGCGGCAACGGACAGGCTTGGTGTCAGCAGCAGGTCATAATTCTCAAAAAACTCAAGTACGCGCGCATGGTAATCAAGCCGGCGTTGTTTCATCTGTACGTAATCGCTTGCCAGATGATCGGCGCCATCACGGATGCACAAGACCAACCCCGGGTCCATTTTCTCTTCCCACTGTTCAAGATGAGGGCCAAGATTACCGGCGTAGTTCGCTGTCCAGAAGAAATGTTCCATATCGATGGGATCCCCCCAACCGGGATCGACTTCTTGAACATGGGCGCCCAGGCCTTCGAAGGTCTTCGCAGCTTTTGCTACTGATTCGGCCACTTCTTTATCAACCGGTAAGTATCCAAGGTCGGGACTGTACGCAACGCGCCACCCGGCGACCCCGTTGTTTAGGTCGGCCAGATAATCAACATTCCGTTCATCGGCGCTGCTGGGGTCACGGTCATCGGGCCCTGCCATCACGTTAAGCATCAAGGCGGCATCCGTTACCGTGCGCGTGATGGGGCCGATGTGAGAAATCTGGTCATTATTGCCAACCGGATAAGAAGGTACTCGGCCGTAAGAGGGTTTGAGTCCGTAGACTCCGCAAAAGGCGGCGGGCATGCGAATAGAACCCGCTCCATCGGACCCTTGGTGCAATGGACCGATACCCGCGGCTGCGCAGATGGCAGCCCCGGTGCTCGAACCGCCGGCATTCATACCGTGTTTCCACGGGTTATGTGATACACCGGTCAATGGACTATCGCTACAGCCCTTCCAGCCGAATTCGGGCACCGTTGTTTTGCCAAGACTGATTGCACCGGCCTCGTTAAGGCGTGTTACGACAACGGCATCAACATCCGGCACTCGGTCGGCAAAAATATGTGAGCCCATCATCGTGCGAACACCACGGGTAAAGACAAGGTCTTTGATGGTGGTTGGAATGCCGTGCAGTGGACCCAGCGGTTGGTTAGCGGCTATTGCCGCTTCAGCGTGTCGCGCCGTATCCATTGCCTGTTCCAGAGTTGGTGTGCAGATTGCGTTCAACGTCGGGTTAAGACTTTCGATTCGATCGATGGTCGAGCGCATCAGTTCAACCGGAGACAAATCACCGTTCGCGATCAGCACGGTAAGGTCAGTTGCTGAGGTATAACACAGGTCGGCGTCCGTCATCTTTAATGCTCCATGTCCGGTAACACGACACCGGTCTGTTCTGTGATCAGTCCGTAATGTTCGATGCGGCGATGGCGGGCAAAGTCGAACACGGTTTGTTTTCCGAAGTGACATTGATCAAGATTACAGTCGGCAACCGCCAGTTCGTCTTCTAGAGTCACACATTGGGCCGCCACTTCGCCGCTTGGCGCGATGATGGCGCTGCCACCCATCAACTCGTGGCCATCTTCGTTACCCGCTTTGGCTACGCCGATCACCCAGGTGCTGTTCTGATAAGCACCCGCCTGCATAGAGAGTAGGTTATGAAACGCCCGCACGTGCGGTGCCTCATCTGACTGCGAATTGACCGTTGGAGTGTTGTAACCCAGCACCACCATCTCAACGCCCTGCAAGCCCATCACGCGGAAAGTCTCTGGCCAGCGCCGGTCGTTACAAATACACATGCCGAAGAGGCCATCGAACATTTTCCATACCGGGAAACCGAGGTTTCCAATCTCAAAGTAGCGCTTCTCGAGGTGCTGAAAAGCACGGTCCGAGTCAAATTCCACATGACCAGGGAGATGAATCTTTCGATATTTTCCGACCACGTTGCCAGACTGCTCGACCAGAATGGCAGTGTTGTAACGATGCGTAATTCCTTCTTCTTTAACTTTCTCTGCATAACCCAAATGAAATCCCATGCCATAGCGCTGTGCTGCATCAAACAGGGGTTGAGTGCTGTTGCTAGGAATTGAAGTCTCGAACCATTCGTCGACCTCCGCCTGGTCTTCCATGTAATAGCGCGGGAAAAATGTGGTCAGCGCGAGTTCTGGAAACACGATCAACTGACAGCCTCTGGCATGGGCTTTCTCCATCAGGGCCAGTAGGCGGTTCACCACGCTGACACGATCCTCGGCTTTCTGGATAGGCCCTAACTGGGCAGCGCCTACGGTAATGGTTCTTGTCATTAGCATGCTCGATTCAGGTTATGATCTGGTGATGTTCTCCCACAGTTTATTACAATAATGATATGAAGCATTTCGATACAGTGATACGGGGCGGTACGGTGGTTACAGCAGCGGATTCGACTGAGTGTGATGTAGGCATTATCGACGGGCGTGTCGCCGCCTTAGGGCTTGGCTTTAGCGATGCCGATCGAGTCATCGATGCAACCGGAAAACTCGTGTTGCCGGGGGGTGTTGAGGGTCACTGCCACATTGAACAGCAATCGTCTGTTGGTGGCGTGATGAGTGCGGATGATTTTTTCACCGGTACACGTTCGGCGGTTTTTGGTGGAACCACGACAACTTTGTCATTTGCTCAGCAGATCCCCGGAGAGTCCTTGCGTAAAACGGTACAGGATTACCATGAATGTGCCCGCCCCAAAGCCGTCATCGACTATGGATTTCACCTGATCATTTCTGATCCGAATGAGCAGGTCCTGGGCCAGGATCTCCCTGCGTTGGTTGCTGATGGGATGCCTTCCTTTAAGGTGTACATGACCTATGACAGTCTCAAACTCGATGATCGCCAGATGCTTGAGGTGTTGTCGACGGCCAGGCGGTGCGGTGCGATGATGATGATTCATGCCGAGAACCACGATATGATCAAGTGGTTAACGGATCGACTGCTCAGTGGCGGTTATGTCGCGCCAAAGTTTCATGCCATCAGTCATGCCGACATAGCTGAAGGCGAGGCAACGCACCGCGCCATTCGACTGTCGCAGTTAATGGATGTGCCTATCTTGCTGGTGCACGTGTCAGCCGAAGACGCAATGGAAGAGATTCGGCGCGCACAGACGTCGGGTCTTAAGATCTATGGAGAGACCTGTCCACAGTATCTGTTTCTGACGCAGTCTGATCTTGATCGCGAGGGGGCGGAAGGGGCCAAGTTTTGCTGCAGTCCGCCGCCGAGAGACAAGGCCAATCACGAAGTTATTTGGCGCGGTATTGCCAATGGCACGTTCCAGATATTCTCCTCGGATCACGCGCCCTATCGTTTTGATCACACTGGAAAACTGGCCGCTGGCCCAAACCCGACTTTTCCACAAATTGCCAATGGTGTTCCAGGCATTGAGCTGCGCCTACCGCTGCTTTTTTCCGAAGGTGTCGGCAAGGGGCGTATCGATATTCATCGGTTCGTTGCATTGACTGCGACCAATGTGGCCAAAATTTATGGGCTGCACCCGCGCAAAGGCACGATTGCGGTGGGGTCGGACGCCGATATCGCGATCTGGGACCCAGACAAAGAACTCACGGTGACCTGGGATCTTCTGCACGATAATGTCGGCTATACCCCTTACGAAGGTCAGAAGATTAAAGGTTGGCCGGTGATAGTGTTAAGTCGCGGGACTGTCGTAGTCGAAGAGGGTGATCTGAAGGTAGATCGCGGTAGTGGCCAGTTTGTCAGTCGCAGCCTTTCACAGGCGGCACAACCGTTAGGAAGACTGGTGCCTGAGATGGATCCTGCCAGAAATTTCGGCGCGGATATGCTGCCTTGAGCTGGGTTGAAAGTTGAAGTCATGACAACGGTGGAAGGCGAACTCGGCGGTCGGATTGTTGTTATTAATCCGAATTCATCAGTCGCAGTGACGCAGGCAATGGATAGTGCGCTTGACCCGTTACGATTCCGGGGAGGTCCTGGCATTGATTGCGTGACCATGTCGGAGGGTCCCCCGGGGATCGAAACGCAGGAACATGTTGACGCGGCCGTGGTACCTGTCTGTCAATTCGTGAAGGATCAGACTGATGGCGTCGATGCGTTTGTCATCGCCTGTTTTAGTGATCCTGGATTATCACCTGCTCGCGAGATCACTGGTGTGCCGGTATTTGGCATTGCCGAAAGCGCCTTTGCTATGGCATTGAATTATGGCCAGCGTTTTGGAGTGATAGCGATTCTGCCGGCCTCTGTGACACGCCAGGAACGCTACGTGACACAACTGGGTCTTGTGCAGCGTTATGCGGCCAGCCAGGCGGTAGGACTCGGGGTTACCGAACTCGAAGGTCCCTCTAGCGGCGCGCGCCTTGAAGCGGTAGGGCGTGAACTTGTTGAAACGAAGGGCGCCGATGTGTTGATTCTCGGTTGTGCAGGAATGGCACGCCACCGCTCGAACATCGAGCGCACGCTAGGTGTACCGGTCATTGATCCTGCTCAGGCGGCGGTGGTGCAGGCGATCGCTGCTGTGCGACTGAAGCTGACAACGGGATTAACCTCCTGAGCTCACCGCTTAGCTCATTGTAGAGGTTGATTCGTTCTAACTGGCGGCGACGTAACCGCCGTCGGCTACCAGGGTATGACCCGTGACGTTGTCGGTTAGATCAGATGCAAGTACCAATGCCAGACGAGCCATTTCCTCGGCAGTGCCAAAACGTTGCATAGGTATTTTGTCTAGGCGCTGGGCTCGCCCTTCGGGTGTATTGATAATCTCTTTGATCATGGGCGTTTCGGTCGGACCCGGTGCAAGCGCCACCACTCGCACACCATAGCGCGCCCACTCTGCGGCCGCAGTGCGTGTGAATTGCACCAAACCGGCTTTGGTCGTGGAATACACGCTGCGGTTCATGGCCCCGGTGAAGGCTAATTGCGAGGCGGTATTGATAATGACACCACGGCCACGGGTAATCATGCCTTTGGCGAGTGCGGTTGCCAGCAGGATCGGGCCAGTTAGGTTAATGGCGATCAGCTGAGTGATTTCTTCGGTGCTTTGTTCTTGAAGTGGGCTCATGGCTAGAATGCCTGCGTTATTCAGAAGAATATCGATCGGTCCCACCGCTGCTGCCAGTTTCTCCACTTCTTCGGGAATGGACTGATCATAGCCGAGGCAGAGAGGGTTTCCACCGACTGATTTCGCCAATTCATCGAGGTCTGTTTGGTTTCTATCGGCGAGAACCAAAGTCGCACCGTGGGCAGAAAAACTGCGAGCCATCGCGCTGCCGATACCACCTGCGGCGCCGGTGATCAGAACTCGGCGATCGCTCATATCAAAAATGTTCAAGTCTATTCCGTCAGTCATTATGTTGGCGCTCCCATGAAGTGGTCAGTCGATTATAGGCAGTACATGCACGCATAATTGTTATTGGTTAGCGCTTAACGCAGAAAACAACATTAAATAGAGGGGTTAATGGATCATGGCAATTGATGAACTGGGGACACAGATCTTTCAGGTTGAAAAATTAGCTCATGCCAAGACGTTTTACGTAGAAAAAGGATGGCCGGCATTAAAAAAATATCAGGAAAAGTGGGTCGGTTACTTTGTCTCTGATGTCGGGCCGCTCAACCAGTGGCTCCATCTGTGGTGCTTTGAAGACGACGTCGGATCGAAGATTACATTGGGACACTCTTTTTGGAGATAACGATTTCATGGAATTCGCGAGTCAATGGCGTGCACTCGAGGCAAGTCAGGAGAATCGATTACTGACCAGCGCCCCGTGGGGGCCTGCGCCGTGAAGCGGTGAAACGTCATTGATAGATAAGGGGCACGCATGGGTGGCTTGATGCGTACGGTGGCTCTTGAAGTGGGCCCTCACCATATCAACGTGAATAATATTTGTCCGGGTCTGACCGAAACTCTACGCATGCAAAAACTGTTGGCGGGTAAGGCGACTGCTTGCGGGTGGTGCGAAAAAGAAATCTACCAGGAGTGCGTTCAGGAAATGTCATTGGGGCGGATTAGTTAGCCACAGGATATTGCTGACGCGGCGTTATTTCTCGCGAGTGACCAGAGTCGTAATAGTACCGGTCAGGGCCTGATTGTTGATGGGGGTTGGAAGCTGTGATCCTTCTCGGTTTGCACTGGGTCTATGGATGTTTCATATAGGCATCCCACTGATCGCAGCATAGAGCATCTGCGCAGCGAGCACCGTCAATACCCACCGTATAATGCGACGGAAAAGATGTTCGTTCAGTTTGTTCAGCACGCGACGCCCAATCCAGGTGCCGATGACTCCGCTGAGTAGGAGTCCGAAAAGAAGCGGGAGGTAAACTGCACCGCTAAAGCCGGCCAGTCCAAAGAAAATGACTTTCAGGAGGTGCTGAAACGTCATCAATGTGGCGTGTGTGGCAACCACTTCTTGGCGTTTGTCAAAGGCCGCGTTCACAAAGGGAGCGACCAGTGGTCCCGTTCCACCGACGAACATCGTGACGAAGCCGCTGCCGGTGCCACAACCAAAGAATTTCCAGTTGCCGGGGGGATTGCTGCGAAACCCTGGAACCCAGGTCGCATACAGCACAAACAGTGCAAGGATCAACTGCAGCAACCAGACCTCGAGCGAGATAGCGAGGTTGCCACCGACCCACACACCCAAACCCGTGCCCGCGACAAACGGCAACAAGACATGCAGGCGTATGTGGGGTCGTAACAGTAAGGCACGAAAACCGTTGGAACTTGCTTGCACCACACCGTGGATGGGTAACAGTACGGTGGGTGGGAGCACCAACGCCATCACAGCGAGAGTCAGTACGCCTCCACCAAGCCCTATTGACGCGGACACCAGGCTGCCTGCAAGAGCGGCCATACACAGGCCGGCGTAAGCTGCTAGTGAAAGGTCCGTCCCGTGGACGAGAAAATCCAGCGCCGTGACCAGTTGATCAGGCACTGCGCTTGTTCAGAGTAGGGCGGGGTGATGTGGGCGTGTGATCATCGGCTGAGTCAAAGCATTTGTCCTCCATCGACGGCAATCGTCTGACCGGTGATCCAGCGTCCAGCGTCGGATCCCAGAAAGACCGCAAGTTCTGCCACTTCCTGAGGTGTGCCGAATCGGCCAGAGGGAATGCCGGCCAAAATGCTGTCATATAGAGGACGATTTTCTCGTTCAGCCTGGGCCCACAGTCCGCCTTCGAAATAGATCGACCCAGGCGCGATCGCGTTGACACGAATTCCACGAGGGGCTAGATCGATTGCCTGAGTCTTGGTGTACTGATTCAATGCGGCCTTGATGGCACCGTAAGGCGGGGTGCGCTGGCTGTGGGTAAGGCCGGAGATTGACGAAATATGGATAATCGCGCCACCGCCTGCTTTCTCGATTTGTGGCGCAGCGTGCCAGGACCCCCGAACCGAGGCCATGAGGTCGATGTCGATAGATTTTTGCCATCCTTCTTCATCGTCACCGCGGCCGAACCCGGAAGGATTGTTCACCAGTACGTTGAGTGTTCCCAGTGCTTCACAGGCGGCTGATAGATAGTGTTCGAGTGCATTTGCATCAGAGACGTCGCAGCTTTGGGCGTGTACGATCGACCCGTGGGCACTTAATTGGACTCTGGCAGCTTCGAGTGCTATCGGGTCACGTGCACAAATTGAAACGTTCGCTCCTTCCGCCGCAAAGCCTTCTGCGATTGACAGGCCGATTCCGCGGCTGCCGCCTGTGACGATCACACCTTTACCTTTTAGTTTTAGTTGCACGTAAAGCTCCCTGTCCGGTTTTTACTTTGATAAATGATGGATGTAACGCAAACGTCGGTACCAGTTTAGGCGATGCCTAATGCGGTAGCGAGACTGGGAAAATCGTCGACGATGATGTCGTGATGGGTATTCGGAGTTGGGTCAGGTGGTGTTTCAGAACCCCACTCCTTGGGACGACGGACAAACGCGGTTTTGAATCCAACGGTCTTGGCGGCATCCAGGTCGAAGTTATGACAGGCGATCATG
>CAJQRU010000012.1 GCA_905612355.1 uncultured Gammaproteobacteria bacterium
CGTGTTTTTTAAGTGCCGTCAGCGCGCGGGACCAATTGGATACCTGAAACATGGGCACCTGACTCGCGCCACCGGCCGCGACGCGGGTCACCGTCGCGGTGATGTCCGCGCCCCGCCCCTTGGGCATCACTAGCGCATGCGCACCTAACGCTGCAGCGCTTCGCCAACATGCGCCGAGATTGCGCGGGTCCTGCAAACCATCGACCACCAGTAATAGCGGCATCGTATTTAAATTATCCAGGTGCATAAGCAGGTCGGCCAACCCCGGCACCATCGGCCCCTCGACGCGACACAGGGCCACCAGGCCCTGGTGTCGAGCTCCCTCAGTCTTTTCATCGAGCCGCTTTTTCTCTACATAGTGAACTTCGATGCCCGCGGCCACCGCCCGATCACAAAGTGCCTGTCGGCGTGAGTTGCGCAGCGACTGGTCGCAATAAAGACTCACGACCCGCCCCTCGACCCCTATCGCCGCTTCGATGGCCCTGAGGCCACATTCCAATAAATTTGAGTTCAAACCCTGTGATTCCCACGAAGACTAATTGACAAAGAAGGAAGCGTAACAGTATCGTGCGCCACGTGATGCAAACGGCAGGCTTTGCCTAGCCGAGCACATCACATCTCAATGCCGAGGTGGCGGAACTGGTAGACGCGCTAGCTTCAGGTGCTAGTGGGGGTATCCCCGTGGAGGTTCGAGTCCTCTTCTCGGCACCATAAGATCACTGTTCATACGGGTCTCCGGGGATTTGGCCGAAGAGTCACCCCCTCAAAACTCTTAGCGCCATCTCGTCTTCTCGGCACCACCAATTCACCAGTTCTACGAGATTCAGCAAGTCTGATGGGCCGTATCATTTGATTCATCACGCCGCTCATCTTTCTATGGGAGATCCTTCTTGGCACCAAAAACTCAATAGTTATCGCCTAGTGATGAAGTGCGACGCTAACCCTGCCAACCGTGCCGGTTCGCGAGGCCCCCTACATGCTCTCCGCGCCGAGTGACAACCACGCTGAACTCATCCAGGGCTACCCAACGCTGCGGCGTCTAATTCCTCGGCCGCAGTTCCACCCAAGACATTCGACCGCATCGAGTCTTGGGTTTCGAACAATCTTCCTGGGCCGCCAACTTAGTTTTCCTAGTCTCCCCTCCCCCCTCAGCAGCAACTGAAGTTATTAGGCTTGTCCCGATGACAATAGAGCCGCCCGGAAGGCCCGCGAGCTTATTACCCACATAGTTAACCTTTTCACCATCTACTTCACCAGAATCATCCGCACCAATCGAATTATTTCGGTTGACGTCCCACATTGCTCGCTCCGGTGGGCCGCCAGTAGCCCCCATCATCATCATCTCCCAACCATGACCGCTACCACCACAAACACTGGCATCCGGGACCATTGAAGTAAACATCACCATCTCTCCGTACATACGCGCTGTCGTAACCACGCGCTCACCCCGATCGGGCAAATTAAGGTACCACCCATAATCCTTGTTGTAATCAACCTCCTTGGCTTTACTCTGATCAGTAATCCGGTTGCTTTCGTTCTCAGAATGTTCGACAAATCTCTGGAGAACCAAATGTTCATTACCAAGCGCACCAACACCCCGATCGTGCACCGCATAGAAACTCTGCATATAGTCCAGCGCCCGATCCCCATCTTTCATATACGTGCCCGATCCCAGGTAGATCATCAACCCGTTCTTATGGAAATCACCCACGCCCCGATAGGCCAAACCCGACCCTGATGCCGCGGCCGCAGACGATCGATTTTTCATCGCCTCTATCACCTGTGCCGGGGGCAGCGTCACTAAGGGAGGCGCAGTAAATGGTTGAGTCGGTTCTTTAGCATCCACACCCGCTTCATCGGTTTCATGCTGACCCTGGAATAAAGGTGCCCCACCGAAATCAACCTTCCACTGCTTTTCATTATTCGAAGATAAATCGAATGCCCATATCGCGGAGCCCGAGTCCCCTATATAGATCCGATCCGCCGTTCCGTTCCCATCTAAGTCGACCCCGGTGGGAGAAAAAGCCGCATTCCTAAACTCTCCCAGATCACTTTCACCGGTTGGGATTCGAACGTAATCCACGTCTTCTATCCATTCACGGTCAGCGCCGGTAGGCCCATCGATATCCAGAATAAACAGCTGACTCATCAAGGCGGTCTCATCGGTGGACGTCGAGCGCGGACCATTGCCAACGAGCACTCCAAACTTTCCATTATTTAATGCCAATATCACGGGCTGACCATGGGAATAACCAAAGTGGGCATCATCCTTATTGCCGAACTCCCATAGATACGGTTGCCAGTTTCCTGTTGCGGAAAATGTATCTGGATCGGTCACATCGAGTGCGAACATTCCCCGACCTCCTTCTCCGAGTGTCCCAACCAGCACCGTACGCCACTGATCTTTCATCAGCACATCGTTAACCTGGGGTGAGCCGTCGACATACAATGACTTGTGAGCAAACTCTGGCTCGCTCAAGTAGTGATAACCCTTACCAACCTTGTTACTAAAAAGTTCGCGGGGAAAGTAAGCAAACGTCTCTCGGCCGGTTTTCGCGTCAAAGGCATGCAAAGCACCCCCCAATCGAACCCACGTAAATATGCGGCGTGCGACTCTTCGTCTTGTCGACAAATTTACTGTACAGATTGTTCTTTTTGACAAAAGAATGGCCATCTCGCCAAGGACCCGCCGCCTGACCAACGTAAACCGGTGACGAGTGCCAAATATCCCCCATCAGGTTATCGAAACCTCCTCCACGGAGGGTGCTTTTACGAGCGCGCAATTTTTTCCCCTCTTGGGTACGACCGAGAAGAAGCCAACGCAGTCGCTCGCCTCCCATTGCCTCGTCCCCAGTGACGCCTGTCGGGTCAGTCCTAAAATCATCGTAGCATTGCGGTCGCTCTTTGCAATTCGACCAGTTCAGCTCATAGGCACCGTCGCTATCGGAGGTCATACCAAGGCGCCCCGGGTTCCTCGTCATCTCCTCGGCGGCACTCCAGGCCACGGTTAATTCTTTAACATCGACGTTCGGGTCGAATTCTTTCGCCACTAGGTCTCCATGCCAACCATCGCCATTGAATTTAGTTTCAAATAGATAAAGGTCTTTCTTGATGGTTTGACCGCTGAATGTAACGGCCGCCTGTGAGCCTGCCTTCGGAACACTTCTGGCAACACCCTTCAAAATGGCATTTAGGACGTCTTCGCCACCAGCGACATTGTTTTGGATCACACCACCTGTCTCCTCGGAGATCAGACTCGCGTCACTCTCCGCGGCATAACCGGGCTTACCGCACTTTCCTTGCTCGTACCAATCAAGTTCGCCGGCATCATTCATACACGAGTCCAACCCCCAGAATTTCTTTTTGGTGTTAAGGTGAACCACCGCAATCCCTTGCTCCCCGAGTGCCTGAATGGCTTCATCCACATCCACTGTGGTGTGATGCGACGGCGCATCACCCACAAGAACGATGGTCCTTTTGGACTTATCGCGCCATCCAATCGACCCTTCTTTGCAGGCACGTTTGCGTTTATCCACCGGCAACTCCCACGGGGTGACCCGAGGCGCCGCACTCGCCTCACCCTTCCAGTCCGGATCAACCACATAGCCGGCTCTGCCACAGGAAAAATACCCCTGGTCTGTTTCTCCGTGGCCGTCCGTGTTACCCCCCTCGGTGGCAAGTTGATGCAGTGCAAAGTGACCAGCCTCCGGCCAATCACCAGCTGTATGGAATCTTCTACCGTTAATGGTTTTCCAAATGAGCTTAGCGTCAAATTTGTTGATGCCAGCCTCAGCCTGATCCTCCCGGGTTGTTAACTGGGTGTACACCTTGAAGGCGTCCTGCGCCCGCTCCAGACGCTCATCGTTAGACAGACCTCCTGCGCCCACTGCATCCACGCCGTGCGGTTTTTTGAACTCCCTATTGCCATCGCCCTGAGCGCCAAATGCGTGCTGATTTGGCGTGTCTCGAGGCATACCATCAGGCGTAAACTGTTGGACTCGGTGGTTTAGCTTATCAACGACATAGATATCGCCCGCCTTATTAAGGCCGATACCCGTTGGCTTCTGAAAAAACACACCCGAACGTGTTGCCTGACCCCGTTGACCCCATTTGGTCAAAAATGCACCCGTTTTGTCGAACTTCTGAACTCGATGGTTGCCCGTATCGGTAACATAGAGCTGGTCATCGCTGTCGATAACGATCCCACGCGGACTTCTAAACCGCCCATCCCCGGCGCCAAAACTGCCCAGTCGTCCACCCGTCGCCCAGTCGGTGACAAGACTGCCTGATGAGTCAAATTTCTGAATACGGTGATTTTTCTGGTCGACCACATAAACATCATCGTCACTGTCGATAGCAATCCCTTGTGGCGAGTCAAAGGTCCCGTCTAACTTCAAAAGATAGCTGCCATTTGCATCGAATTTCTGGACTCTGTCCTGACTTGGTTCGGACACATAGACGTTTTTGCTGCTATCGACCGCGATCCAGGTGGGCTTTGTCAACTGGCCTGCGTCAGTACCCTTCACACCCCACGTGGCGCTTTGCGCGATGGTGTCCACTGATGCCGTCTCGCCCCATTCGCCACTTAGGACATCTGACGTGGTAAAGCTTCCTGAAAGGGACTCATATGTTAATTCTGAGTCGGAATGAGAGATCACTCGTCCCCTCGCGCCGCTGACCGAGCCTGTAATCTGTTCATTGTGCTTAAACACACCCGTTGCGCTCGTGGTGGTCAATCGCGGGGACTGTAAATCACCATTGTGTTTAAAGATTTGGATACGGTGATTGCCGCTATCCGCTACGTAAATCGAGGCTCCGGCAACTGTCACTCCTTTGGGGCGAACGAACTTGCCTGGTTCCGTACCCTGCTGCCCCCAACTCTTCACCCAGTCACCAGACGAATTAAATTTTTGTATGCGATGATTTGCCTGATCGGCCACATACACCCAACCCTCCCCCTGTAAATCGCAAACCTCTGGATAAGAGGGATAATATATTCGGCACAAACTTTTATGGTCATCCGATAGGTCGGTGTCTGTGCCGTAGTCACACCGCCACTTGTTGTAACGGTCTGGATATCTATCAAACAGCCATTCAGCACCTTTCTCTCGATCCGGGTAACTCGACGTATTCCCACAAAACCACCACGTCGAAAATGTACGGCCGAAGCCGTCGAAATAATTATCTCTCTCATGGGGGTCTCCCCAATAGGCCGCCACACCGAAGGCGGCATCAACCCCATGAAAACGTGGGTCTCGCCCGGCCAAATCCGCGAGAATCTCAGTTGCCGAACGTTTCGTGTCAGCAATGGCACTCCCCATCGAACCGGTAACGTCCATCAGAAAGACAATGTCGTTCCGACACTCCGATGCAGCGGCGCTCGGCTGGGCCCAACCCAACCCAACAATCAGTGCTACCACAAACACGGAAAGGTGGTAACGAAGTAAACTTATTGTCGAAGCGATTGACATGATTTTTTCCGTCGCCGTCATATTAATTCGTGTCAGACTATGCTCGGTGTATGGAATGTTGTTGCACGGCCAGAGACGATTGCCACTGTTTTGCCCTCGGACAGGGCGCTTGGGGCGGTATTGTAGCGAGTTCTGGTGCGGTATGAATGTGATCGTGCTCACAGTCATTGGCCATATCTCATGCTAGAGTGCTGAGGAACACAAGCATCCTGGGAACATGCGGATGACCCGTTACGCCGCCCCAGGACACCTACCCGTTATCATCAACACACAACCCCGGGGAGACCTTTGGTGACGATTGCCCATACACTTTTGCTTCGTACCTGTTGCCTGAGTCTGCTGATGGTGCTCACGCTATCCCACGGAGTCAGTGAGAGCCACGCATTTACTGGGCAAGAGGACCCCAGCGCCTCCACTGACATCGGCAACGCCTCCGAGACAGCGCCTGGGGTCAAAGTGCACCTCTTCCCTGGGGCGCACATAATGGTCCAAGTGAACGCCAGTGCTTATCACTTGACTGGCGCGGAACCCGCCAATACCACCGCAGCTGACCGCATCGAACAGGCACAAGAGGCACGGAAGAAACTGATATCACGCCTTCCAATCACCCTGAACTCCAAAGGCCAGTGTCGATTAATGACACAAATATCCCCGCCCATTGAAGCCAAAACGAATTACGCTCACGTTTCGTCCATCCCCATTGAAGGTATATGGACTTTGAAATGCGCCAGTCCGCAAAAATTAAAGCATGTCGACATCGGGTTATTCGCAATGTTCCCAGCCCTTGAATCAGTCTCGGTCATGGTTTTCTCAGAGAAAGCCATCGCGACAGGGCTCAAACCCATCCACTTGAAGCGGCGTCAGACTCGAGTAACGTTTTAAACCGGTCATAGCCCCTGACCATCGTGCCACGCCAGTATCATCTACTGGCGACATGGGGTTCACCCCTTCAACGGGTGGCGCCGCACAATAGTCTCATCGCGCCCGGGCCCAGTCGAGACAATGTCAATGGGGACCCCAACGAGCTCTGAAAGACGTTCCAGATAACTTCTGGCAGCGCCTGGTAAGGCTGCCACCTCGCGATGACCCACGGTGCTTTCGTGCCATCCGGGCACCGACTCATAAACAGGCTCTACCGCCTCTAGCGCCGCTGCATCCATCAAACTGTTCTCGATCTCCTCACCATCGATGCGATAGGCGTGGCAGATCTTAATCTCATCCAAACCATCGAGTACATCGAGCTTGGTGACACAAAGGGAGTTAATGCCGTTTAACCGACACGCCCGGCGCACGCTGACCGCATCGAACCAGCCACAGCGCCGTGGACGACCGGTTGTCGCACCAAACTCCTGCCCCTTATCCGCAAGCCGCGCCCCAACGTCATCAAAAAGCTCGGTCGGAAAAGGTCCGTTGCCCACTCGCGTGGTGTACGCCTTAACGATACCGAGCACCGTGTCGAAGATAGCAGGGCCAACACCGCTACCCACCGACGCATTCCCCGCTCCTGTGTTCGATGACGTGACAAACGGATAAGTACCGTGATCGATATCAAGCAGCGCACCCTGGGCACCTTCAAAGAGAAAGGACTGCCCTTCGGTCACTTTAGCCCCAAGCGCGCCTGCTACATCGCCAATCATAGGTCCAAGCGCCTCGGCCCACTCGATAACGTTTTCTTTCAACGCGCCGACGTCCACCGGCGCAGCATCGTAATAGGAGGTCAGCATAAAGTTGTGGTATTCACCTAAAACATCCAAGCGCTCGGCACAAAGATTCGCTCGCAACAGATCGCCCAAACGAAGCCCGCGCCTTGCGACCTTGTCTTCATAGGCAGGCCCAATGCCGCGACCGGTCGTGCCGATCGCTTGCCCGCCGCGTTTGACCTCTCGCGCCTGATCAAGCGCCGAATGAAACGGTAACACCACCGGGCAGCCCGCACTCAAGTGCAATCGACTGGTGACATCAATCCCGGCCGCTTCCAGTTGGTTTATCTCGGCCAATAAGGCGTCCGGCGCAACGACCACGCCATTACCAATATAACAATGAATATTCGGGCGAAGAATGCCCGAGGGCACCAAGTGCAATACTGTTTTTTGCCCCTCGATCACCAGCGTGTGACCCGCGTTGTGGCCACCCTGGAAACGAACCACGCCATCGGCCCTGTCCGTTAACAGGTCAACGATCTTTCCCTTGCCTTCATCACCCCACTGGACGCCGAGAATGACCACATGACGACCCATGCGCGCATATCTCTCGCTAATTATTAACGAGGTAGAGCACAACCAACCCGATCACCATGCACAGGGCACCACCGACTCGGAGTTTGCCGCTGTCCGTATGACTCACCGCCTCCATCATACGGCGATATCCGTTGGGATTCACAAAAGGCATGATCCCTTCGATAATGATCACGAGCGCAAGCGCAACCAGCAGAGTGTGCCAGTCCAACGAGTGGCACTCCCTTAATTCGCTGCTTTGGACTGATTAAAGTAGCGGAAAAATTCGGATGATGGTTCGATCACCAGCAGATTGTCCGGCGTCGAAAAGGTTGACTGGTACGCATCAAGACTTCGATACAATCGATAAAATTCGCGGTCCTGGCCAAAGGCATCGGCGAAGACCTTGGTCGCTTTGGCATCGCCCCGGCCACGTGACACCTGGGCCTCCCGGCCCGCATTGGCGAGAATAATCTCACGCTGACGATCCGCATCGGCTCGAATTTCTTCCGCCGTCTGGGCGCCCTGCGCTCTTAGCTCTTTCGCGACTCGCGAGCGTTCCGCCACCATGCGCTGATAGATCGATCCGCTAATTTCAGGATCAAGGTCAACCCGCTTTAAGCGAAGATCAATCACCGCAATACCGAATTCGCGGCTGTCTTTATCAATCGCCTCACGCACCAGATCCATGATTTGCTTGCGATCTCCGGCAATAACCTGCTGAACCGTTCGCTTACCAAATTCGCTTCGAAGCGCGTCATTCACCCGCTGCGACAAACGACTGCGGGCATTGCTCGCGAGACCACCGAGCTTGGTGTAATACTTGAATGCATCTTCCACCCGCCATTTGACGAAGGAATCGACAATTAAGTTCTTCTTCTCAAGCGTCAGATACTCTTCCGGATCTGCATCCAGCGTCTGCATGCGGGCATCGTATTTCTTGACGTTATTGACAAACGGTTTCTTAAAATGAAGCCCCGGCTGATCATCCCACCGAACGATCTCACCAAACTGGAAGACAATCGCCTTTTCTCGTTCATCAACAACATAAATGGACCCGCTGCCCACAACAAACAACACACCGAGCACGATGAGTAAAAGTAAACGTTTACCAGACATAATTAAAACCTCGCGACTCGGCCACTGGTACGACTGCCTCGTCGGGTGCTATCTCGGATACCCGAGGTGGAATCGTTGCTGCCGACACTCCCGCCAACTCCGCCAGTGGCGGCAGTAGCACGGCTCTGCTGCCCTTTGATCAACTGATCAAGCGGCAAGTACATCACGTTATTTCCGCCGGATTTCTGGTCGATGAGCAACTTGGTTGAGTTACCCAACACCGATTCCATCGCTTCGAGATACAACCGGTCGCGCGTGATCTCCGGCGCCTTCAAATACTCTTCTAGCACCTGGGTAAAACGTGACGCCTCACCTTCTGCCATCGCCACCTTGCTTGCTTCGTAGGCTTCTGCCTCTTGCAGTAAGCGTGACGCCTGGCCTCTTGCCCGCGGCAAGATGTCGTTTGAGTACGCTTCAGCTTCGTTCTTAATGCGCACCTGGTCTTCGCGCGCTTTGACCGCATCATCAAACGCCGGTTTCACTTCTTCAGGCGGCTGGGCGTTTTGCATCTCAACGTTACGAATATTGATCCCGCTTTGATAGCGATCCAGTATCTCCTGAAGCAACACGCGCGTGGACTGCGCGATTTCCGATCGTCCGCCGGTGATCGCCTTATCCATGGTGCTCAAACCAATCACCTCCCGGACCGCGCTTTCCGTTGCCTGGCGAACCACCTGTTCATCCGGCTCACTGACGTTAAACAATAATTCCTTTGGATCACGCACATCAAACTGCACCGCGAACTGAATATCGATAATATTCTCGTCCGTCGTCAGCATCAAAGCTTCACTGGGCACCTTGGCTAACTGACCAGACCGCGTGGCTGTTCGATAACCCACCTCGACCGTGCGAATCTTCTGTACGTTAACGAGTTCCTTGCTTTCAAGCGGGAAGGGCATATGCCAACGGAGTCCCGCTTCTTTAATCTCTGTGAATTGACCAAAGCGCAACTCAACCGCCTGCTCACCCTGTTCGACGATGTAAAACCCTGTCGCAAACCAACCGAGCACGACCAACACGATAATAATACCCAGGCCGGCTGCACCCATCTTGGACACACTTCCGCCGCTTCCGCCGCTTCCGCCGCTTCCGCCGCTTCCGCCGCTGCGTCCACCGAAAATGGCGCTGAATTTCTGTTGCAGGTCACGAATGACCTGATCTAGATCTGGCGGGCCCTGCTGACCGCCTCCCTGACCATTACCCTGACCCCAGGGATTGGGTTTATCCGACCCCGGTTCGTTCCATGCCATGAAATGCTGTGCTCCCTCAGAACCCACACGATTCGATTCACTCATAGCCATTAGTTTATCACGCACGGCGAACAAAGCTTGCATGGCGATCTGCGCAGACTGCCGCCGCCCCTAGATTCAATCAATCCAGTAAGCGACATTGAATTCCTTCTGCGCCGCCAGGCGCCCCTCCGCCGCTGCGCCGATCTCGATGTCGAGCACGCAGTGGCCGTCTTCATCGATGCGTTCGGATTCCACCCGCGTCAACGAATAGACCTGTGCGCGCAGGCGATAACTCGTGGGCGGCAACCGTAATCGTTTGAGAACGCGAACACCGCTCAAGCGCTCAGCAATGACCCCCCGCAAGCCTGTCATACCCTCACCGCTAGCGGCAGACACCGCGACACTACGCACCTCGCCCGTCCCAAATCGACGCACCGTTGCCCTCATGTCTACCTGATCAATCTTATTCAAGACCACGATACGGGGAATGGCTCCTGCCCCGATCTCCTCCAACGTTTCTCCAACCTGGTGACTGTGCTCCAGATGTTGGGGATCAGACATATCCACTACGTGTAACAAAAGATTCGACAACCTGACCTCTTCCAGCGTCCCGCGAAAAGCCTCTACCAGCGTGGTCGGCAGACCCTGAATAAAACCCACCGTGTCAGACAACAAGACCGTTCCGATACCCGCCAACTCCATCTTTCGAATGGTCGGATCCAGGGTTGCAAACAATTGATCAGCAACCAGCACATTGGCCGCCGCCAAAGCATTAAACAGGGACGACTTTCCCGCATTGGTGTAGCCCACCATGGAGACCAGCGGCAACTTTTCTCGACCGCGCCGAACCAGACTGCGATGCGCCCGCACCCGTTCTAGTTGTTTCTTGAGTCTCGAGATCCTGCTACCCAGCAGACGCCGATCCGTCTCCAGCTGCGTTTCCCCAGGCCCGCGCAACCCGATGCCACCGCGCTGTCGCTCCAGGTGACTCCAGCCCCGGACCAATCGAGTGGAAAGATAACGTAACTGTGCTAACTCCACCTGCAGTTGCCCTTCGCGCGAGCGCGCCCGCAAGGCAAAGATGTCGAGGATCAAACGCGTGCGGTCAATCACGCGACAACGAATAACGCGTTCTATATTGCGCTCTTGAATAGGACTCAGGCGCTGATCAACAATCACCAACGTGGCACAGTGCCCCTCTACCAACCCCGCGAGTTCGGCCGCCTTTCCTTTGCCGAGAAAGCTCCCCGGCTCCGGTCGATGGCGGCGGGCGTGCAGACGCGCTAACACCTGTGCACCGGCCGCTAGCGCCAGTCGTGTCAATTCGTCAAAGAGGGCATCGTCCGCCATCCCCGTTCGACGCTGATGCACCAGCACCACCGCTTCACCGTCGCTCGGGGCACGCGGTATAGCCCATGGATCAGAATCTTGGGCACAAACTAACCGATCGATGACATCACCCCTGCACCGCAACCCTTGGCGTACGTCACCGGCCTAACTTCCACCTTCGCTCGACTCAAGCGGTTTCCTTGTCTCGGCGATTACCACTTGACACCTCCTCAACCTCAGCGCCATCGCGCTCCGCCTCGTCATGATGCAAACGAACCGCACGGGAGGGGACAATCGTTGAAATCGCGTGTTTATAGATCATCTGGCTGACGCTGTTTCTTAGCAACACAACAAACGCATCAAATGAATCAATCTCACCTTGAAGTTTGATGCCGTTAACGAGATAAATCGATACCGGTACCCGCTCTTTTCTGAGCGCATTGAGAAATGGATCCTGCAGTGCAGTACCTTTGGGATGTGACATGGCGGTCCTCCCGGAATGCTGTCGTGATGGCCGATTTTATTCAGCAGAATACGGGCTTCGTATACTTCCTTACGACGCTTTCATTTATCGTTAAGCCTTATTCGACTCTCTTGATCTTGGCCGTTAGTTCAATGGTGCGCGCGATACCAGCCCACGCACACCCTACCCTAGACAATGTAGAGTGCCAGCCCACGAGTTTCAACGCCTATGATTCAATTGTTTAACCACGGTGAGAGTTTGACCTGTGTATAAGTCGCGACAACCTCGCTCACCCGCGGTTCATTCGCGCTGAACCACACCATCCCGCCAGAGCGGCGCAGCCAGGTCAGTTGCCGCTTGGCCAACTGCCGCGTGGCGGCAATCGCCTCAGCGCACATCGCGGCGCAGTCGATTTCCCCGTCAAGATATCTCCAGACCTGTCGATACCCTACCGAGCGCATGGCAACACAGTCTTTCTTGACGCCCGGCAAGCGACGCAATCCCTCCACTTCGGCCACTAAGCCCTCGTCGAGCATGGTTTTAAAACGAACCGCCAGAATACGGTGCAAGGCCGCACGATCGGTGTAGGCCAGCGCCATCTTGGTCAACGCCATCGCTGACCCAATACCCCCCCCCGGCGACCCGCGCGGCACAGGTTCACCGGTCAGCCGATTAATTTCCAACGCCCGTTGGATGCGTTGGGCATCGTGTCGCTCTATGCGGGCTGCAGATGCGGGATCAAGTGCATCGAGTTCCTGATGCAAAACAGGCCAGCCGACCCGCTTCGCTTTGTAAGTCAGTTTCGCCCGAAATTCAGGATCGGCCGGGGGCAACGCACCCAGACCGTTTTCCAGCATCGAGAAATAAAATGAACTACCCCCCACCAAAAGTGGAATGCGACCCTTGGCATGGGCCTTGCCGATCAGAACCTCTGCTGTCGCGCAATAGTCGGCGACGGAAAAGGTATCGCTTGGCTCACACACATCAATCAAACCATGGGGCACCCGTGCCTGAAGATCCTTGCCAGGCTTTGCAGTCCCCACATCCAGCCCCCGATAGACCTGTGCGGCATCCACACTAATCAGTTCGACGGGATAGCGTTGCGCAAGTGTTACGGCCACCGCCGTCTTGCCACTCCCCGTGGGACCTGTCAGGAAAATAACTGGCGGCTTGATGGACTCAGACCCTCATCCCAGTGATCCCCATCAACACTTTAAGTCGCACTCGCATCAATACGAAACCTAACGTCCGCGCAAGAACCAACCATCCAACTCGTCCAGTGAAATCTCGCGCCAGGTTGGTCGCCCGTGGCTGCACTGATCGGCGCGCGGAGTGACTTCCATTTCGCGCAGCAACGCATTCATCTCCGGAATCGACAGCCGTCGATGGTGACGAATCGCGGTTCGACACGCCGTTGAGGCGAGCGACGCTTCCAGCCGATCCGCCAGCGCACCGGCCTCACCATGTACCGACAATTCCGACAACCAGTCACTCACAAGATCAAGGGATTCCCGAGTGGACAACAGCTCGGGCACCTCGCGAATCAAAAACGTATCCGGCCCGCTGCGGCTGACCTCGATACCAGCTCGTGAGAGCTCGCCGAGCGCCCCCTCAAGTTGATCGCCCTCGCCCGCTGAAACGCTCAATGTCATCGGCACGAGAAGCGCCTTGCCGGGCACCTCGCCGCCCAACAAAGCCCGCTTGAGTCGCTCATGGATGACCCGCTCATGGGCTGCATGCATGTCAACCAGCATCAGTCCGCTCTCATTTTCAGCCAGGATGTACGCGCCTTTGAGTTGCCCCAGTGCATAGCCCATGCGCCCGGGAGCCAGCTCCGCGGAGAGCGACACCTGCGCGTCCATGACAGGGGCTCGAGACGCTGACAAGCTCGCCACCAACGTACCTGATGGAGGTTGTTGTGGCGGCCTTTTGTTAAACACAGCATCTGATTCACCGCGCGCGCCCGAATTCGCGGCTGCAACACTCGGCCACGCCGGAGAGAGCCTATCCGCCTGGCCCCCCTCTGCCACCGCCTGGTGTACCGCCCGATAAATAAAATCATGTACCGCCCGGGCCTGCCCAAAACGCACCTCGGTTTTTGCTGGATGGACATTAACGTCGACCGCGCCCGGCGCGATGCCCAGATACAGCACGTAACCCGGTTGACGCCCGTGATAAAGCACCCCCTGGTACGCGCGCCGCACCGCGTGGGCCATGCCATTGTCTCGAACCCACCGCCCATTCACAAAAAAGTACTGCATGTCGCCCTGACTGCGTGAATACGTTGGCTGTCCCACCCAACCCGACAGCGTGATTAGCGAGTGACTACTTTCAATAACCAAACTCTCGGTCACAAATTTCTGCCCGCAAATCGATCTCAATCGACTTGTCATCGACTGTTGATCGGTAATGGGTTCAAAGACTGATATCACTTCGCCATCCACCTCCAACACAAAACCGACCTCCGGATTGGACAACACCAGACGGCGAAAGACTCGATCAATGTGAAAGCGTTCTGTACGCCCCGTGCGAAGAAACTTTCGCCGTGCTGGAGTGTTAAAGAACAGATCTTTAACCTCCACCACCGTCCCAGGCGCAACCGGATCTGGTTTCAATTCAGAAAGCGAACCCGCCCGACATTCAATGCGCCAACCGTGGCGATCACCAATCACCCGCGAGGCCAGTGATAATTTCGCCACCGAGGCAATACTCGGCAACGCTTCCCCACGAAACCCGAGTGTCTCAACCCCGCTAAGGCCGGTGAAATCCTGCAACTTGCTGGTCGCATGTCGGGCCAGGGCCAAAGCGAGTTCGTCCCGGGCGATACCTCGACCATCGTCACTCACCCGTATCGACCCCACGCCCGCTTGGGTTATTCGAACCTGCACTCGCCGCGCCCCGGCATCGATGCTGTTCTCGAGCAACTCCTTCAATACAGACGCGGGTCGCTCGACCACCTCACCGGCAGCAATCTGGTTGATCAGGTGACCATCAAGCCGCTGGATGCTGTGCGCTGTTGTCGAGCTTGACATAAGTCCTCCTCAAGGCAGCCGGAGCCGCTGACCGACTCGAATTAAATCACTCGTCAGGCCATTTTTACCTTTCAGCTGATTAACACCAATACTGTATCGTGCACCGATCAAAGACAAAGACTCTCCGGCTTGTACGACATGAACTTTCCGCTCAGGTGGCAACGGACACTCGGGCTGATCCCAACAATAGTGTTTGATACCGCCGAGAATCGCCCCGGCAATCTGCTCTCGGTATAAAACGGACCGTAATTTCGATTCCTCCTCAAGATTCGTAATGTAACCACTCTCTACCAGGACTGAAGGCACTTGCGGCGCCTTAAGCACTGCAAAGCTCGCCTGCTCTACTCGAACACTGTGTCGCTTTCCAACGCGAGCCAGCATCGCAAGCACCGCCGCACCTAACTGACGGCTCTGTTCGATCTGCCGATCCAGCGACATATCCAGCATCGCCTCAGCGACATCCGGCGATCGGTCCTTAATGCTAACCCCACCGGCCAGATCCGCTGCGTTCTCAGCTTTTGCCAAGCGCGCTGCGAGCGCACTCGTCGCTCCTCTCCTTGACAGCGCGTAGACCGAGGTACCGCTCGCGCTCGCTCGATCGAAGGCATCAGCATGAATGGAAACAAAAACCATGGCGTCTTTTTCACTCGCGATACTTCGGCGCGCGCGAAGACTGATGTAATGATCGCGGCTGCGGGTCAAAAGCGCCCGCATGCCCGGTTCGGAATTGACCATTCGGAAAAGGCGCCGGGCAATTTTCAGCGCCACCCATTTTTCTTGAGTGCCCTGTGCGCCGATCGCTCCCGGATCATCACCACCGTGACCCGGATCGATAACCACCAGATAGTCCCTTGACGAGGGTATTTTCGGGGTCGATAGACGAGCAGCCTTAGTTCGCAAAGCAATCAAGAGTCGATAGCCGTGGCCCCCGACCGGCGGCAACAACACCGGGTCGATCTGTGCCTTCCGATCAAGGTCGACGACCAATCGCAACACCCCGGGAGTGGGGTGACCACTACGCATGCCACGCAACCAACCTCCCTCAGTAGGCGTGGGTAAAGAGGTCTCCAGTTGCCCCTGATCAATGTCAATCACCACGCGGTGCGGCTCAACCAGTGAAAATACCTTCCACCGCGCCGCCGTCGATAAATCGATAAAGAGTTGTGCTTCAACCGACCCGCTCCATAGGCGTATCTGCTTGACCATCACCGGTGGTTTTGACCACACACCGCCTGCCAACAGCGCAGCCAGAAAGGCCATCAGCCACACAGGTCTACCGCCGCGTTGCGCGAGCGATACGCCCTTCATACGGCGGTCGGGTTTCTTGTGATCGTCAGTAACCGCCCATCACCGTGATAGTCAAATTCAATCAACACTCGAGGCGCGGGAAGTAACCCTTGCCCACGTTCGGGCCACTCAAACACGCATAGAGTGCCATCAGCGAAATAATCCCTCACCCCAAGCGTTTCCAATTCCTCGATAGACTCCAGACGAAAGAGATCAAAATGCGCGACCCGCATTTGAGCAAAATCATAGGTCTCAACCAGAGTGAAGGTCGGGCTCGGGACCAGACCTTCGTGTCCCAAAGCCCTCAACAATCCCCTTACCAGCGTGGTCTTACCCGCACCCAGGGGGCCCGATAGGTGACAACTGTCACCACCGACTAACTCCTCCGCTAAGGTGCCCCCGATAGCAGCCACGCGATCCGCATCCGCGGCGAATACCTCACCGATCATCAACGCCACACGAGCGGTTGACCAGCATTCGAAGTGGCTTGAGCAGATCCCGTGCAACAAGTCCCCGCGGATGTTGACCCGCCGCCAGATCTCCAGCACTGGCGTGCAGCCACACACCCGCACAGGCGGCTTGTGCCGCAGACAGCCCCTGCGCGAGTAACCCGCCGATCACCCCGGCGAGTAAATCACCCATGCCTGCACTTGCCATGCCAGGATTTCCCCGATCACACAACCATAGCGTCCCGTCAGCGACCGCAACCAACGTACCCACCCCTTTTAAAACGCACACACCGCCATAGCGTTTTCGAATCTCGAGGACAGCTGTAGGCCGATCACTCTCGACCTCAGCAATAGAGCAATCCAACAAGCGCGCCGCTTCTCCTGGATGCGGTGTCAGCACCCAGTCGGACCCTGTCACTGGCTCTTCGGCTAGGCGGTTCAAGGCGTCCGCATCTATCACTCGGGGCATCGATTGTTCAAGGCAGGCGGCAAATAAGTCACGACCCCAGGCTCCCCGACCGAGTCCCGGTCCAACCACCAACGCCCGTTTACCCGAGAAAAGACGCGCGAGTGATGACCGCCCGTCCACCGCTTGGACCATCAGTTCAGGCATCTCTATATTGGCGATCGTTGAGTGACTCGGGTGAGCTGCCAAGGTCACCAGACCCGCTCCCACTCGAAATGCACCGACCGCGCAAATGCGCGCTGCGCCGGACATGCCTTCTGCGCCCCCAAGGACCAGCAGATGCCCAGCGCCACCCTTATGCAGGCTAGCCAGCCTTGGCGGCAGAGATCGGGCCACCTCATTACCATCGATTAACCGTGCGACGCACTGCACCTCGTCATAGACTCCCACGGGCAGGCCTAGCCGGTCAAAAGCCAGCGAACCGCAAAGGTCCGGACCACGCCCCGTCTGTAGCCCAAGTTTCATCGTAACAAAGGTCACCGTCAGATCCGCACTGACCGCCACGCCCGGCGTGCCACCACTATCGGAGTTAAGCCCAGAAGGCAGATCCAGCGAAACGACCGGCCGCGTCTGTTCGTTCATACACTCTATTGCTGCGTGGAAGGCACCTTCCGGGACCCGAGTAAGCCCCGTCCCTAATAACGCATCCACCAGCACCGTCCCTCGCGGACTCGAAGCCCTCAACGTCGGACCAACACTCATCGGTTGTTTTTGGGCCTCTTGCACAGCTCGCCGGGCGCACTCGGTGGTCGGTTCACCCAACGCGATAACCTCTACCTCCCAGCCCGCCTGCGCAGCCAGGGCCGCCACCACATACCCATCGCCCCCGTTATTGCCTGCACCGCACCACACGGTCATTGAACGGGCCTTCGGCCACCTGGCCTGCAGTAACTGAAATGCACACTGGCCCGCCCGCTGCATCAAAGTCCAGCTGTCCAAACCCGCCGTATCTGCCGCGCGCCGCTCGATCGTGCCAGTTTGTGTGCCAGTGTAGAGAAAGCCAGACAATTTATTCATAACGCTATGATAATCAGTGAATGCTTCCAACACATCCTGAAAACATCGAGTTGCGGCAACTTCGAGGAAAAATTGAACGCTGGGCTTCGGAATTGGGTTTCCAGTCCCTTGGCATAAGCGACGGACAACTCGAGCAGGCAGAATCTCACCTGCTTGAATGGCTGGGCCGGGGCTACCACGGGACCATGGCCTACATGAGTCGACACGGAAGCGCCAGGACACGCCCCCATGAACTCGTTGAGGGCACGATTCGCATTATCAGTGTGCGCATGGATTATCGCCCCGAAGATGTCGCGACGTCTCTTGCTGGCTTACAGGATTTGCGCACCGGCTACGTGGCCCGTTACGCAGTCGGTCGCGACTATCACCGACTGATGCGGCGCCGGCTGCAACGCCTGGCAGACCGTATCACGGATGCAATTGGCCCCTTTCTTTATCGCGCCTTCACCGACAGTGCGCCGGTGATGGAAAAACCTCTAGCCAGCAACGCGGGCCTGGGATGGATCGGAAAGCACACCAACTTGATCGACAAAAACGCAGGGTCTTTTTTCTTTATCGGAGAACTTTACACCGACCTGCCGCTGCCGGTGGATGGACCGGTGACCGATCACTGCGGTGAATGCAACCGCTGCATTACGGCCTGTCCGACCGGAGCCATCGTTGGCCCCTACCAACTAGATGCCCGGCGCTGCATCTCTTACCTGACTATCGAGCTCAAAGACAGCATCCCGATCGAGCTACGCGGGTTGATAGGCAATCGAATTTTTGGCTGCGACGACTGTCAGTTGGTCTGCCCCTGGAATCGCTTCAGCGAAGCCACCGAGGAAACGGGCTTTGCGTTGGATCCTCAGTTTGCCGCGCCGCCACTGATCGAATTGTTTGCCTGGGATGAGGATCAGTTTTTGCGCAACACCGCCGGCACCGCGCTAAGGCGTATCACGCACGAACAATGGCTGCGCAATGTCGCCGTCGCACTTGGCAATGGGCCGCGGGGAAAGGCTGCGGTGAGCGCCCTAACCGCCCGTCTGGTACACCCATCGGCAATGGTGCGGGAACACGTGGTGTGGGCCCTCGCACAATTGCAAGGAACTCACTCAGCGGGTTGATCGTCAATAAAGTGCGTCCGGTAGTAACGCAGTTCCTCGATGGATTCCTGAAT
This sequence comes from uncultured Gammaproteobacteria bacterium, assembly GCA_905612355.1. Taxonomy (GTDB): domain Bacteria; phylum Pseudomonadota; class Gammaproteobacteria; order Arenicellales; family UBA868; genus UBA11791. The sequence continues at coordinate 19,238 of CAJQRU010000012.1, forward strand.
ATCTTCAAGAGCCCGATGTTTGGAACGCTTCTTAAACCCTTCAAGTAACTCCGGGCGCCAGAAACTCGCGAGCTCTTTCAATGTGCTGACATCGAGATGCCGGTAGTGGAGGTATTTCTCGAGTTCTGGCATGTACCGGTATAGGAATCGGCGATCCTGGCAGATTGAATTACCACACAACGGCGAGGAATTTCGCGCGACATGCTCTTTGATGAAATCCAGCGTCGCCCGCTCAGCCTCACCCTCGGAAATAGTAGAGGTGCGTACGCGCTCTATCAGGCCCGTCTGCCTGTGCGTCGCCTGGTTCCACTCATCCATCGCAGAGAGGCTTTGCTCGCCCTGGTGAATCGCGAACACCGGGCCGATCGCGAGCGTTTCCAACTGACGATCTGTAATGATCGTTGCAATCTCAATAATTCGATCTTGATCGGGATCGAGACCGGTCATCTCGAGGTCGATCCAGACCAGTCCGCGTTTACCCTCTGCCATCGGTGTGATCCGTTTTGGTGTCAACCGGCGCCAAACTCAGGCACTACGACACCGCGGGCAAAACAGCAACCTGTTGCCCCGTCTTATTCCTCGCCATCCACTGCTTTCATGCTTAACCGAACGCGACCTTGTCTGTCGACCTCAAGCACTTTCACCTTAACCACATCACCTTCAGACAATACATCGGTGACTTCGTTGACACGCTCGTTTGAAATCTGAGAGATATGCACCAAGCCGTCCTTGCCGGGCAGGATATTCACAAACGCACCAAAGTCCATCAAGCGAACGACTCGACCTTCATAGATCGTTCCCTCCTCAACGTCAGCGGTAATCTGCTCAATCTTTTTACGTGCAGCTTCCGCTGCGGCGTTATCGGACGTGGCGATGGTTATCGTCCCATCGTCGTCGATGTTGATCGCTGCACCGGTCGATTCTTGAATCGCACGAATCGTGACACCGCCTTTACCAATGATGTCTCGAATCTTGTCGGTCGGGATACGAATGGTGGTGATTCGAGGTGCATAGTCTGACATTTCTGCTCTTGGCGCAGGCAGCGCTCGATCCATCTCGTCAAGAATGTGCAAACGACCACGACGGGCTTGATTCAACGCCTGCTCCATGATCTCCCGATTAATCCCTTCGATCTTGATGTCCATCTGCAGGGCGGTCACCCCTTCACGGGTACCGGCCACCTTGAAGTCCATATCGCCCAAGTGATCTTCATCACCCAAGATATCTGTCAAGATGGCGAAGTCGTCCGCCTCCTTAATAAGACCCATGGCAACGCCGGCAACCGGCGCTTTAATCTGAACCCCGGCATCCATCAGCGACAAACTCGTGCCACAAACAGTCGCCATCGAACTGGAACCGTTGGATTCTGTAATCTCCGAGACAATCCGAATAACATAAGGAAAATTCTCTGGGTCCGGAAGTACCGCCAACAGACCTCGTTTGGCCAGTCGTCCGTGACCGATCTCGCGGCGTTTCGGGGAGCCGACGCGACCGGTTTCACCCACACAGTAAGGGGGAAAGTTGTAATGCAGCATGAACGTATCCATCCGTTCACCCTCAATAGCGTCGATACGCTGGGCATCGCGCTCGGTCCCCAGCGTTGTCACCACAATCGCTTGGGTTTCTCCCCGAGTAAACAAGGCAGACCCGTGGGTACGCGGCAAAATGCCGGTTTCAATCGTGATTGGGCGTACCGTTTCGAGATCACGGCCATCGATACGCGGCTCTTTTGCCAGGATACGACCGCGAACCACGTTTTTCTCTATTGCCTTGATCGAGGCTTTCACCGCATCGGGTGAATCGCCGCCGTCATCGGCACACAGCTGGTCAATAGCGCTCTGACGGATCTCTGTCATCTTATCCTGTCGAGCTCCCTTGTCCGCGATTTGGTACGCCTCGGCCACATTCCCGCCGATCAGCGATTCAACACGACTGTTCACACCCTCATCAGCCGTTGGTGCTTTCCAATCCCACCGTTTGTTACCGACTTCGCTCGCCATCTCAGTAATCGCGGCAATCGCCGGCTGCATCGCATCATGGCCAAACATAACCGCGCCCAACATCTGCGCTTCATCGAGCTCGGCGGCTTCAGATTCGACCATGAGTACGGCATTCTTTGTCCCGGCTACCACCAGATTTAGTCTGGATTCGACCAACTGTGTGGCAGTGGGATTTAAAACATACTCACCCTCAACAAAGCCG
>CAJQRU010000013.1 GCA_905612355.1 uncultured Gammaproteobacteria bacterium
CCAATACCCGGGGCTGCGGATGCGACGGTTACGCCGCCATTCGTTTAGCCGAGCATTGGTTAGCGAATCAGTCTTGCGTTGTGACGACCTGATTCAGCCGCTCTTCGTTCATGAGGGCGAAGGCCGTCGTGAAGCGGTCCCATCAATGCCGGGAGTCGATCGGCTGACTGTCGATTTGGTGATAGAAAAAGCAAGGGATCTCCACGATCTGGGTATTCCAGCGGTCGCGTTATTTCCGGTCGTGCCCCCGCAAAAGAAATCACCGACCGCTGAGGAAGCCTTTAATCCAGACGGCTTGGTACCGAGCACGGTTCGAGCATTACGCAAGCATTGCCCAGAACTCGGTATTATTACTGATGTTGCGTTGGACCCCTACACCAGTCACGGCCAGGACGGGGTTCTCAGTAAAGCAGGTTATGTGCTGAACGATGAAACCGTTGAAATTCTAGTTCGCCAGGCCCTGTGTCATGCCGACGCTGGGGCTCAGATTGTTGCACCCTCGGATATGATGGATGGGCGTGTTGGTGCGATCAGAGGTGCACTCGAGCAGGCAGGACATGTTAATACAAGCATCCTGGCTTATTCTGCTAAGTACGCGTCGGCTTTTTACGGACCGTTTCGAGATGCTGTGGGTTCAGCCGCTAACCTTGGGCACGCTGATAAATTGTCTTACCAGATGAACCCGGCCAATACGGACGAAGCGCTACGCGAAGCGGAACTCGATCTTCTCGAAGGTGCCGACTTGATCATGGTGAAGCCTGGATTACCTTACCTGGATATTGTTCACCGTATCAAGTTTGAGTTGGCTGTTCCGACGTTCGTGTATCAGGTCAGTGGTGAATATTCGATGTTGTGTGCTGCGGCAGATCGGGGCTGGCTTGACCGCCGTAGCGCCATTATTGAAACGCTGCTGGCGATCAAGCGTGCCGGCGCCGATGGTATTTTGACCTACTTCGCTGAGGAGGTAGCCGGTTGGTTACAGTCCGGTTGACGCGTTAGCGGGTCAATTGAACATGGGCGTGTAGCGTAACCAGGGGATTCACCCGCGCACTAAACGAATGAGTGACCAACCGAAACCAACTGAGTTGCGATTGCACCGGCGATCCCGTGTGCTTGAAATCGCATTCGATGATGGCTGTCGCTATGAGTTGTCTTGTGAATATCTGCGCGTGTTCTCGCCTTCAGCTGAGGTGCGGGGACACGGGCCTGGTCAGGAGGTGCTCCAGACCGGCAAGGAGTGGGTCAGCATAGATAAGATTGAGCCGGTTGGCGCCTACGCGGTGCGGTTGCACTTTGATGATGGCCATTCCACTGGCCTGTACTCATGGGAAACCTTCTATGAGCTTGGTCAACATCAGACCGAGTACTGGCAGACTTATCTCAATCGACTCACCTCGGCGGGCTATGTTCGTAAGGAACCCAAGGCTGACTAGTGAATCCCATGGGCACTTCCCAGGACGACAAGCGCGATACGCATTTTGGTTTTCGACGCGTTGGTGAAACAGAAAAGACTTTAATGGTCGCTGATGTCTTTCGCTCAGTGGCGGAACGCTACGACTTAATGAATGACCTGATGTCGCTTGGTGGTCATCGACGTTGGAAGGATTTTGCTGTTGGGCAGAGCGGGATACGCGAAGGCCATCGGGTACTCGATGTGGCGGCCGGAAGTGGTGACTTGGCCCGGAGATTTGCGCAGCGGGTTGGTTCCAGTGGGCGAGTATTTGTTACCGATATCAATCCCGCGATGTTGCAACAGGGCCGAACCCGCTTGCTCGACGCCGGTTTTGTTGCCACGATCAGTTACGCTATCACCGATGCTGAGCAACTGGCTTTGACCCCGGGTTACTTTGACTGCGTCAGCATTGGATTCGGATTACGCAATGTGACACGAATCGATCGGGCGTTGGCATCCATGTTCGAGATGTTGCGGCCGGGTGGACGCATCGTCGTTTTGGAGTTTTCTCACCCAACGTCCAAGGCGTTGGCTTCCCTATACGATGCTTTCTCGTTTGCCCTCATTCCCCGTCTAGGTAAGGCGGTCACCGGTGATGGGGGTAGTTACCAGTATTTGGTCGAGTCCATTCGTCGGCATCCTGATCAGGCAACGCTATCGAGCTTAATGATGGAGGCTGGGTTTGAGGATGTTCGGTATTTCAACTTGAGCGGGGGTATTGTCGCGTTGCACATTGGGTTTCGATACTGATACGTGGCGCTAAATGGTCATGAGAAATCATCGGTAATTGGCGTGAATACGGCAGTGTTGATATTGGCACTCAATCGTGTGCTGGCAATGGATCCGGAGGTCGCTGCCCTGATGGAGCCTTTGGATGGGAAACTGCTCGGGGTGTCGCTGGCCGGCATTAATACCCCGGTCTACGCACGAGTTTCGGGTGCTCGCCTCCAGATCGAGGAACAGCCGGGCAGAGCGCCAGACCTCGTGATCGAAGGCGGTGTCTTTGATCTTGCGATGCTTGGTGTGACTGCCTCACCAGAGCTCGTCATGCGGGATCGCCGCATTACGATGTCGGGGGATGTCGAGCTGGCGCGCGCGATGAAAACTTTATTACAAGCGTTTGATCCGGATTGGGAAGAAGCACTATCCGGGATCGTTGGTGACTTTCTGGCCAGAAAAGCAGGTGTCGGTGTGCGCAGCTTACGTGACTGGTTAGCCACTGCTCGTGCGTCAGTCACTGATACGGTTGGTGAGATCCTTACTGAAGAAAAACGTGTGTTGCCCACGCGGCTCCGGTATCAGCAACACCAGGTGGAAGTCGAGCGCTTACGCGATGATGTCGAGCGTTTGGGTGTGCGTATCGATCGGTTATCACCCCGAACCCACCGGGTACGGACATCATGACAGGGGTCCGACAGTCTTTCCGTGTATGGCGGATTGTTAACGTGTTGCTTCGTTATGGTTTGGACGAACTGTTGAGCGAGCAGCATGTGTTTCGACAATACAAGGCGCTGTTGTTCATTTTCCCAGCGTTCTGGCAGCGTCGGTGCGATGCGTCACGGGGTGCACGCTTGCGTCAAGCCCTGGAGCAATTGGGCCCTATTTTTGTCAAGTTTGGCCAGGTGCTGTCGACTCGCCCGGACCTGCTTCCGGAGGACATCGCGGTGGAGTTAGCGCGTCTACAAGATGACGTACCACCGTTTCCCGGTGAGCAAGCAATCGAGATGATCGAGGCGGCCTACGGAGAGCCGCTTGATGCACATTTTGCTGAGTTTGACCGTCAACCGATCGCTTCGGCGTCAGTGGCGCAGGTGCACCATGCTCTTCTTCTTGACGGAAGTGACGTGGTGGTCAAAGTGCTTCGGCCTGGAATTCAAGCGGTGATCGATCGAGATGTCGAGGTCCTTTATGGGTTGGCGTATTTGGCAGAACGCTTCTGGCCGGAGAGTCGTCGACTGCGGCCTGTTGAGGTGGTCAATGAATACGAAAAGACGCTTCACGATGAGCTCGACTTGATGCGTGAAGCGGCTAACGCCAGCCAGTTGAGACAGAACTTCGAGGGATCAGATTTAATAATGGTGCCGGCCGTTTACTGGGATCACACTCGGCAGACAGTTATGGTCATGGAGCGGGTTTATGGCATTCCCATCCGCGATGTGGCGGCGCTCCATCGAGCCGGTATTGACATGCGTGAACTGGCGTACAACGGGGTAGAGATATTTTTCACTCAAGCGTTTCGGGATGGTTTTTTTCATGCCGATATGCATCCGGGAAATATTTTCGTCAGTGACAAAGGCCAGTATCGAGCCGTCGATTTCGGCATCATGGGCACTCTTGCAGCGAGTGATAAGCGGTACCTGGCAGAAAACCTACTCGCGTTTTTCAATCGGGATTACCGAGCGGTGGCCGAGGCTCACATTCGCGCCGGCTGGGTGCCGGCGGGCACGCGTGCTGATGAGTTTGAGGCTGCGATTCGCACAGTTTGTGAGCCAATCTTTGCTCGTCCGATCAGCGAGATTTCTTTTGGTCGCCTCATTGTTAGCCTGTTTCAAACGGCGCGCCGATTTGATATGCCAGTCCAACCGCAGCTCGTGCTTTTGCAAAAGACACTATTGAACATTGAGGGGCTGGGGCGGCAGTTATATCCGCAACTGGACCTGTGGGAGACCGCGAAGCCATTTCTTGAGGAATGGATGCGTCAAGAAGTCGGCCCACCTGCCTTAATCAGGCGCATACGCCGCGATTTGCCACGATTGGTGCCTTTGCTGGACGAATTACCAAGCGCGATGGAGACAATGATTCGACGCTATACGCGCCCGGCGGAGAATGAGGCTTCGTTAGCGCGAGAAATCGATCGCCAGGTGCGTCGTTTCGAGCGCCGACTGATGGGGACTTTGGCCGGTATCGTCCTGCTGGGCGCCGGCTTTGTTCAGTTGCGCGGGTCGGTAGGATGGCTAGACGTACAAAACCCCGCGGGACTCGTGATGCTGGTGGTCGGTGCGCTGGTTATTGGTGTGAATTGGATTCGCCGCAGCCGATAACCTTTTTTTTTCAATAGATTGAGTCCTAATACCGTACTGCCCCACTTGGTTTTAAGGGCTTAAATCCCTATACTGCGAGTTGGTTATTTAGCTGGGACCATTACTACAAGGCCATTTAATCGGGGCTGTCGTTTAGCAAGTAGAGACCATCTGATATATCTTTTGTATATTACATGTCCCTAACCCCGATAAACCAGGAGTCAATATGAAACTCACCACTAAGGGTCGGTATGCCGTGACCGCGATGCTGGATCTTGCAATACACCAGTCTCGCCGGCCGGTGACTTTGCAGGACATCGCGACTAACCAAGAAATATCGCTGTCTTATCTTGAGCAACTTTTTGCGCGCTTGCGACGAGCCGGTCTCGTTAAAGGCACTCGTGGACCTGGCGGTGGTTACCGCTTGGCCAAGGAGATGGACCAGATTTCCGTCGCTGCAATCATCACCGCAGTAGATGAGAAAGTTGACGTTACTCGTTGCGGGGGAAAGACAGATTGCCAAGACGGTGAGCGATGCCTCACACATGAACTATGGAGCAGCCTCAGCGGGAAAATCTATGAATTTCTCGATGACATTAGTTTAGGCAAGCTCGTTCGTGAACCGGGAGTTCGGGAGGTTGCCGAGCGGCAGGACAGTCGTCGTCAGGGCAAAGACGAAAATGTCTCACGCAAGGTGCCGTTCATTCACGACGAGCTCACGCCTACGTAATGTCCATAAACATATGGGGTTGATTGTGTGCTGAGTTAGGCTAACAAACAAAAACTAGGATTAAAGTAGATAGCATATGAGTTCAGCGACAGCAGAAATTAGCGCTTTAGTGGATCGGGAGTATAAGGAAGGGTTTGTCACGGATATCGAATCTGACACCTTGCCGCCCGGTTTGGACGAGCAGGTCGTTCGTGCGATATCGGCCAAGAAGAACGATCCCCCTTTCATGCTTGAATGGAGATTAGAGGCGTTCCGTCGATGGCAGGCGATGGTAGAGCCAAGTTGGGCACATGTTGATTACCCGCCAATCGACTTCCAGGCGATCAGTTACTACTCGGCGCCACGTAGTCCTGAGGATGCACCAAAAAGCTTAGATGAAGTTGATCCCAAGTTACTTGAAACTTACGAGAAGCTCGGTATTCCATTGCAGGAACAAAAAGCGTTGGCAGGAGTGGCAGTTGACGCGGTGTTTGACAGTGTGTCGGTAGCGACGACTTTTAAAGCAAATTTGGCTGAGGTGGGCGTTATTTTCTGTCCATTTTCAGAAGCAGTGCGTGATCATCCGGATCTGGTGAAGAAATATCTTGGTGCAGTGGTGCCGCAGGGGGACAATTACTATGCCGCGTTGAATTCAGCTGTGTTCAGTGACGGATCGTTTGTCTATGTGCCTAAGGGAGTCCGGTGTCCGATGGAGTTGTCGACTTATTTCCGAATCAATGCCATGAACACAGGGCAGTTTGAACGGACGTTGATTGTGGCAGATGAGGGCAGTTACGTGAGTTATCTCGAGGGCTGTACTGCGCCGATGCGAGACGAAAACCAGTTGCATGCCGCAGTAGTTGAATTGGTAGCAATGGAAGGCGCCCAGATAAAGTACTCGACGGTGCAAAACTGGTATCCCGGGGATGCTGAAGGCCGCGGTGGCATATACAATTTCGTGACTAAACGGGGTGCTTGCCGTGGCAAGCGGGCCAAGATTTCTTGGACACAGGTGGAAACCGGTTCGGCGATTACCTGGAAATACCCAAGTGTTTTGCTGGAGGGTGACGAGTCGATTGGCGAGTTCTATTCTGTCGCCCTGACGAATAATCGCCAACAGGCCGATACCGGTACTAAGATGGTGCATATCGGTTCGAACACCAGCAGCACGATCATTTCCAAAGGAATTTCTGCGGGCCGCGGCCAGAACACTTATCGCGGCTTGGTGAAAATTATCAAAGGGGCTGAAGGGGCGCGGAATTACTCGCAATGTGATTCGCTGTTGATGGGCGACCAATGCGGTGCTCACACCTATCCGTATCTCGAGGTTAAAAACCCAACGGCGATTGTTGAGCATGAGGCAACCACCACTAAGATCGGTGAAGACCAGTTGTTTTATTGTCGTCAACGGGGATTGTCCGAAGAGGACGCGATATCAATGATTGTCAACGGCTTCTGTAAAGAAGTATTCAGAGAGTTGCCAATGGAGTTTGCGGTAGAAGCCCAGAAGTTACTGGGTATTAGTCTTGAAGGCGCTGTTGGCTGATTTGCTGGCAGCAAGCAACCACTCTTAGCCGGTTCTTTATCTATGCTCAGTATTTCCGACCTGATGGTAGAGGTGGGTGGAAAGCCCATTCTTAAAGGTATTAACCTGAATATCGCGGCGGGCGAAGTGCACGCGATCATGGGACCCAATGGGTCTGGCAAAAGCACCTTGGCGAATGTGCTTGCTGGTCGTGAGGGGTATGACGTGATGCGCGGCAGCGTGACCTACGGTGACCATGATTTGCTCGCCCTGACACCAGAAGAACGCGCGCGCGAAGGGTTGTTCCTTGCTTTTCAATACCCCGTTGAGATTCCTGGAGTGACTAACGTCTATCTGATCAAGGAAGCGGTCAACGCGCAACGCAAACACCGCGGCGAGAGCGAACTGGATGCGATTGACTTCCTAAAACTGGTGCGGCAGAAATTGCAGTTGGTTGAAATGAAGGAAGAATTTCTGCATCGTCCGGTTAACCACGGGTTTTCTGGTGGTGAGAAAAAGCGTAACGAAATTTTCCAGATGGCGATGATTGAACCACGGCTGGCTATTCTTGATGAGACCGATTCTGGGCTTGATATTGACGCGCTGAAAGTTGTTGCCAGCGGCGTTAATGCTATGCGCCAGGGCGATCGTTCGATCTTACTGGTGACCCATTATCAACGGTTACTGGATTACATTGAGCCTGACCATGTCCACGTGTTAGCTGATGGTCGTTTCGTGAAGTCAGGGGATAAGCATCTCGCGCGCGAACTCGAAGAGCATGGTTATGGTTGGCTAGAGGAACAGGCCGATAGTGGCGCTGGCCAGTCGGCAGCCTAGTTAAATGACAGCACAAGCAGTGGTTGATTACCTCGCCGCACAGCGGCGTCTCGAGCCGGAGTTGCCTGCGCCGGACTTGCCGTGGCTGATGGAATTGCGCGATGGGGGCGTCGAGCGGCTTCGGGATGCAGGATTCCCTAGCCTTCGCGACGAAGATTGGCGTTACACCAACGTTCAGTCGTTGCTGAAAGAGCCCTTCGAGATGGGGCCGATCGGTCAGTGCGATGTGGATGCTGCTTTTGTTTCCAGCACGACAATTCCCTCATTGGAGTGTTATCGGGTCGTGGTGGTGAATGGGATTCCAATTCCGCACTTATCCGATGTCACCCTTGTGCCAGATGGAATCCGTGTGAGCAGTCTGGCTGACTTGCTGGTTTCCGATCCCGGGCGGTTAGAGCCTTACCTTGGTAAGAGTCTAGTGCCTGATCCACACGGGTTTACCGCGATGAATTCGGCGTTTCTCGGCAATGGTTTGGTCGTAGAGATCGCGCCCGGCCAGGTTTTCGATAAACCGCTTGAGATTGTATTTGTTGCAAGTGCCGCGACTGAATCTACGATGGCGCAGCCACGCAATCTGGTGGTGGCTGGAAAGGGCTCACGACTGCAGGTGTTGGCACGATACGTTGCTATCGGTGCTCAGCGGACACTGACAAATGTGGTGACGGAGGTGATCGTCGATGCGGATGCGCACCTTACCTTGTATCAGCTACAGGAGGAGAGCAAGAACAGTTTCCACATCGGCGGTCTGTTTGCCAAGCTGGGGCGCGGCAGTCGGTTCGATGCTTTTGCAATAACCCTTGCCGGAGGGTTAGTGCGCAACGATCTGAGGGTTGATCTCGATGGAGCGGGGGCTGAGGTCAATTTGCGCGGCCTGTACTTGGCTCGCGGCCGCCAGCATATCGATAACCACACCCAGATTTTCCACAATGAACCGGACTGTATCAGTCACGAGCATTACAAAGGCGTGCTTGATGATCGAGCGCGCGCGGTGTTTCATGGCCGTATCGTTGTGCAGCCGGATGCGCAGAAAACAGTGTCCGAGCAGAGCAATCAGAATCTTTTGCTTTCCCGTGATGCTGAAATCGACACGAAACCGCAACTTGAAATCTATGCGGATGATGTCAAGTGCGCGCATGGGGCTACCGTTGGGCAATTGGACAAGGAGGCGTTGTTTTACCTGCGCTCTCGGGGGATTGCCGAGGAAGCGGCGAAACGATTATTAATTAAGGGGTTTGCAAGCGATGTATTGCTCGCGGTCTCGCCAGACTCCCTGCGAGAGCACCTGCTCACGCGCGTCGAGACGATGTTGACAGACTGACCGACCGATCAATTCCATTGGCTAAGACGTTGCAAAGCGACAAATCAATGACATCGGCAGCGCTCGATGTGGACTCGGTGCGCGCCGATTTTCCGATACTCAAACAACAGGTCCATGGACGGCCATTGGTTTATCTGGATAGTGGTGCAAGCGCGCAAAAACCCGAGGTCGTGATTCAGGCGGTGAGCGATTACTATCAGCGTGATCATTCCAACGTACACCGCGGGGTGCATACGCTCAGCCAGCGGGCCACGGCAGCCTATGAAGCAGTTCGTGAGAAGGTCTGCACGCTCCTTAATGCTGCCCGGACCAGCGAGATCATCTATGTCAGTGGCACGACCGCTGCAATTAATCTTGTCGCCCAGACGTATGGTCGTGCCAACCTATCAGTCGGTAGTGAAGTTCTAGTGACTGAAATGGAGCACCATGCGAATATCGTACCGTGGCAGATCGCTTGTGAGTTAAGTGGCGCAACATTAAAGGTTGTTCCTTTTCATGATAACGGCGTCCTCGACCTGGATCAGTATCGAACGATGTTATCTGATAACACTCGCATTGTTGCGGTGACGCACATCTCCAACACGCTGGGTACGATCAACCCTATGACTGAGATGATTCGTCTAGCACACGACGTCGGTGCGGTGGTGTTGGTCGATGGCGCGCAGGCGGTCCCCCACATGACAGTTGATGTACAGGCGCTCGATTGCGACTTCTACGCGTTTTCAGCGCACAAGCTATATGGACCCACAGGGTTTGGCATTCTGTATGGGAAGGAATCGCTACTTGAGGCCATGCCGCCTTGGCAGGGTGGGGGAGACATGATTAAACAGGTGCGTTTCGCGCAGACCACCTACAATGATCTGCCCTATAAGTTTGAAGCCGGTACGCCGCACATCGCGGGTGCGGTTGGACTTGGCGCTGCGATTGACTACGTCAGTGGACACGGACTGGGTCAGATCGCCGCGCATGAGAGGGCGCTGCTGGATTATGCTCAGGCTCAAGCCAGTGCGGTGTCTGGGTTGCAGGTCTTCGGGACCGCTCCTGATAAAGCTGCCGTGCTGTCATTTGAGCTAGACGGTATTCATGCTCACGATGTAGGTACCGTGCTTGACCATGAGGGTGTTGCCGTGCGCGCTGGGCACCATTGTGCGATGCCCGTGATGGAGCATTTCGGTGTTGCCGCGACCGTGCGTGCTTCGTTCGGGATGTACAACAACTATGATGATGTTGATGCGCTGTTTGCCGGCATTGCACGAACCAAGGATTTGATGAGTGCATGACTGACTTGAGAGAGCTCTACCAGGACGTGATCTTGGACCACAACCGGCACCCGAGAAATTTTCGCATGCCACAGTGCCACAACCATAAAGCGCAAGGCGTCAATCCGTTGTGTGGTGACGAAGTCCAGATTTACCTACAGTTAAACGAGGCAGGCATCATTGAGGACATTAGTTTTCAGGGCCGAGGTTGCGCAATTTCTACCGCATCGGCTTCGATCATGACCGAGACTCTCAAGGGAAGAAGCGTGGACGAAGCAGACACCTATTTTTCCGCCTTTCATCAACTGGTGACCGGTGAGGGAGGGCGCGCTGCTGCGGAGCTGGATTTTTCAAAACTCGAAGTGCTGGGTGGTGTAGCTGCGTATCCTGCGCGGGTAAAGTGCGCAACGCTGGCGTGGCACACTGTTCAGGCGGCGCTTCACCAGAACAACGAAAAAATTACAACCGAATAACGAGGGCTATACACCGATGGAGAACACGGACAAGTTGGATCAATTTGGGCAAGCGTTTGTTGCCTCGGACAGTGAGCCGAATCGGCTACCCGATACGATGGATGCTGGCGAAGAGACGGGCCCGGATGTGCGTGGTGGTGGTGAGCCGGTCCTGCGGGGCCAGGTGATCGACGCCTTAAAGGAAGTTTATGATCCAGAAATTCCGGTCAATATTTACGATCTTGGGTTGATCTATCGGATCGACATCGACGAGTCGAATCATGTCGAGGTGGAGATGACATTAACCTCGCCTAATTGTCCGGTTGCTGAGAGTATGCCGGGATGGGTAGAGAATGCCGCGAAAGAAGTGACGGGAATCACCGGTGTCGAGGTGGACTTGGTGTTCGACCCACCTTGGGATCAAGAGCGAATGACCGAAGCCGCACGGCTTGAACTGGGTATGTTTTAGGCGTAATGACGGAGTGGGTTGAGGTGGCGTCAGTTGGCGATATTGAGAACCGTCAAAGTGTGATCGTGGAGGTAGACGGGATCTCGGTGGTGATTTTCAATCTTGACGGTGAATTCTGTGCGTTGGAGGACGTTTGCACACACGATGGCGCCGAGATTGCTAGCGGTTGCCTGGTCGGTGATGCAATCGAGTGTCCTCGGCACGGAGCTCGTTTCAATATCCGCACAGGGGCAGTTGAGGCTCCCCCGGCCTACGAGCCATTGCCAACCTTTCCAATACGGATCAACAATGGTGTGATTCAGGTGTGTGACGATCGTTGGGACTGAAGTCTGTAAACTGCAGTGGTACGCAATGCTTCTGGGTTTATAACAAGGCAAGTGATGACGGACAAACTCTATATAAAGACCTTCGGTTGCCAGATGAACGAGTATGACTCGGATCGTGTTGCAGATCTTCTGCAGGAATCACATGGCATGGTGCTGACCGATGATCCTGAAGAGGCCAATGTGTTGCTTCTTAACACTTGTTCCATACGCGAAAAAGCTCAGGAAAAAGTGTTTTCGCAGTTGGGGCGATGGCAAGAATTGAAACGTGAACGCGCGGATTTGATTATTGGGGTTGGTGGATGTGTGGCAAGTCAGGAGGGAGATCAGATTCTCAAGCGTGCACCCTATGTCGACCTGGTGTTCGGGCCCCAGACTTGTCATCGTGTGCCGCAGTTACTTGAGAGAGCACGCGCTGCGCGAAAGCCGCAGATTGATGTCAGTTTTCCTGGCATCGAAAAGTTTGACAACCTGCCTACCCCCGGATCTCGGGGTGCACGGGCGTTTGTTTCGGTGATGGAGGGGTGTAGTAAATACTGCACTTTCTGTGTCGTGCCTTATACCCGAGGCGAGGAGTTCAGTCGTACTTTTGATGACGTCATCACGGAAGTTTTTGAACTTGCCCAACACGGTGTACGCGAGGTAACTCTACTGGGCCAAAATGTTAATGCCTACACGGGTAGACGGCATAACGGGGATCTCGTGGACTTCGCAGAATTGTTGGATTATGTAGCTGCTGTCGAGGGTATTGAGCGGATTCGATATATCACTTCCCACCCGATAGATTTTTCCGAAGCACTGATCGACGCTTATGCGAGGTTGCCCACATTGGTGAGTCATCTGCATTTACCGGTACAAAGTGGATCTGATCGGATTCTCAAGCTGATGAAACGTCAGTACAGTGTGGCGGACTACGAATCTATTGTGTATCGGTTACGCGAGCGCCGACCTGATTTATCCTTATCATCTGATTTCATTATCGGTTTTCCTGGTGAAACCGAACAAGACTTTGAAGCGACTGTTTCATTGATTGACCGTATTGGTTTTGACCAGTCTTTTAGTTTTATCTATAGTGCGCGACCGGGCACTCCGGCCGCAGATCTAACTGATGGGATTACCCATGTGGAAAAGCAGCGCCGTCTGGCGATTGTCCAACAACGTTTGACGTCTTCTGCGCAACAGGCTAGTCGCGCTATGCTCGGAACAGAGCAACGCATCCTTGTGGATGGATATGCCCGCAAGAATCCAAACCAGTTATCCGGACGTACCGAAAACAATCGGGTGGTTAATTTCGACGGGCCGGCCGATTTATTGCAGCATTTTGTTGATGTCCAGATCACGGAAGCGTTGCCGAATTCTCTCCGTGCCCGGCTGGTTGCGAACCGAGCAAGTGATTTTGCTATGATCAGCGAAGGTTCGGTGAGGGTGCCCACCTACACTTGAAAGCCGCCACGACTCCAGAAACACTGCAGCTAACCCCAGAGGATAATCGACGCCTCGCTGGGTTGTGCGGTCAAAGCAATACCCACCTCAAACAGATCGAAGCACGTTTTGATGTCAAGATCTCCCACCGCGGGCATTTATTTCTGATTGACGGCGAAGCAGATAACGTGGGTAACGCACGCAACATACTCCAAGCGCTTTATGATGACACCCGCGGTGACGTCGTTCTGAGTAATGAGAACGTACACATGAAGGTTTCACAACTGTCCCATGACGATCATGCCGAGGGGCGCGATCCGAGCGAGGTTGTAGTGCGGCTTCGTAAGTTACAGGTGCGTGGAAAGAACCGTAATCAGCGAGATTACCTTCGCAACATCACCGGCCACGACATCAATTTTTCGGTTGGGCCAGCTGGGACAGGAAAAACTTATTTGGCCGTGGCGTGCGCGGTCGAGGCCCTGGCAAACAATGAGGTTGACAGAATTATATTGGTTCGCCCCGCGGTAGAGGCCGGTGAACGTCTCGGCTTTTTACCAGGCGATATCGGGCAAAAGGTCGATCCGTATCTCAGACCACTTTACGATGCGCTCTATGAAATGCTTGGCTTCGACCGCGTTGGAAAACTGCTTGACCGGGGAGTGATTGAACTAGCGCCATTGGCTTATATGCGGGGTAGAACACTGAACGAGTCATTCATCATATTGGATGAGGCACAGAACTCGACCGTCGAACAGATGAAGATGTTTCTGACGCGAATCGGTTACGGTTCGAAGGCAGTGATCGCGGGGGATATTACGCAGGTCGATTTGCCCAAAAGCACGGTGTCAGGTCTGCGTTATGCGGCCGAGGCGCTTATTGACATTGAGGGTATTTCGGTCACTCGTTTCGTATCACGGGATGTTGTTCGCCATCCTTTGGTCCAGCGTATCGTCGAGGTGTTTGAGGCACAAGCCCTAACGAATGGCGACGATAGACAGTGACGATGCAACTCGACTTGCAGGTGGTCGTGTCGGATCCACAATTGCCGGCAGTGCAAGATTTTGAGCAGTGGACACGTGCGGCATTGAGCGTCGCTGAACACCCTGGAGGCGAATTGACATTGCGGGTTGTTTCGGAGGAAGAAATGAGTTCGTTTAATCTTCGGTTTCGCGGACACCACAGTTCGACCAACGTGTTGTCTTTTCCGGTTGATGATCCGCCTGGGGTAACCACAGGCATACTGGGCGATATCCTGGTTTGTCCTGCAGTCTTGCGGCGCGAAGTCGTCGGTTCTGGAACGCTGCTTGTCGCACACTGGGCCCACATGGTTGTTCATGGTGTCCTGCATTTGTGTGGTTACGATCACCAGAGTGAATGTGATGCAGGTGTTATGGAAGGATTAGAAAGCGATGTTTTGCAAGGGTTCGGGTTCGCAGACCCCTATCGCGTTTCCTGACCGGCGCAATATCCATGAGCCACTGGCAACAAGTCCTACGCGAGGTGCGTGCCCGCATCATTCAGCATTTGTTGTACTGGTTACGGGGCATACCGTTCACTCGTGAGCAGTTGTCCAGGCTGTTGCACGCTGCGCGAGCACGTGAATTGCTGGACGAGGAGACTCTTCAAATGATGGAAGGGGTGACCCGGGTCACCGATCTCAAAGTGGAACAGGTAATGGTGGCGCGTGCACAGATGGTAACGGTCGATGTCAGTCAGGCATTAGACGATATTCTGCCAGTTATGATTGCTTCTGCGCACTCGCGATTTCCCGTCACTGACGGGGACCGGGATACGATTATTGGTATTCTGTTGGCGAAGGATGTTCTGCGGCACATGCAGGAAAGCGATATCGCTCGTTTGCCCTGGGAGCGCTTGCTCAGAGCAGCTGTGTTCATACCTGAAAGCAAACGACTCAACGTGCTGTTGCAGGAATTCAGGCGGCGTCGCAATCACATGGCATTTGTCGTTGATGAATATGGTGGTGTTACTGGTCTGGTGACGATCGAGGATGTGTTGGAGCAGATCGTCGGCGACATAGAAGATGAACACGACTTTGATGAAGGCGCCGCTATGGTTCTGCGCCAAAGTGCTGACCACTTGGTGGTCAAGGCCACACTGCCGGTGAGTCGTTTCAATCAACTGGTTAAAACTGCTTTGGATGAGACCGAATTTGACACCTTGGGCGGTGCCGTCACCGACCAGTTGGGACATGTTCCGCAACGCGGTGAAACAGTGGAATTCGAAGGTCATGAGGTCGAGGTGCTTAGTGCCGATGCGCGTCAAGCACGGCTTCTGCGCGTGGCCCGACTGCCTGCTGGTTGAACAGGTACCGACTTTTTTAGTTCAAAGCCTTGGGTGGACGCTGCCGATGACCCATGTCGGATTACTGAGTTGAAGGTTGGCACTGGGGCCCCATGGCTGCTGACTTTTGTCGCCGGCATTTCGTTCCCACTCGCTTTTGCGCCATTTCACTATGCGTTGGTTGGGCCATTGGCATTGGCAGTGTTATTTCTACTGTGGTCGTGTGTAAGCGCGAAACGCGCTGCGGGGCTGGGGTTGATGTTTGGTATCGGGTCATTTGGTGTTGGCGTGTCATGGGTATTTGTCAGTTTGCATGACTACGGCAATATGCCTACGGCGCTGGCCGTTGGTGTAACGGTTGTATTTATCTTGATACTGTCCTTTTATCTTGCTGCGGTAGGGTTCTGCCAAGCCGGCTGGTTACGTCTGCCGATGGGGTTGCGTCTCACTGTCTTGATGCCGGCGGTGTGGGTACTTATGGAATGGCTGCGAGGTTGGTTGTTAGGTGGTTTTCCTTGGATGTACCTTGGTTACAGTCAGCTCGACACACCTCTGGCGGGTTTTGCACCTCTCGGTGGCGTATTAGGTGTTAGTTTTCTCTCGGCGGTGACGGCCGGCGCACTCGCCTGGGGAGTTCACAGTGGTGGCAGGGCCTGGGCGGGTGCAACAGGCGTTATCGTGCTGATTGTGTTGGGGACTGCACTTGTGGGGCGCAGCGAACAAGTAATGCCAACAGGTGATGCGCTCAAAGTGGCTGTTATTCAAAATAATATTGCACTCTCTGATAAATGGCAGGTCGGTAATGTCCGTAGTATTCGAGAGCGCTACCTCGCAGCGAGTATCGACGCAGGCGGTCCGGATCTTATCGTCTGGCCCGAAGCTGCTTTACCAGAGTTTCTTGACGGTCTGTCACCAGAGTTTTTGCAAGACTTGTCGAATCATCCTGCTGATTTTGTGATTGGGCTTCTCGAGCGCCGACAACAAAAGGGTCATTTTGAACTGTTTAATAGCGCGCTTGGAATCGGTGATGAACAGTTTGTTTATCGCAAGCGACAGTTGGTGGTTTTTGGCGAATACTTGCCGTTGCGGCCATTGTTTGGGTGGTTGCTTCGTTACTTGGATATTCCAATGTCAGACTTTTCCTCTTGGCAGGAAAGGCAGGCGCCGATGACCTTGGCCGGACAACAGGTGGGTGTGACGATTTGTTACGAGGATGCGTTCCCATGGCTGGTTCGGCGTTCGTTGCCTGAAGCGACTGTGCTCGTGAATATCAGCGAGGATGCGTGGTTCGGTGACTCTCTGGCGCCGCACCAGCGACTACAAATGGCCCGCTTTCGTGCTCTTGAAAGCGGCCGCGCGCTGGTGCGCGCCAGCAACAATGGGTTGTCCGCCTTAATTGATAGACGAGGACAAGTGCTACAGTTGGCTCCACAGTTTAGTGCTGTTGTGTTGTCCGGGATGGTGCAGCCTGCGACAGGGACCACAGTGTATGTGCGTTACGGTGATACCCCACTCGTTGGTGGATTGTTGCTCTTATTGGCTATCGCGTTTTTGGTTAATAAAAAAGTTGTAGTCGGTGGTGCCACCATAACCTGAATGCGGCTGCTACACTTTCCCCATGTCGGAAAACAATGACGAAAAGTTGGTGGTGGCAATTTCTTCGCGCGCGTTATTTGATTTGGAGGAGAGCCATAATGTTTTTATCGACCAAGGTGTTGAGGCGTATTGTCGTTATCAGATCCAGCATGAGGACAGCACCCTTGAGCCTGGGGTTGCATTTCCTCTAGTACAAAAACTTTTGTCGTTGAACGAATTGTCTGAGCAGCAGCAGGTCGAAGTGGTGCTCATTTCCCGCAACAGCGCAGACACAGGGTTGAGGATCTTCAATTCGATTAATGATCACGGCCTTGATATCACTCGAGCGGCTTTTTCTGGTGGTGAAAGTCCGTTTCGGTATATAGCGCCTTTTAGTGCCGATTTGTTTCTATCAGCTGATCCGCTTGATGTGCGTCGTGCGCTGGACAATGATATAGCGGCTGCGACCATCCTGCCTTCGCGGGTCAGCTCAGTCTCGGGTGGCCCGTTACGCATCGCCTTCGATGGTGATGCAGTTTTGTTTGCTGATGACTCTGAACGTGTCTATCAGGCACAGGGCTTGGAAGCTTTTGTGGCTGCTGAAAAGGCGGCTGCAATGACACCGTTACCGGGAGGGCCCTTTCGAAAATTTCTGGCAGCTTTGCATCGCTTGCAGACGAGCTATTCCACTGAGCCTGGTCGTATACGGACCGCTTTACTCACAGCGCGATCAGCACCGGCCCATGAGCGGGTGATTCGCACGTTGCGAGCCTGGAATATCCGTATCGATGAAGCGGTGTTCCTGGGGGGGCTTGATAAGGGTAGTTTTCTTGCGACATTTGGTGCGGATATTTTTTTCGATGATCAGAAAGAACATTGTGAATCAGCGCGCCAACATGTACCGACCGGACATGTGCCCCACGGTATCGCCAATAGCGAATAATTCAATCAGACCGGACGAGTGAAGGCGCTGATAAAGCGATTGGTATACTCTCCTTGTCACGAAACACCGGGCCAGCAGCCCGAGCACGGATCAACTAATGCTTAGTTCATATTGGGTCAGAATCTTCTTGTTTGTGGTTGTTTTGCCACTGAGTGCAGTCCGCGTACAGGCGGGTCTACCTGCGATTGTTGATGGTGCTCCTTTACCAAGCTTGGCGCCCATGGTGGAAACGGTGCTACCTGCGGTGGTCAACATATCGACCAGAGGCCGCGTGTCAATGCGGGAAAACCCGCTCATGCAGGACCCATTTTTCCGCCGTTTTTTCGGTGCACCGGAAACACAGCCTCGTGAACGTCAGACTAGCAGCCTGGGTTCGGGCGTGATTATCGATGCGGCTGCCGGTCACGTGGTGACGAACCAACATGTGATTGGCAATGCCGATGAGATTACCGTTCGGTTGCATGATGGTCGATCGGTTCAGGCCGAGGTGATTGGTAGCGACCCGAATGCAGATATCGCAGTCATCAAGATACCGGCGCAGGGTTTGACCGCCATTGATTTAGGCAACTCTGACAGGCTTCGCGTTGGCGATTTTGTCGTTGCCATTGGTAATCCATTTGGTTTAGGGCAGACAGTGACTTCGGGCATTGTCAGCGCCCTCGGCCGCAGTGGCCTGGGAATTGAGGATTACGAAGATTTCATTCAGACAGACGCTTCGATCAATCCGGGGAATTCGGGCGGTGCGTTGGTTAACCTGCGCGGCGAACTGATCGGTGTTAACACTGCGATTGTCGGGCCAAGTGGCGGTAATGTTGGTATTGGGTTTGCCATACCCATTAATATGGTTTTGGCATTGACCCGTCAGATTGTCGAATTTGGTGAGGTGCGTCGTGGTCGACTTGGTGTAGTGATTCAGGATCTGACCCGAGATCTTGCCGAGGCCTTTGGCATCGATGCGGAGCACGGTGCCGTCATCGCTCAGGTGATGCCGGACTCGGCAGCCGCCGATGCTGGTTTCAAGGAGGCGGATGTCATCACAGCAGTGAATGAGCGACCGGTCAAAGGCGCGACGGATCTTCGCAATATAATTGGCTTGTCGAGGTCGGATGAAGAAGTGGAGATCGAGTACTTCCGAAACGGACAGCAGACGAGGGTGCGCGTGAAGTTGCGCCCAGCGGACGTGACGATTGGTCTGGGAGAAAAGATCAGTCAGCATTTAACAGGCGCGACGCTCGCGGACAGTGAGGACGGTGAGCTGGCCGGTGTTCGGGTGACCGAGGTCGAAGCGCGGAGCCCGGCATGGAAGGCGGGCCTGCGTAAGAATGACCTGATTGTTTCCATCAATCGCGAACGGGTAAAAAATATTGATGATATCAGACAAGTTGTCTCCAAGCATTCAGCCGGAGTTTTGTTGCAAATAAAACGAGGCGATTCGGCGCTATTTCTGGCCATTCGCTGATTGTGGTCAAGCCGTGAAGTGGCGAGCAACTCTGTTAAGACAGATCACTTTGTCTCTATCACCATGAACGCTGCTATTTCCGCTTCGATCCTGGCTGCAGATGTGGCTTGCTTGGGGGATGAGGTAGACCATGTTCTGCTGTCCGGAGCCGGGCGCGTTCATCTTGATGTGATGGATCATCACTATGTCCCCAACTTGACTTTCGGCCCGCTGGTCTGTGAGGGGTTGCGGCGACATGGCATCGATGCGCCGATCGATGTTCATTTGATGGCGAAACCTGTGGATCCGCTTATTCGAGAGTTTGCTGCAGCGGGCGCTACGTCGATTACTTTTCATCCCGAAGCTACTGATCACGTGGATCGGTCACTGGGCCTAATTCGTGAACTCGATTGCCAATGTGGGCTCGCGTTTAATCCAGCCACTTCCCTCGATTTATGCCGACAACTGGCATCCCGGCTCGATACCATATTGTTGATGTCGGTGAATCCAGGTTTCGGCGGGCAGGTGTTCATTGACTACGTGCTTGATAAAGTGAGCGAAGCGCGAAAAATAATTGATGCCAGTCGTTATGCAATTCGGCTTGAAGTAGATGGTGGCATCAAAGAAGACAACATTGCGACTGTCGCGAAGGCCGGTGCAGATACGTTTGTCATCGGCTCTGGACTTTTTGGCTATCGCCAAATAAAGGATCCCAATGGTTACGACACGGTGATATCTGCGCTTAGTGCGCGCCTGACGGAGATGCACCAGTGATGAGTGGGACTCAAACAGATGCGGTGACAGTCGGGACGGTGGCGGTTAGTTCGATCCGGGCGTTTCTGTTTGATCTTGATGGCACATTGGTTGATTCGGTACCTGATTTGACGACCGCAGTAAATCAACTGCGCGGCGCGTGGCGCTTTGAGCCAGTGAGCGAAGAGCAGGTGCGGTGCTGGATTGGTAACGGGGCACACCGATTAGTCGAGCGCGCGCTTCCCAGCACAACAGGGGGTTTGCTGACCGATGCCGAACTCGAGCAGGCGTACGCCTTATTCGTGGATTATTACCAACGATCGATCTGTGATCGCAGCACCGTTTACCCGGGCGTGTTGGAATTACTGGAAAACTTGAGTTCCCGCGGGTATTTTCTTGGTGTGGTGACGAACAAGCCTCGCCAGTTTGCTGAGTTGCTACTCGAGCGCCTTAATCTGAGCGGTCATTTCGATGTGTTAGTTGCCGGCGATGATCTCCCGTCCATGAAACCGCATCCAGCCATGCTGGTACATGCCTGTGAAACACTGGGAATCCTAACTGGGCAAGCTGTGTTCGTAGGTGATTCGGGGACTGATTTGGTGGCAGCTCGTGCCGCACCGATGCCTGTCCTGTTGGCTGGTTGGGGCTATGACCCCACTGCTGGGGAAGGTGACGTGGTGCCGGATGCCATTCTGCGAGACGCCCGCGATGTCGTGCTGTGGGTAAGTCGGGGGGATTGACAGATGACTACTATTGCGGACTTCGAGCGGTTTCGTGACGAAGGATACAACCGTATTCCATTGATGCGCGAAGTCCTGGCTGATCTTGATACGCCGGTTAGTATTTACCTCAAATTGGCGCAGGGTCGATACAGTTATCTGCTGGAATCTGTTCAGGGGGGCGAGAAATGGGGTCGGTACTCTATTATCGGATTGCCCTGCCGAACGATCGTTCGGGTAACTGGTCAACGGTTGGTCATCGAGCAGGACGGCAAAGAAATTCATAGTGAGTTAACCACAGACCCGTTGGGTGAGATCCAGCGTATACAGCAGCAGTTCAAAGTCCCCCCAATCAAGGGATTGCCGCGGTTTAGTGGAGGCCTGGTTGGCTACTTTGGCTATGAAACGGTGCGTTATGTTGAAGAGCGACTTGATTTTGCTGACAAACCAGACCCGGTCTCGTCGGCAGACATCATGTTGATGGTTTCGGATGAAGTCATCGTTTTTGATAACTTGATTGGCCGACTTTACGTGATCGTACATGTGGATCCGAAAGAAAAAGACGGCTGGCAAGAAGGCCATGCGCGTCTCGATCGATTGGTCAGACAGTTAGATGGACCGATTCCGTTACCCGCGGTTACTCAGCCAAGAGCTGTTTCAGAAGAGGATTTCGTATCGTCCTTTGAGCGCCCCGCGTTCGAGGCGGCGGTAGAACGTTGTCGGGAATACATCGCCAGTGGCGATGTGTTTCAAGTGGTTCTGTCCCAGCGGTTGGCCATTCCTTTTGACATTGAACCGTTTTCTCTCTATCGGGCATTGCGGACGGTAAATCCATCGCCTTACATGTACTTCCTCAATCTGGGTGAACTACACATTGTGGGTTCGTCGCCAGAAATACTGGTCAGACTTGAGGACGGAGAGGTGACAGTACGCCCAATTGCCGGAACGCGCCGGCGTGGGCATGATGAAGCAGAAGATCTGCAACTTGAACAGGAATTGATGTCAAGCCCGAAGGAACTCGCGGAGCATGTCATGCTTGTTGACCTGGGTCGCAACGACGTTGGTCGGATTGCCCGCACCGGTTCGGTCAAATTAACGGCCAAAATGGCAGTCGAACGTTATTCCCATGTTATGCACATCGTCTCCAATGTCGTTGGAGAACTCAAGGAAGGATTGGACGCCATTGACGTGTTGCGGGCAACCTTTCCTGCAGGCACGGTATCTGGGGCGCCTAAAGTGCGTGCAATGGAAATCATCGAAGAATTAGAGCCAGAGCGGCGTGGCATTTATTCGGGTGCCGTCGGCTACATAGGCTGGAACGGAAATATGGATACGGCGATCGCGATTCGCACAGCCGTTATCTCGGGCGACACGCTCTATATCCAGGCTGGAGCAGGTATTGTGGCTGACTCAATACCGGCACATGAATGGCAGGAAACGATGAACAAAGGGCGAGCGATTTTTCGAGCGGTAGCGGTGGCCGCCGCTGGTCTTGAGTCACGCACTATTCAGACGTAGTTTGAAACCATGTTACTCATGATCGACAACTATGATTCGTTTACCTACAACCTGGTCCAATATCTTGGAGAACTCGGCCAACATGTTGCGGTCTACCGCAATGATCAGATTACGCTGAACGATATCGAGGCGCTTGCTCCCTCACATATTGTGATATCTCCTGGACCGTGCACTCCCAATGAAGCTGGCATCTCGGTGGAACTGGCCAAGGTTTATGGTGGGGAGATTCCTATACTGGGGGTGTGTCTCGGTCACCAGAGTATCGCCCAGGCGTTTGGTGGACGGGTGATACGTGCTCAAACCTTGATGCATGGTAAAACTTCGATGATTTCGCATTGTGAGACGGGCTTGTTCGCGGGCTTGCCGAGCCCCTTCCAGGCGACGCGCTATCACTCACTGGTTGTTGAGCGTTCCAGCCTGCCGGAGTGTTTCGAGATCACCGCAACAGCGGAAGACGGAGAGATCATGGCCCTTCGCCATCAACGATATCCCGTGGTCGGTGTTCAATTTCATCCAGAATCGATTCTCACCCAGCATGGCCATCGCCTGTTAGATAACTTCATTAATCAGGTTTGACGGGAGGTGAACGCGACGACTGACATCTTAGCGCAGATCCTGGCCCGCAAACGCGGGGAAATCTCTCAGCGCGAGCAACTAACCTCTATCAATTCGTTGGAGGCGACAGCCCGCGCTATGGCGCTGCCGCGGGGCTTTGCGAGGGCACTCAGACAACAGGTTGCGAGTGGACACGCCGCTGTCATTGCTGAGATCAAGAAGGCCTCGCCAAGTCAGGGTGTAATCCGCCCAGACTTTGTCCCACGGGAGATTGCCAGAAGTTACTCAGACCACGGTGCAACTTGTCTGTCTGTATTGACCGATGAGACCTTTTTTCAGGGCCGCGTGGAGCATCTTCGGGAAGCGCGAGATGAGGTTGCGTTGCCGGTATTGCGCAAGGATTTCATTATTGATCCGTGGCAAGTGGTTGAGACTCGAGCAATCGGCGGCGACTGCGTGCTTTTGATCGTTGCCGCGTTAGATTTTAGTCAGATGAGTGAATTGGCTAGTGCTACGCGCGACCTGGGCATGGATGTCCTGGTTGAAGTTCACGATCGGTCTGAGCTTGAGGTTGCGCTCAAACTCAACTGCGAGTTAATCGGTATCAATAACCGATCTTTACAGACGTTTGATACTCGTCTTGATACTACACTTGACCTTATAAAAGAGATTCCCGTTGATCGCCTAATTGTGACTGAAAGCGGCATTCATGAAGTCGATGATGTGCGGCGGATGAGGCATAGTGGCGTTAACGCATTTCTCGTTGGCGAGACGTTTATGCGCGCGGCGGATCCTGGCGCGAAGCTGTCGGAGTTGTTTGCCGGCGAGGTAACGTCTGAGTGAAGGCAAGCATTCAGTTATTAGAAGGGTCTTCATTTGCTGGTATCAGCGGCAGTGGACATAGCGTTACGCTGGATGTCGCTCCGGAGGCTGGCGGACGCAACCAGGGGATCAGGCCGATGGAAATGATCCTGCTTGGTTTGGGGGGATGCACGGCGATTGATGTGTTGCAGATGCTACGCAAAGGACGCTCGAACGTAACCGACCTCAGAGTCGAGGTTAACGGTGAACGGGCCAATGAAGTGCCCCGAGTTTTCGAAACAATCCATGTTCATTTTACAGTGCGTGGTGAAGGTCTCAAAGCGGCGCAGGTCGAACGAGCGATCGCATTGTCTGCGAACAAGTATTGCTCAGCCACGACAATGTTGGGGCAAGTCGTGGAAATTACTCACGATTTCGAGATTGTGTCAGACTAGCATAAGGCGAGTTGTTGACGGGGTTCGCTCGCATTCGCTACCGTGCTAACGATGGAACTCATTACAAATTGGTTTAGACGCCACTTCTCGAATCCACAGGTTGTTTTCCTTGCCCTGTTTCTGGGGATCTTGTTTCTCATCGTCGTGGTGATGGGCAAGATGCTAGCACCCATTTTAATTGCCATTGTTATTGCATATCTTCTAGAGGGTTTGGTGAGGGTGCTGGAATCTAAGGGGATACCCAGATTGTTGGCTGTGGTCGGTGTGGTTGTTGCCTTTGTGATTTTTTTGGTCCTCGTGCTATTCGGACTGATACCACTGGTTTCTACCCAGTCGACCCAGTTAGTGCAGCAAATCCCGTTGATGCTGACGAAGGGACAGACCGCCTTGCAACAATTGCCAGATAACTATCCGGGTATCATTTCCATCGAGCAGGTGGCTGAGATGGTGTCTGCTGTTCGCATGGAAATCACCAGTTTGGGGCAGCGCGCACTTTCTATTTCGATCTCTTCGGTGGTTGGGGCATTGACCATCTTGGTTTATCTCGTGATCGTCCCGATCCTTATATTTTTCTTTCTAAAGGATAAGAGAATCATCGTTGCTTGGATAAGGCGGTTTGTGCCGAGTGAAAGTCAATTCGCGGAACAGGTCTGGGTTGATGTTGATCGCCAAATTGGCAATTACGTTCGCGGAAAGTTCTGGGAAATCATTATTGTTTGGTTGGTATGTGTGGTTGTGTTTTCGTTCCTTGGGTTGGATTACGCAATGTTGTTGGCGGTCTGCGTGGGCTTATCAGTATTGATACCCTACGTGGGCGCGGCGGTCGTCACCGTACCGGTTGTTCTGGTGGCCTGGTTCCAGTGGGGATGGAGTGGCGACTTAATGTGGGTAGTCATCGCTTATCTGATCATTCAAATGCTCGATGGCAATGTCTTGGTGCCGGTGTTGTTCTCGGAGGTGACTAACTTGCATCCGGTTGCCATTATCGCTGCGGTACTGATATTTGGTGGAATCTGGGGGGTACTTGGTGTGTTTTTCTCCATTCCACTGGCGACGGTAGTGCAGGCAATTCTCAGTTCGTGGCCGGTAGTGGATAAGCCTCTTGAGAATACGTCTGGCTAGTCATAAGGACCCTTTCATTGATTAGATCTTTGAACCTTGAGTGTCGGTAATGTGTGCCAACCCCACCTCAACGGATAACACGGTAGCTGGGCAGAACTATGCCCGGTCCCGACGCAGAAGTGAGCGCCCGGTGCACGCTTTCGAGGCTTTTGCTCTCAGGAAGTTTTTGCAATCGATCGGGTCGCCTAGAGTCGCGGTGCGTTTATGGGATGACTCGCGTTATGGCGCGTCTGAGTCTGAGGCAGTGGGTACTATAAGTATTAATCATCGTCGTGCGTTCTACCATATTTTGCGTGCGAGCGATTTGGGGTTTGGTGATCAATATAGTGCCGGTGGGATCGATATCACAGGCAATTTAGTTGATGTCCTGAAGGAAATTTTTTCCTGTAGAGAGGCGGTCGTCAATGCTTCAAAGACGCTGTTGCGGTGTCTCAATCGGAGCCGCCGCCCGAACCACACGCAGAGTCATGCACAGGAGAACATTCATCATCACTACGATGTTGGCAACACGTTTTACAAGCTGTGGTTAGATCAGGAAATGCAATACACGTGCGGCTATTTTTCGGACCCTGAACTCACGCTCGAGCAGGCACAGCAGGCAAAGATGGACCACGTTTGCCGTAAGCTACAACTTAAGCCGGGAGACCGCGTGATCGAAGCCGGTTGTGGGTGGGGCGGACTAAGTCGTCATATGGCGCTGCACTATGACGTCAGCGTAACGGCCTACAATATCTCTCGTGAGCAGCTTCATTACGCTCGACAACGAGCTAAGTCGGAAGGATACGATCAACAGGTAACTTATATTGAAAATGACTACCGCAATATTCAGGGTCAGTGCGATGCATTCGTATCCATTGGGATGCTCGAACATGTGGGACCTGCAAATTACCCGGTATTAGGTGATGTAATGTATCAAGTGTTGACCGAAGAGGGACGGGGTCTGATCCATACCATTGGTCGCAACCGACCGCGGTCGATGAGTGCATGGGTCGACCGCCGGATCTTTCCAGGAGCGTATCCACCGACCCTGGGGGAGATGATGAAAGTGTTTGAGGGGCATTCGTTTTCTGTCCTTGATGTTGAGAATCTAAGATTGCACTACGCCAAAACTCTGACGCATTGGCTGACTCGCTATGAGACAGCCAATGCCTCAGTTACGGAAATGTTCGACGATACCTTTGTTCGTGCTTGGCGTCTTTATTTGTCGAGTTCCATCGCCTGTTTCCTGTCTGGCGGGTTACAGTTGTTTCAGGTAGTTTTTGCGCGAGGGGAGAAAAATGCTGTGCCCTGGTCCCGCCAACACCTTTATACCCAATAGTCCGTTATCACAGATGACGCGTTGTTGCAGGTGACACTGCTTGGTCTTGCATTTTTCAACGCTGCTGAGCGATGCGGTAAACTTAGGTTCGTTTCTCTAGAAGCATCCCACTTTTTCTAGTTGCACTGACGTCAGGCTCAATTACCGACAATGACAGAGATTACGCGGACTAGAACGCGCCAAAGTGAGATTTGGCTACGGCTTTTTCTCACGTTGGTGTACTTTGGTCTTTTTTTCTACCTGATTAAATTTTTGATGGGTGCCTGCTTGCTTTTCCAGGCCGCGATGCAGGTTTGTACTGGCCACACTAATCCGCGTCTTTTGCTGTTTACAGGCGACTTGAATCGCTTCGCTTTTCACGTGCTCCAATATCTTACTTATACTTCTGACCAACGGCCGTTTCCATTTTCTGATTGGCCGGGTCCCGATGATCCAGTGCCTTCGAACGTAGAAGCCTGACCCAGGCGCTACAGTAACGTTTTAAGGGCGCTTGCCCAGACACATTCAGACAGTGCAACCCGAATACGACCCACATCAAATTGAGAAGGAAGTCCAGGATTACTGGTCGGAACAGCACAGTTTCGAAGTAACCGAGGATCCATCACGGGAAAAATTTTATTGCCTTTCAATGTTGCCCTACCCGTCGGGGAACCTACACATGGGGCATGTGCGCAACTACACCATCGGCGATGTGATGAGTCGTTACCAGCGAATGAAAGGCCGAAACGTTCTGCAACCCATGGGTTGGGATGCATTCGGTCTGCCCGCCGAGAATGCTGCTATCCAGCGGTCGATCCCTCCGGCGAGGTGGACTTACCAGAACATTGAACATATGCGCACACAACTAATGCGCATGGGATTCGGTTATGACTGGAGTCGCGAGGTGACCACCTGTCGGCCAGACTATTATCGATGGGAACAATGGTTTTTCTGCAAGCTCCTTGAAAAAGGCCTTGCTTACCGAAAGAACGCGGTGGTGAACTGGGATCCAGTAGATCAGACAGTTCTTGCTAATGAACAAGTGATCGATGGTAAGGGGTGGCGTTCAGGTGCGGTGGTCGAAAAGCGGGAAATTCCGCAGTGGTTCGTTCGCATCACCGCTTACGCTGATGAGTTGCTGGACGAACTCGATAGCCTGGCCGGTTGGCCGGATTCGGTTAAGACCATGCAGCGCAATTGGATTGGCCGTTCCGAGGGGCTTGAGGTCGATTTTAAGTTGGTGGGCCGGGCGGAACCGCTTCGTATTTTTACGACGCGGCCAGATACGCTTTACGGCGCCACCTTTATGGCAATTGCTGCTGATCACCCGTTGGCAACCGAGGTAGCAGAGTGGGATAACGCAATAAGAGACTTTATTGATGGCTGTCGCAGCGGAGGCATCAGTGAGGCCGAACTCGAAACGCTTGAAAAGAAGGGAATGCCGCTTGGGGTGGAGGCGATTAATCCTCTGAGCGGCGAGCCCATTCCAGTATGGGTGGCAAACTTTGTTCTGATGTCTTATGGCACGGGCGCAATTATGGCGGTGCCAGCACACGATGAGCGTGATCACGCGTTTGCCTTGCGTTACGGGCTTCCTATTAGGCAAGTCATCGCCCCGGGCAATGCACGCGAAGTAGATGTCAATCAGGCGGCCTATGTTGAGAAAGAGGGAATCCGAACTGTCAATTCAGGCCAGTTCGATGGGCTTGACTACACGGATGCTTTCGAGCGCATCACAGCGTATGTAGAAGAACAAGGTATCGGCGCCCGACGGGTTAACTATCGGTTGCGTGATTGGGGTGTGTCGCGCCAGCGTTACTGGGGTTGCCCAATTCCTGTGGTTCATTGTGAGACGTGTGGCATTGTTTCGGTTCCGACTGCGGACTTGCCAGTCATTCTTCCTGAAGACGTGAAGTTCATGGGCGTTCAGTCGCCGCTGAAGGCCGAAACAGATTGGCGTCGTACACAGTGTCCCCAATGCCAGGGTCCCGCTGAACGTGAAACAGATACTTTTGATACTTTCGTTGAGTCCAGTTGGTACTACGCTCGGTATTGTTCTCCCGGTGCGGATGCGATGCTTGACGATCGCGCCAATTACTGGCTACCGATGGACTATTACATTGGTGGCATCGAACATGCGGTACTCCACCTGCTGTATTTTCGTTTCTGGCACAAGTTGATGCGCGATGCGGGGATTGTGACGAGTGACGAACCGGCAACGAACTTGCTGTGTCAGGGGATGGTGCTGGCCGAAGCCTATTATCTGGACACAGCGGATGGAGGTCGACAGTGGGTCCCCCCGAACGAGGTCGAAGTCGAGCGAGATGAACGAGGCAGCGTAATCGAAGCACGACGCTGCAACGACGCAAGCAAGTTGACGGCCGTCGGTTGGACGACGATGTCTAAATCCAAGAACAATGGGGTTGATCCCCAGCAACTGATTGATCGTTATGGCGCCGATACAGTCCGTGTGTTTACTATGTTTGCGTCTCCGCCGGACCAGTCGCTGGAGTGGAACGACAGCGCTGTTGCCGGGTCACTGCGGTTCTTGCGCCGATTGTGGGTGCTCGTAGGCCGTCATTCCGCAGCCATCGTTGACAGTATTAGTGACACCGGATTTGCGCAGGCCGACGAAGAGATCAGCATCTTGCGGCGACAAGTTCACACCACACTGGTTCGAATCAATCGGGACATGCAGCGAAATCAGTTTAATACTGTTGTTGCGGCCTGCATGGAGATGGTTAACGCGCTGGATCGATTTGACACGGCGGACAATCCGATGCGGGTTGCCGCGATGCATGAGTCCCTGGGTATTCTCGTTCGAGTGCTAGCGCCAATAGCACCACATATTACTCACGTACTGTGGCAAGCTTTGGCGATGACAGGTGACCTACTGGACACCCCATGGCCAGAAATCGATTCCCAAGCTTTGCAAACAGACCAGATCACTTTGGTTGTCCAGGTGAACGGGAAACTGCGCGGACAGATCGAGGTCGCCGCAGGTGCTAGCGATGAGGATATTCGGAACTTAGCACTGTCACAGGAGCACATCGCCAAACACACAAATGGGCGTCCGTTGCGCAAGGTCATTATCGTTCCTGGAAAGTTGGTGAATATTGTTGCCTAAAAAATATAACTACACTGTTATCTGTCGGGATAAGGGGTGTCGCGCGTTGTTGTCGTGGGTCCGCAGTGGACGTGATGTAGTGATACTGCTGGTCTTGGTAATGTTGATCGCAGGTTGCGGTTTTCATCTGCGGGGAAAAGTTCAGTTACCCGCTGTTTTTTCTGCGACTCATGTAAAAGGCACGGATGTGTCAATGGTCGACGATATCAAACGGGCGTTACGGGTCGCCGGCGGCGCGGTTGTTAATGACAAGGCTGAGGCAACTGTATCGATCGAATTGTTGCGAGTGAAATATAGTCGTGCCGTACGGAGCATTAACGAACAGGGCATTGCTGTTGGCTATGAACTGCACTATGAAGTGCGTTATCGAGTCTCCGGATTGGCCAAGCAACGCCTTGTGCCAGATGCTCGGATAGCACTCAAGCGAACGCTTGACTATGGAGATAAAAAAATGCAGATCCTGCAGAAGGCAATCGAGGAAAAACTGTTGAAGCAGGAAATGCGCGACGAGATTGTTCGCCAGGTAATATCACGTTTAGCCAGCATTAAAGTGGGGCTGATGGCTAATCGCCGACCGCGCAGCGCGTGACGAGAATCCGGGCGAGTTAACTTGCGAATTCCCTCTACCCAACTGGAACCCCATCTGAGCAAAAATCTTGCTCGGTTTTATCTGTTTTTCGGAAGTGAAGCACTGTTGATCGAAGAGGGCAGTGACCGGGTTAGGGTGGCTGCTCAGGCCAAGGGTTTCTCGGAAGTGATTCGCTATAGCGTAGGGATCGATTTTGAGTGGCAGGAGTTACGTGACCAATCTCAGACACTGTCACTGTTTTCCAACCAGCGACTGATTGAAATCCGCGTTCCGTCAGGTCGATTGGGCGAGGGCGGGACGGCTGCTCTGCTTGATTTTTTAGCCGAACCGACACCAGATACTGTATTGATGGTCCTCATGGGGCGTTTGGATAAGCGGACCCAGTCGAGTCGCTGGTTTAAGACGGCGGAGACGACAGGGGTTGTGGTCGACGCGCGGCCAGTGTCTTTGCAGCAACTCCCCCAGTGGATTGACCGACGGCTAAGAGCACACGATATCTCGCCCGCTCGTGAGGTATCCGATCGCCTCGCTTACTATGTCGAAGGAAATCTACTTGCTGCATCACAGGAAGTAGAGAAATTGTCTCTGTTGCTAGGCCCAGGGGCGAAGTTGGATCTGCAGACCTTAGAGGCAATTGTCGCAGACCACGCTAGATTCAGCGTATTCACCTTGGTCGATGCATGCCTTGGTGGGGATGTGGCTCGTAGCGTTCGAGTGTTAGGGGGGCTGCGGCGGGAAGGGACGGATGCCACTTTGGTGCTGTGGGCGCTGGTGCGTGAAGTGCGCTCGATGGTGACGATCAGTCGTCATCTTTGCGAGGGCCGATCGCGTCAGACGGTTTATCATCAGTGTGGTGTGTGGAGTAGTCGCGGTCCGTTGGTAACGGCAGCGCTTGCACGTCACCGACCAAATTTTTGGTCGGGGTTGCGGGCACGGTTGCTGTTAGCAGAACAAGCGATTAAAGGACGTACGCGAGTAGTCGGAGGGCCTTGGTTGGAATTGGAACGAATCCTACTTCGTATTTGTGGTATAAATGGCCTATGGTTTAAATCTTAAATATCTGAAATCATTGATTAAAAATAGAGAAAGTTCCATCAACGATTCAGAATTTGAGGTCGTGGACGAGGTTCTCCGAATCGGGCAGGCAGCGCGGGCGACAGCTCGGGTGCTGGCCAGTGCGTCCACTCAACAGAAGAATTTGGCACTGGTTTCAATAGCGCAAGCGATTGAAAACAAGGCCGGCCTGATTCTGGATGAGAATGCCATCGATTTGGAACGCGCTCGGTCATTGGGGCTTGTCGAAGCCATGCTCGATCGATTGGAGCTGACTCCTGCCCGTATCACCGCGATGGCGACGGGGCTTCGTCAGGTCTCGGCGTTGCCCGATCTGATCGGCGAGGTGACAGGTCTGGGGCAGCAGCCGTCGGGCATTCAAGTGGGCCGTATGCGTGTTCCGCTGGGAGTGATCGGTATTATTTATGAATCTCGACCGAACGTGACGGCCGATGCTGCAGGACTTTGTCTCAAGTCAGGAAATGCGGTTATCTTGCGGGGTGGCTCTGAAGCGATTCATTCAAACTTGGCAATTGCTGATTGTATTAACCAAGGCCTGCTCGCGGCAGACTTGCCCGCGGCCAGTGTGCAAGTGATCAAAACAACGGACCGAGCGGCAGTAGGCGCGTTATTGCAGATGTCGGACAACGTGGATGTGATCATCCCTCGGGGGGGGCGTGGGCTGATTGAGCGGGTTAGCGCCGAGTCCAGGGTGCCTGTTCTGAAACATCTCGACGGGAATTGCCACGTTTTTATTGACGCACATGCAGATGTAGAGAAAGCCGTTGCCATCGGATTCAACGCCAAATGTCGTCGCTATGGTATCTGCGGTGCGATGGAAACTCTGCTCGTAGCAGAACAGTTAGAGGAGCCCGTGTTGACTCGACTGGGGGCGATGTATGCCCAAGCCGGAGTTGAGATTCGAGGTTGCCCGCGGACCCGTGAGTTGGTGCCGGAGGCCACCTTGGCGACTGAAGAGGACTGGGGGACGGAGTTTCTTGCTCCAATCTTAGCTGTCAGGATAGTGGCCAATGTGGATGAAGCGATCGAGCACATCGGTCGTTATGGATCGGGACATACAGACGCTATCGTGACAGAAAATCTGCAAACCAGTCGTCGCTTTTTGCGTGAGATTGATTCCAGTTCGGTCATGGTCAACGCATCGACACAATTCGCCGATGGTTTTGAATATGGATTGGGCGCTGAAATTGGAATTAGCACGAACAAACTTCATGTCCGGGGTCCCGTGGGGTTGGAGGGACTGACCATACAGAAGTTCATCGTCATTGGTGATGGCGCGGTGCGCGCCTGACGAGTCCGATTGAAAATGACGCAACAAAACCGATTGCGCCCCGCGATGGGTGTCTTCGGAGGCACCTTTGACCCAGTCCATCAAGGGCATCTATGCACGGTGGCATCGGTTCGGCAGCAGTTGGACCTGGCACACGTGCTTTTCGTCCCGGCTGCCAGACCGAGACTGCGCTCGGTACCTGCTGCATCTGCTGCCCATCGGTTGGAAATGCTGAAGCGGGCGCTCGCGAGCGAGCCCAGTTTTCACGTTAACGACCTGGAATTGGGCCGTGACGGGCCTTCAACGACTGTTTTGACACTGGAAGCTTTGCACCACGATTACCAGGAAACACCGATTTGTTTCATCCTCGGTATCGATGCATTTTTGGGGTTGCCGCAATGGCATCGCTGGACAGAATTACTTGGGCTTGCCCACTTTGTGGTGATGTCACGACCTGGGACGGTACTGCCGGTAGAGCGGCCTACTTGGTGGGTTCGCGCCGAAACCGCTGATCTGAGCATTGTGCATCGGCGACGCGCCGGATCGATTGTAATGGTTGAAGTCCCGCCAATGGACGTCGCTGCAAGCAACATTCGTGAACGTCTCAGGGCAGGTGATGATGTTAGCCCCAGTGTCCCGAAAAGCGTGATCGACTACATTACTGAGCATCGACTTTATGACTTTGACTTCTGATCAGATCGACATTGGCGATACGCGAGTTGCCGATTTTATAATCACCGCGCTCGAGGATGCCAAAGCCTCTGACGTTCGACTGCTCGACGTACGCCAGTTGACCGATATCACCGATTACATGGTTATTGCTAACGGCACGTCTAGGCGCCACGTTGTTGCAATGGCTGAGCGGGTTCGCGAAGCTGGCCTGAAGCTCGAATTGCGACCGCTTGCAGCGGAAGGAGAAGGTGAGGGCGAATGGATTGTGCTCGATTACGGTGATGCCGTGATTCATCTGATGATGCCGGACAGGCGAGTTTTTTATGATCTCGACGGTTTGTGGGACCCAGAACTGGGGGAGATCCTGAAGCAGCGGCGCCAGTTAACGGGTGACGGCTAAAGGTTCATGCGTATCCAGTTGCTGGCTATTGGTGATCGTATGCCGACGTGGGTAGCTGATGGTTTCGATACCTACTCACGCCGCCTTCGGGGGAAAATCAGGCTACAGCTCGTTGAAGTGCCAGCGCCGCGTCGAGGTAAAAATGCAGATATTGCACGACTTGTCCGGGATGAAGGACAACGGCTGTTGGCAAAAGTGGAAGCCGGTGCCTACCGTATTGCGCTTGACGAGGGTGGAGGGGTTTTGACGACACAGATGATGGCTTCACGATTCTCCACGTGGTGCGAAGACGGATCAAACGTAGCATTTTTCGTGGGAGGTGCCGATGGTTTATCGGATGAGGCCATCGCGTCAGTCAACGAGATCTGGTCGCTTTCTAGTTTGACTCTCGCCCATTCGCTGGCCCGCATTGTGTTCGCAGAACAAGTTTATCGGGCGTACAGCCTAATGGAGGGACTTCCTTATCATCGTGGCGATCGCTAGAGCAGTCATGACCGGCACCTATCGGGTTTTATTCACAACTTCTTGCAGGATCAATCTTATATAACGATGAGCGAAGAATTGCTGCTTAGTGTGACCCCCCAGGAAACTCGGGTGGCGATTATCATCAACGGTGTGTTGCGGGAAATTCTTATCGAGCGACAATGCACCCGCGGCCTCGTGGGCAATATCTATCGAGGACGAGTGGCGCGGGTTTTGCCCGGGATGCAGGCTGCGTTTGTCGATATTGGACTACAGCGCACCGCATTTCTGCATGCGGCGGATGCTGTACCAAAGATTGATGACCGGGCACCCCGGGGCGTGGATGGTGGCGCGGTGTCAGATATCAAGCGGTTAGTGCGTGAAGGGGACACAGTCGTTGTCCAGGTGCTTAAGGATCCGCTAGGGAGCAAAGGCGCACGCGTGACCACGCAACTTTCTATTGCTTCGCGTTACCTGGTGTTGTTACCTGGATCGTCCCGGGTTGGTATTTCACAGCGAATAACACAGCCTAGCGAACGGGAACGACTCACACAACAAGTGACTGAACTGTTTACGCAACTCGATGTTAAAGCCGGGTTTATCGTTCGCACGGTAGCCGATGGTGCTAGCGATGAGTGGCTGAAGAGCGACTTGTTGTTTCTCGTGCGGTCCTGGAAAGCGATCCGGGAACGTCTTAACAGCAACGATGTTGGTCTGTTACACGAGGATCTCCCTTTGACATTGCGAACGGCGCGGGATTTGGTCACCGAGGAAACTACCCGCATTCGCGTCGATGACCAAGCGACTGTCGAAGCGCTGTGTGATTTCGCGCGTGATTTTTTACCCCAAACATCATGTCGGATCGAATATTACTCGGGGACGCAGCCAATTTTTTATTTGTTTGGTGTAGAGGAGGGCATTCAGCAAGCCTTAGCTACGACGGTCCAACTGCAATCCGGCGGCACGCTTGTGTTAGAGCAGACGGAATCGATGACTACAATCGATGTTAACACTGGGGGTTATGTCGGGCGACACAGTCTCGAGGACACACTGTTTACAACCAATTTGGAAGCGGCGAGCGCTATCGCGCGGGAACTTCGATTGCGCAATATTGGTGGCATTATCATCATTGATTTTATTGACATGGAAGAGATAGAACATCGTCATGATTTGGTTCGTGTGTTGACGGAAGCATTGCATCGCGACGGAGCCGGGGCGCAGGTGGCCGATATGTCTGACTTCGGATTGGTTCAGATTGTGCGTAAGCGTTCAAGGCCGAGCCTTGAACGCGCGATGACTGAAGCGTGCACTGCGTGTGAAGGGTATGGGTTTCAGAAAACAGCGCAAACGGTATGTTACGAAATTTTTCGGGAATTGATGCGTCAGTCTCGGGCGCATCACTTTCAGGCATATACCGTCTTGGGGTCGCCGCCGGTGATTGACATGTTGCTCGATGAGGAAGCCGGCGCACTGGCCGATCTGCAGGATCTTATGCAGGGTGTCGTTCATCTCCAGGTAGATTCTCTGTTCGGTCATGACAGTTACGACGTGGTGCCGATGTGAGGCGGCCGTTCTGTTTTCGTATCGTTGTTGCACTGTGTGCGCTCTGTTGTTCGGCGGTGGTTTTTAGTGGGCCAGCGAACATGCTTCTTAAGGAGCAGCTTGATAAAACACAGTGGCCGGAACAGCGGAACAGTGGTTCTGTTTTGGCACTGACGCAGATCAACGCAATACTTTCTCAGTTCGATGAAGTACAGGCACATCGCATCACCATTCGTTACCCTGGAGGTGATCTCGGTAATGCGTGGGCCTTGGAGGTTCGTGATTGGCTGGTTGCTTTAGGTACGCCGTCCGACGCGGTGATATTGGAACCGGGTTCAGGCGGAAGCGACCAATTAATCCTGTTGTTGGAAAAGTTGAGCGGTTCTTAACCGAATGAAGGTTGCGGCTATCCAGATGAACTCGGGCTCGTCGGTCGATGAGAACCTTGAGACAGTGAGTGATCTTGTTGCCGATGCGGCGGCTGCTGGTGCCAGGCTAGTGGTGTTGCCTGAAAACGTCTGTCTAATGGCAGACACTCATCAACGAAGGTTGGCGGCAGCTGCAAGGGGGGACGAAGTCGCCGATCGCTTGGCTGATTTGGCACGCGGCTATTCTCTCTGCCTGGTTGGTGGCACGATACCGCTGCCCGCGACCCACCAGCGGGTCACCAATAGTTGCCTGGTGTATTCCGCGCTCGGCCAGTTAATGGGTCGTTACGACAAGATGCATTTATTTGATGTTCAGCTGGAGCATGGCGAGACCTATGGAGAATCAGAATACACCGTACCTGGTGATGTTCCGTTATTAGTTGAAGCACTCGATACCTGTCTGGGGGTCACGATATGTTATGACATGCGTTTTCCAGAGCTTTATCGTGACCTCACATCACGTGGCGCTGAGGTGTTTACGGTGCCCTCTGCATTTACGGTGGCAACGGGGGAGGCTCACTGGGAAGTGCTGTTAAGAGCGCGTGCAATTGAAAACTTGGCTATGGTGATCGCGCCGGCACAAGAAGGGACACATGCCGGTGGTCGCCAAACTTACGGACACAGCATGATCATCAGTCCGTGGGGAGAAGTATTGGCGCAGCAACGTTTCGGTGCCGGCGTCATATTAGCCGAACTCGATTTGGCACGGCTGCGTCAGCAGCGAGATGAGTTTCCAGCCCTAAGTCACAGGCGTTTGCCTGATAGCCTCGATTAGTCTGCCTTTTGCAGCAAGAAGTGGAATTCCGAGTTGTTCTCAATCGACTCCAGCAGTGGATTGCCGGTTTGTTTGGCGAAGGCCTCAAAGTCGCGGACCGAACCTGGATCTGTGGCCATGATTTTCAGAACTTCACCGCCAGCCATTGTATTGAGGGTTTTTTTTGCCCGTAGAATCGGCAGCGGGCAGTTCAGGCCGCGAGCATCGAGTTCATGATCAAAGTTAGCCATGATGGAGAGTGTCAGATGGATTCAAATTAAGTATATAACGTCTTGAGATGTTGAGAAAATGAAGAGGCGGAGAACTTTTCTAAGTCCTGATTAATTCAAGTGGTGCTTACCCTGTTTTGCCGGCGCAGGTGGTGTATGACACGGTGCCGTGATTGCATTCGAGTGCCAATTATCTATCGACCATGGGTATTAGTGAGGATCGGCTACAATCGGTACCCCGCTGGACGATCGTTTGGACTGCGCATGAAGCCTCGCGTCAATTCGATAAACATTCTACTGGTAGGGCTTCTTGCCGCTGTCTTGTGGTTGGGTTTGGACGCTGGCGCTCGCGCTGAAAAACTGCCGTCGCTGGGAGAACGATCCGGACGTCCCATTGCTACGCCACAAGCACGCCAGTTGGGCGATGAATTCATGCGTGAGGCGCGGCGTCAACTGGTTTTTGTTCGCGATCCGGTGTTATTGTCGTATGTGCAGGCGCTGGGATCCCGAGTCAGCGCTTCTGTTGCTGACGACGGTGATTTTTTTACATTTCACCTGGTACGAAATGGCGAAGTCAATGCGTTTGCTGTACCCGGGGGCCACGTTGTACTGTATACGACGCTGATTTTGGAAACAGAGTCTGAAGGACAATTGGCCTCGGTCCTTGCCCATGAAGTTGCTCATCTGGTGCAGCGCCACCCGACGCGGTCGCTGGCGCGGTCGCACGGTCGAGAGCTCTCTGCCAGTGCTGGAATGTTAGTTGCTGTTTTGCTTGGTGGTCAGGCCGGTGCAGCGACCATGGCAGCCACCAGCGCAATGGCAGCTGGTGACCGGCTACGCTACAGCCGCGCATTTGAACAAGAAGCCGATACTGTGGGCCTAGATTTACTCGCGTTAGCAGGTTACGACCCCCATAGTGCCGTTGATTTTCTACACCGTCTTGAGCGAGGAAGTCGAGTACAGGGACTAAGCCCGCCGGAATATCTGTTAACCCACCCCCTCTCGGCTCGGCGAGTGGCGGAAGTACGCAGTCGACTAGAGCGTTACGCGACAGTCACAGATGGCGACGGGTCAGATTTTGCCCATGCCCGGACCCGCATTAGGGCTTTGTTCGAGCCTAACCCTGAGGCGGCTGCAGATTACTTTGCCAGCCCCGCAGGGAGTGATGTGTTCGTGAAGCGGGCCGCACGCTACGGATTGGCATTGGTGAAATCCAGGCTGGGTGCCCACGATGAGGCGCTCAGCATGCTTCAACAACTGGTTTCCGATTACCCCGATGACCTGCACTATCCTCTAGCTTTGGCGGAAAGCCATGTTGCCGCCGGAGCGCTGCGGAGCGCGTTAAGCCCGTTGCGAAGTGCACGTGCTCGGTGGCCCGATGAGCCAATACTTTATGGTGCTGAGGCGAATGTGTTGATCAAGATTGGCGAAGCTGCCTCGGCGAAGTCAATGATCCGTGCGGCCTTGCGTCTCGATAACGACAGTGTGGTGCTGTACCGATTGCTGGCTCGTGCAGAAGGGCAGTTAGGCAACATGGCGCCGTCCTTTCAGGCATTGGCTGAGGCCAGTTATCTGGAGGGTGAGCCGACGCGGGCGCTGGTCGAACTGAGTCGCGCGGAAAAACATGCTGGTCACAGCACGTATTTAGCCGCAAGTATTTCGGCGCGAATGGCGGTGTTGCGAGAGTTGATCGACAGGCTTGAAACGCATTAAATTCATTGGACGAGCAGGATGCAGTTGACTGTTCTAGGCAGGGTGTGGGTTGTAATTCTAAGGACAATGACTAAGATGAGACTTGAATCGACCCCACACCTAATGCGAATAAGAGTTATTCTCGTTTATCTGATATGGTCGGGGTGGAGCGGGTCAACTTAAGGGGGATTATCGGGATGGTGAGTTTTCGATTTGCCGGGACGTTACTATTGGGTCTGTTGTTGCTGGCTGGCGGTGTTGTGTCCCCGACCGTGGCCACTGCGGGTGAGTGGCCCAGCGACAAACAATGTAAGAAATTGAAGGACGCAGGGGTAGTCAAGACCGGATGGTGCGTGGCCATCAATCGCCGCAAGGGTAATTGTCTGGGGTGCCACATGGCGATAGTGAACCCGTGGCCGGAAGGGTTTCCGCCAGGAGGCAATGTCGGCCCGCCACTCGTCGCAATGAAAAGTCGGTTCGAGAGCAAAGAAGCACTTAGGGCACAGATTTACGATCCGACCGTGCGTAACCCGAACACCTCGATGCCGCCATTCGGCAAGCATCGGTTACTGTCGGATAAGCAGATTGATCAGATCGTGGAATGGCTTTGGACTATTTGATAACAAGTGACATGTGATGCATTGCAAGGGAAGGAGTGTGTACAGATGAAACGACGAATTTTGTTGAAGGGCACCGCAGCAAGCGTTTCGCTTGTGGCTGCTGCTGCTGCCGGGTTGCTGGTTCCTGTTCGACTGCTGGCTGCTGATTGGCCGCAAACTGCGTTCGAGTCTGATGATGCGGGTAATGCGATTAAGGACTATTTTGGTGATGCGGCGGTGGTCGATAGTGATCAAGTGGTTATTAAAGCGCCACTGCAGGCGGAGAATGGTGCTGTCGTGCCTATTAAGGTGTCCACGACGTTGGCTAACGTGGAATCGATCGCGATCATTGTTGAAAAGAATCCAATCCCGTTTGTGGCGTCACTCGATGTGCTGTCGGGCACCAGCGGTGCGCTTTTCAGCACTCGAGTGAAGATGGGACAGACCTCACCGGTGACCTGCCTGGTGAAGGCGGGAGGCAAGGTCCACCGAGCTTCACAGGTGGTGAAAGTAACCGTTGGTGGTTGTGGCGGTTGAACCCACGGCGACCAGTTAGGAGAGAACAATGGCAACCAAGATGAAGATCAAGAAGGCCAAGGATGGGGGTTATCAAGTCCTGGTTCTGGCAAAGCATCCTATGGAAACAGGGTTACGGAAAGATAAGAAAACCGGTAAGAAAATCCCCAAACACTTTATCAAGACGATGAAATTCCACTTGAATGGCACACCTGTCGCGCAGGCTAATTTGGCCCAGGGTGTATCGAAGAATCCGCTGATAGGGGTTTCACTCAGCGACGCTAAATCAGGTGATAAAGTCAGTGTTAACTGGATAGACAACACTGGGGGTACTGGCAGCGTTGAGGCGACCGTTAAGTAATAAAATGTTGATTAACGGCGAGTTGTTGTTGCGAAATGCGGTAGCCGCATAAGGAGAAGAACATGAGAACACGCTTAACATGGGCGATCACGGTGCTCTCTGTGGTTTTGCTCGCACCGGTGGCTGGCGCCGTGACAGAGGTCGAGGTCCAGGCAGACATCGACACTTTTCAGGGGTATTTCAAAAAGCGTTTCCCTAATGTTGCGCTGGCGGACTATGCCGATGGGGTTAACGCGTTGCCCGCTTATAGCGAGCGAAGGGCCAATTGGGAATTGTTGATGGAATTTCCCCCGTTCGATCCGGAAATGGACAAAGCAAGAAAGGAGTGGTCAAAACCTTTTGCCAATGGCAAGGGTTTGGCTGATTGTGACTTAGCGCCGGCAAACACCTACCCCGTTTACGACTCGGGTAGCGATGATCTTCGGACTTTAGCGGGCGATATCAACGTCTGTCTCAAGGCCAACGGTGAGAAACCCATCAAGAATGTGAAACACGGCAAGATGGCAAGATTGATTGCGGCCTACAGAGAGCAATTCAATGGCCAGGCCATGGCCGTCGATGTATCTCATCCCGGTGCTCGTCGCTGGTACGAAGAGGGGCGCCAGTTCTACTGGGCCAAGCGAGGTCAATTGAATTTCTCCTGTGCCAATTGTCATGTACACAATGCCGGTAAGAAGGTCCGCGGTGACGTCCTGAGTGCGGGTCTAGGGCACGGCGTAGGGTTTCCGGTTTTTCGAACCAAATGGGCCGTCGCAGGAAAACCTTGGGGCACAGTGCATCGCCGTTATGGTGGTTGCAACAAGCAGGTACGTGCCAATCCCTTCAAGGCACAGGGCCGCGAATACAAGGCGCTTGAGATGTATGAGGCCGTCATGAATACGGGGGTACCGCTCAAAGTACCCAGCCAGCGTCAGTAAATCGTAGAAGTGACGGTGGAAAAAGCCTGGCCTTTTGGCTGGGCTTTTTCTTGCACTAGAACCTCCTTTCTCCGTAAGGGGCTAATGGCCTAACGGCACGCGCCATTGATTATCACGACCAGTTTCTTTCAATGACCCTTGCTCGCCGAGAATTTCTGCATGTATTAGCGCTGGCCACTGCCGCTGGCATGGGGCTAACGTCCCGTGCCGCCAACGCAGCCGTTGAGTACGACTTGGCGCCAATGGGTAACCTGTCTTTGTTGCACTTCACCGACAGCCACGC
Organism: uncultured Gammaproteobacteria bacterium; assembly: GCA_905612355.1. Lineage (GTDB taxonomy): Bacteria > Pseudomonadota > Gammaproteobacteria > Arenicellales > UBA868 > UBA11791. Next base: position 41,181 of record CAJQRU010000013.1, read on the forward strand.
ACAGTTGTTGCCAATGCATTATCGAGAGCCCAGTTACAACATCGGACTTGGCGAGGCCTTCGGTCGACCCCCGCATATCGTGGGCCGGCACCTGCTTGACTATTTCGGTCTCAGTCCCGCTACGGCTCAGGCCCATGCCCTGACCAGTCTCGATTTTGAGACGGCCGCCAGTAAGTATGGAAAACTGGGCGGATTCGCTCATCTTGCTACGTTGATCAAACGGCTTCGTGCTGAGCGTCCTCACAGTCTGTTACTCGATGGGGGAGACACCTGGCAAGGTTCTGCTACCGCGCTGTGGACTCAGGGCCGCGACATGATCGAGGCCTGTCGCCTGTTAGGTGTTGACATGATGACGGGGCATTGGGAATTCACCTATGGCATGAATCGGGTGCGGGACATCATTAACAATGAGTTAGCTCCGATCGAGTTTCTGGCTCAGAACGTGTACCTGACCGAAGACGCTGCCTTCAACGATCGACCGGCTTTTGATGAAGAGACCGGCTTGGTCTTTAAACCCTACAGCCTGCGTATGGTCAATACCGTTGCGGTTGCTGTTATCGGGCAGGCTTTTCCGTATACGACGTTGGCGAATCCGCGCTATTTAATTGATGAGTGGAGTTTTGGCATTCGCGAAGAGCGGGTTCAGGCCAGTGTCGAGGCGGCGCGTGCGGAAGGTGCTGAGGTTGTCGTTTTACTGTCACACAACGGTATGGATGTCGATCTTAAGTTAGCAAGTCGTGTCAGTGGTATCGATGTGATTCTCGGTGGCCATACTCATGACGGCGTGCCCGTGCCAAGTATTGTTAACAACAATGGGGGCCAGACATTGGTCGTCAATTCTGGCTCGAACGGGAAGTTTTTGTCGGTGCTGGATCTGGATGTCCGCGCGGGCCGGGTTCAGGATTACCAATTTCGTTTGTTACCGGTGTTTGCCAATCTGCTTACACCGGATCCGGAGATGCTGAGTCTGATCGAGGCAGTCCGATTGCCCTACGAGGACCGTTTAAACGAAGTGCTGGCAACCACAGATACCTTGTTGTACCGACGTGGTAATTTCTCGGGCACCTTTGATCAGATAATCGTTGATGCGCTACGCGACGTGCAGGGTGCCGATATTGCGCTTTCGCCTGGCTTTCGATGGGGCACGACGCTGTTGCCCGGCGATTCAATCACGATGGAGCAATTGATGAACCAAACTGCCATTACTTATGCTAAATCGACGCTTGCTGAGATGACTGGTAGTGACATTCATGCTTTGTTGGAAGACATAGCTGACAACTTGTTCAATCCGGATCCTTACTATCAGATGGGCGGCGATATGGTCAGGGTCGGTGGATTGTCGTACACCATCGATCCCAGTGTGCCGATGGGACGGCGCATCAGTGAGTTACAATTTAACAATAAACCGCTGGATCCTAACCGACGTTACCGTGTGGCAGGCTGGGCTAGCGTTAGGCCTCAACCTGATGAGTCGCCGGACATTTGGCAGGTGGTGGGCGACTATCTGCGTGACAGAAAACACATTGATCAGGTTGCCGTCAATATGCCCCATGTTAAAGGGGTGGCTAACAATCCGGGATGGATCCGGCAATAAGGGTCAGTCAAATGAGCTCAGAGTACTACGACACAATAGATCATCTGGAAAAGCAATTGGTTGATGCGGACTATATCCTTGGTTGGGCCGGGGGCTACTTGGACAATCCAGTTCGCGAAGAGCAACGGGTGACACAGGCTTATACAGCCGGTTATGCCGATGGCAAGGCGAGACACACCGAGCAGGCGGGGCAGTTCACGATTCAGTAACACTGTCTCCGAGGGTTTGTTTGATCTGGGGCCCGAGTAGGTTTTTAAGTATGTCCAAAAACAGCCGAACAGCGTCGGGGCCGTCCACTGTGATGACCTGATCAATGACCCAGCGATTGGTTTGGCTTTCTCCCATCACCTGTTGGATATTTGTTCCAAGGCTTTTCAGCAGTCCAAAACGTGGCTCTAACTCGTCGAATGAATATTGAGCGTATTCGGTAGTGCGCACATTGAGAAGATCGATGAAGAGTTTCCGATGGTTGTCTGACCCCAGAATCTCGCTAGCGTTACGCTGCAGATGGCGGGCACAACTTAATGACAGTTCTTGAACAAATGTGTGGCGTTTTTCGGGAGAGAAGTGCTGACTGCACAGGCGATCAGCACAGTGTACGAGTACGAAGAGATACTCACTGATGACATCCAGGCGCTGTTGATCACTCGTGTAGTTATAGTTCTCTTCGTGTAGATTCTTAGTCGATGCCAGTGCGATGGCCCAGGCACGGTAGGCGGCGGCACCGGCGCTGTCGATCAGACTGCCCTGTTCCGGGTTGCGCCAGCGATCAGGAGCGAGACGGGACATAGCGGAGCGTTGCCTAGCGTTTAGAGTTTTTTTCTTCGTGGGCTAAATCAATGACTCGCGTCGCGAGCTCATCGTATTCCTTTCGGTAGTCAGTCAGGAGGTGATCGCTGGGTGGAACGAAATAGTCTTTAGGGTCGAGTCCATCCTTCTGTTCATATGCGATGAACAAATGTTGCAGTTCCAACATGCGTTGGATCAATTTATTTTTTTCACTCATTGCATGTTTCTCACGGTCAAATGAGCAGTTCGCGTATCGCTGTTCAATTGTGAATGTCACGCCTGACTGGCGAAATACTTTTGTGATGGTGAAAAATACCACAGCCCATCGCTCGCCCCAGACCCAAACCGGACGCTTGCAGATCGAGCGACTCGTCATCTTCAAGATCCGCTACCATGAGACTGTGCGCAGTCCATGTCCCTGACGCGGACCGTATCACGTGTTCCCGACCACACAGGAGTTTTCTTGGTTGAATACCACGGGTGTGGAAGTGCGCAACGATGGTGTTGGTCAAGCCTGCCTCATCGAGTGGTTCGGGGGTCATGACAACGTGTCGAGAAAAAAGGGTTGGGCACGGCAATAGATGCTTCGTACGCCCTTTGCCAACTTCCAAGGCGAAATCATCGACGAGCAATTGTTTGCCGGTCAGTTCGTGACCACTGGCAACACGGTGTAACGGAAGCCTCAATGTCAGACGGGTTCGACGGGACAGTTGGATGACTCCATTCTCAGTGGGTCGTTGCCAGCCATTACCTGAATCAGGACCATGGTTCAGGTAAATGCCTAGAGAGGGTTCTGAAGGAAGCCAGGTCAAGTGGCCCGCAATGGCGCTCTGCAGGCTCAGCCTGAAATCTGATTGTAGGTGTTGACCACTGATACTGAAATGCAGATCGATCATGCACTGATCCGGGCCACGCGCTTCGTGCGGTTCGTTTTCCTGCCAGTGAATATTCATGGGAGTGAGAGTTAGGTGCTGATCATGCGGCCGGCAGCAGTGACGTGGGCAGTGCCGCAACGCTGCCTCTGATGGGGTCTCGGAAGCGAGCCCGATAGAGGAGCCTTGAGTGCGGCGTTACATCGGTGAAGGCACTGCGTGCGTGAAGTATGTTATGACAGATGATGCCTTCACCGGCTTCCAGTGTGTGTTCGAGTACCAGATCCGATGCTTGCGTGAGCACCTCACGCAGCTGGTCAAGCGCAGTCCGAACGGGTTCGCTCTTTTGCCATTGAATGTGACGCTGCCGACTGGTGTAGCGCATGGCCAGGGCTCCGTCCTTCGTGGCAAAGAATACGGGGCCAGCGCAGGCTGCCCGAATCATTGTTCCTTGCTCGGTTCGGTGGGCAGGAATGGTCATTGCATTGGGATGGGTGAGTGCGGCCACCAGAGAGGGGTCCCGTCGACGCAGTAGACCATATATGACAGTGTGATCAATGAGCAGGTTACATCCACCGCTATCAGCGCGTCGTTCGCAATGCAGCAAGAATGATCTTATGGCCTGGTCGGTAGGGTAATAATAGCCGTCAGTATGCCAGTTCAGCGCGGCCGATGAGAATGGGATTGATGGTGTTTCTGTAACGATGCGCTGGTCGGCGAGTTCTGCCAACCCTTGATGGTTGGTGGTCGTGTCCCGGTCCAGACGGGTCAGCCCGAGTTGTGCTGCCAACGAAAGAATACTCTCCTGATTGACCTGTTCGGGAGTTCGACACCGGTAAATGACCATATTGGCCTTTGCAATCGCAGTGATTAGGGCTGTGCGTTCGAACGACGTTAATTTTTGTGGGTTGGTGATTTCAACTAGGGGATTACGCAGTACCTGTCGATAACCGACCAGTTTCTGCTCAAACCAGGATTCAAAGCGGGAATGGGTCAATAGGTTGTATTCAGAAGGGAATTTGGTAGACAAGGTTCGGATCGAATTTACCGGCGCTACACTCGATGCGCGCGATACACCGCTTAGAGGGTTGCTTTCCAGCATTGTATAAAAATCGTTTGTGGCGCCCCATTCTCCATAAGAGGAAGGCCTGTTCACACAGAATTCGGGCCATATCCTATCTCTTTAGGGATAGGTCTAGCTGCGCCATGCTTCCCCAAGGGAGTAATGGCCACCGCCCGGTGGGCCTCTAAAATGGCGAGTTAATCAGGCTGATCACGCTTCGGCGTAACACCCCGTCAAACTTGTCACGGAGAACACTGGCTATGTCGGATGAGAAAAAGCATGCCACACCCATGTTGGATGAACTGGAGAAGGGTCCGTGGCCGAGTTTCGTTTCGGGAATAAAGAACCTTCGTGATGGGCACCCAAGCGGGCGGGTTAACGGCATGGCCAATGACCTACTCGGCCAGCTCGAACACTCGTATGAAACCCGCAAGGGATACTGGAAGGGTGGTACCGTCAGCGTCTACGGTTATGGCGGCGGCATCATCCCAAGGTTTTCTGAGGTCGGCCAGCAGTTTCCCGAGTCTAAAGAGTTTCATACGCTGCGAGTGCAGCCTCCTGCGGGACACCATTATTCAACGGATATTTTGCGACAACTCGCCGACAGTTGGGAGAAGTGGGGATCAGGGTTAGTCACGTTTCATGGCCAGACCGGGAATATTATGTTTATCGGCGCCACTACTGAAAACACCCAAAAGTTTTTTGATGAGATCAATGATTACGGTTTTGATCTCGGCGGCGCGGGGCCGTGTGTGCGGACCTCACAGTCCTGTGTCGGTTCGGCGCGCTGTGAGCAGTCGTGCGCAAACGAGCACAAGATTCACCGCATGCTGGTGAACAATTTCACTGATGATGTGCATCGACCCGCTCTGCCGTACAAGTTTAAATTCAAGATATCCGGCTGCCCGAACGATTGTATGAATGCCATCGAGCGATCCGATTTTGCGGTGATTGGGACCTGGCGTGACGAGATTGTTATCGAACAGGACCAATGGAAAAAATATGTGGATAAGAAGGGTCGCCAGCATGTGATCGACAACATTATCACCCGCTGTCCCACCAAGTGCATGAGTCTCAAGAACGATGACACTCTGGACATTGATGACCGCAATTGCGTCAAGTGCATGCACTGCCTCAACGTAGTGCCTTCCGCCTTGTCTCCTGGCGAGGATCGCGGTGTTTCAGTGCTCATCGGTGGCAAACGCACTCTGAAGATTGGTGATCTCATGGGGACGGTGATTGTGCCTTTTATGAAGTTGGATACCGAGGCCGACTATGAGCGATTGGTTGAACTTGCTGAAAGTTCGATTGATTTCTGGGCTGAAAATGGCTTGGAACATGAGCGCTGTGGCGAGATGATCGAGCGAATTGGTCTGGTGAATTTCCTCGATGGCATTGGCGTTGAAGTGGATCCGAACATGATTGATCACCCACGGGAATCCTCCTATGTCCGAATGGATGGATGGGACGAAGAGGCAATCAAGTGGTTCGAACAAAAACGCGACCAATCGTTGGCAGCGGCAGGCTGATTGTTTGGCAACAACACAACTGATTAGCGGAGCAGTGACCAATGGCTAAACGGGAAATGCGTAAAGCGATAGAAACCGGTTGTCCCGATGGGTTTCAATATATGCATCCATTGATGGTCAAGAATTTTGGCCAGTGGAAAACACATGATCATCCTCGCCCCGGGGTGTTACGCCATATTGCCAAGAGTGGTGATGCCATCTGGACGGTGCGCGCCGGAACACAACGAATTCTCGATGTTTTTACGCTGCGTCAGTTGTGCGACATTGGGGACCGCTATGCAGATGGGCGTGTGCGTTTCACGATTCGGAGCAACATTGAATACATGTTGGCGGATGAAGAAAAAGTGGCCCCGTTGATCAAGGCACTAGAAGCCGCAGGTTTCGTCGTTGGGGGCACGGGCAATTCTGTTGCCATGATTTCTCACACGCAAGGCTGGTTGCATTGCGATATTCCAGGGACGGATGCATCGGGTGTGGTCAAGGCGATGATGGATGAGCTCATCGATGAGTTTAAGAGCTGTAATATGCCCAATCGTGTTCACATCACGACTTCATGTTGCCAGATTAACTGCGGTGGGCAGGGCGATATTGCGATTAATGTGCAGCACACTAAGCCGCCAAGAATTAACCATGATCTTGTTGCCAATATGTGCGAGCGGCCGTCGGTGGTTGCGCGCTGTCCGGTGGCTGCTATACGGCCCGCCCAGGTGAATGGCAAGCCGACCCTCGAAGTCGATGAGAAAAAGTGTATTTGTTGCGGCGCGTGCTATCCACCATGTCCGCCAATGCAGATCAATGATCCGGAACACACCAAACTCGCGATCTGGGTTGGTGGTAATCATTCCAATGCCCGTAGCAAGCCCAGTTTCCAGAAACTAGTGGCTTCGGGTATTCCAAATAATCCTCCTCGCTGGCCCGAAGCCACTGCGATTGTTAAACGGATTCTCCGTTGTTACAAGGAGGATGGGCGAGATTGGGAACGAGTCAACGACTGGATTGACCGGATCGGTTGGCCACGGTTTTTCGAATTAACTGGATTGCCATTTACCAAATACCACATCGACAATTGGCGTGGCGCACGTAAGAGTCTCAACGCGTCAACTTACGTTCGAATCTAAAGGCTTGTTCGGATCAGCGAATGAAATTTGCGCTGATGATTAATCAGGGACCGTATACCCACCAGGCATCGGATACTGCTTATCATTTTGCCTGCGCGGTGCTGAAGGCCGGCCACGAGGTGTTTCGAATATTCTTCTACCATGACGGGGTTAATAACGCTACCCGGATGACGACACCACCACAGGATGATCGACATGTGATTGATCGATGGAGTGAACTGGCCAGTCAACATAAGCTAGATCTGGTCGTTTGCGTGGCCGCGGCCCAACGGCGCGGCATTCTTGATGAAGATGAGGCTCGCCGTCACGGGAAGGATGGCGATAACTTGGCCCCAGGATTTCGAATTTCTGGCCTAGGCCAGTTAATTGAAGCGGGCATTGAAGCGGATCGGTTTCTGGTCTTTGGTAACTGAGGGGTATTAAATTTGCCAACCCGGAAGAAATTCATGTACGTCAATCGTAGCGCGCCGCATGGCACTATCTATGCACACGAGGGTCTGGAAGTGGTCCTGGTTGGGGCTGCGTTTGACCAGGAGGTGAGTATGGCGTTCGTGGGGGACGGTGTATTTCAGTTGAAACAAGCGCAAGACACCAGTGGCATTGGCACCAAGAATTTTGCTGGCGCCTACCGTGCACTGGCTGATTACGATGTAACGCGTCTTTACGTTGAGACAGAGTCATTGGAAGAGCGCGGTCTCACTGTTGGTGATCTGATGCCGCTGACTTATGAGGATGACGAAGATGATGATCAGGAAAAATCTTCGATTACGCTCATCGATCGAGCATCTCTCGGACAATTGTTTGAAGCGCAGGACGTCATCCTTAATTTCTAGGATTGTCAAATGTTACACACTGTTAACAAGTCGCCATATCAGTCTGATGCGCTGACTACTTGTTTTGGTTTAGCGCAGCCTGGCAGTGCTGTGCTGCTGATCGAAGATGGCATCTACGGAGCGATGAACAATACAAAATTCAGTACTGCTATCGTGATTGCACAGCAGTGTTGCACGATCTATGTGCTTGAGCCTGATCTCCAGGCGCGTGGTTTTGACAGTGATTGCATAATGAATGCGATCCAAACGATTGACTACGATGGATTTGTCTCCTTGGCGGAGACCTATTCGGTAGTGCAGGCATGGTGACCTGCTCACTATAAGAAGGAGAAGCACGATGTCTTTTGATGTGAACGGTAGATCTTATGAGACGGATGAAGAAGGATATCTCGCGGACTTAAGTGAGTGGTCGAGTGATGTGGCTGGGCACATGGCGGAGTTAGATGACTGCGATCTCACTGACAGCCACTGGGAGGTAATTAATTTCCTGCGCGAGTATTACGAGGAATACCAGATTGCCCCGGCAGTGCGTGTGTTGACAAAGGCGATTGGCAAGAGACTCGGAAAAGAGAAAGGTAACAGCAAGTACCTGTATGAACTGTTTCCCTATGGTCCGGCGAAGCAGGCCTGTAAATATGCGGGATTACCAAAACCGACGGGTTGTGTTTGAACGCTAGAGAAGTTTTGGCGGGCGCCCCGAAGGCGCTTGTCGAAACGGCCGTTGTTAGGAGCGAGAGAAGCGTTGAGCCATGATTCTGACCGCTATTTTTGCGATCGGGCTGTACCTTGCTGTACTGGTGTTGGTGGTGGGAACGGCGTTTCGCCTCGTTCACTACGCAAGAATACCGGTGCCTCTGGTGATACCGACCACGCCGGCCCCGGTCACTCGTATAGGCGTGGTGGCCCGCCTATTGCGCGAAGTCGTTTTCTTCGAGAGTTTGTTTAAGGGTAGTAAATGGACGTGGCTATTCGGTTGGATTTTTCACTTTGCGATGCTGGTGGTTCTGTTAGAGCATCTGCGTTATGTCAGTGAACCCGTATGGGGGTGGATCGTGGCCATACAATGGATAGGCCTCTATGCGGGTATTGCTATGTGCCTTGGGCTGGTTGGCCTCGCAGTGCGTCGTGTCGTGGTTGATCGCATTCGCTATATCAGCGCACCGTCTGATCACCTGATGCTTCTTCTTCTTATTGGAATTGGCGCCAGTGGTGTTGGTATGAAAGTGTTCTGGCATACAGATATTGTCGCACTGAAAGCTTTTGTCATTGGATTGATACGATTTGACTGGCAGCCCTTGCCTGGCGACCCTGTGCTCCTTGTTCATCTGTCGCTGGTGATTTTTTTAATGCTGATCTTTCCGTTCAGCAAGTTACTGCATGCACCGGCCGTGTTTTTTAGTCCGACCCTCAACATGGTTGATACGCCGCGCGAGCACCGCCATGTTTCGGGATGGGGAGAAACACGAACCAGTCATCGCAAAGTAGTGTCGCAGGAGCCAAAGCCACGTGGTTAAGCAGGAGTTTCCCGTGCCGGTGATTACCGAGCATCTCCAGGTGCCGCGGGTGCAGCCCGATGCTATGGCAGAGACGAAACCCTTTGTTGCTAAGGCCGAATTTCAAGAGGCGTTAGGCTTTCCTGGTGAATTGGTCGACAACTGGCAATCAGTTGCGCTGGATAAAATGTCGGAACTGCTGGGTAAGTATCGCGCGCTCCCTGTATTTCTGGATGCTTGTGTGAAATGTGGTGCGTGTACTGATAAGTGTCATTACTACCTTGGTACGGGTGATCCGAAGAATATGCCGGTCGCACGACAGGATCTCATGCGCAATGTATATCGTCGTTATTTTACTTTCGCCGGTCGTTATTTCCCGAAGTTGGTCGGTGCCCAGGACCTGACGGAGTCAGTGCTGGAAGACTGGTACCGCTATTACCATCAATGCTCAGAGTGCCGTCGTTGTTCTGTGTATTGTCCTTTTGGAATTGATACAGCTGAGATCACGATGGCGGGGCGAGAGATTCTGGCGTCAGTTGGACTCGGCCAGAAGTATGCCAATGAAATTCTTGGGAAGGTCCACAAGATAGGGAATAACCTCGGGCTACCGGAACCCGCCTTGGCCGACACCCTGACAGGATTGGAGGAGGAAGTTGAAGAAGACATCGGCGTCAAGGTGCGTTTCCCCTTAGATGAAGCGGGGGCAGATGTCCTGTTAGTGACACCATCGGCAGATTTTTTTGCTGAACCGCATGTGGATGGCCTGATTGGTTATGCCAAGGTGTTTCATCAGGCCGGTATCCGTTGGACCCTGAGCTCTTACGCATCTGAAGCTGCCAATTTTGGGATCTTTATCGGCAACTACGATCAGATGCAAAAAGTAGCGGAGCGAATTCGCCAGGCAGCGCTTGATCTGGGTGTGCGTCGAATTGTCATTGGAGAGTGTGGCCACGCGTGGCGAGTGGCCTACAGTTACTGGAACACCTTGATCGGCCCGTTCGATTTTCTTGATACAGATTATCCGGCGCCGCAACACATGTGTGAACTGACTTATGATCTTATTCAGCGGGGGGCCTTGACGCTGGATCCAGCAGCCAATGATAAAAAAATCGTGACTTTTCATGATTCGTGCAATGTATCCCGTGGATCGCGTATGGGTTCGACTCCAGGAGGCCAATTCACACTGCCGCGTGGAATAATTCAAGCTGTCTGCAATCACTTTGTTGACATGGCACCTGAAACGACGCACGAACAAACATTCTGTTGTGGCGGCGGTGGCGGATTGCTGACGGACGACTTACTGGAACTCCGAGTGAAGGGGGCGTTGCCGCGGGTGACGGCCCTCAAGCAGGTGGTGGATAACCACGGAGTCACTCATATGGCCGCCATCTGCGCCATTTGTAAGAGTCAATTTTCCAGAGTGTTGCCGATCTATGGGTTTGACATGGATATGATCGTTAGCGTGCATCAGTTAGTCGGCGATGCACTGGTATTTGACTCGGCGCACTGATTGAAGTTGCGATAACCAAGCGAACTGAAACACTGTGACTGAAGAACTCTCGACACCGTTGAACTACCGTCGTTATCAGGATGGAGATCATACCTGGAGTGATTTTAAAGATGACATTTTCGTTGGAGATGCGTCGGATAAATGCCCCACCTATGTTCACCGTACACCACCGTGCCAGGGCAGTTGTCCCTCGGGCGAGGATATCCGGGGTTACTTGCAGATTGTGAGAGGCATGGAGCGACCACCAGAGGGCATGGCCTGGCAAGAATATGCATTTGCCCGTGCAACTGATGCCAACCCATTCCCCTCAATGATGGGTCGTGTCTGCCCGGCACCTTGTGAGGATGGTTGCAACCGTAACGATGTGGAAGAGTTTGTTGGCATCAATGCGGTAGAGCAATTTATCGGAGACACCGCGTATAAAAATGGCTATCGCTTTGCTGAGCCGCCGCCCCTGACAGGAAAGCGGGTCGCTATTGTGGGAGGGGGTCCTGCAGGCCTGTCGGCAGCTTACCAATTGCGACGCAAGGGTCATGCGTCGACTATCTTTGAGACACAAGATCAACTCGGGGGTATGTTCCGCTATGGGATTCCGGGCTATCGTACGCCGCGTGATGTGCTCGATGCTGAAATCGAACGGATTCTTGCGCTAGGTGACATCGAGGTCAGGACCGGTGTGCGTGTTGGTCGTGACGTCTCAATCGTTAGTCTGGAGCGCGATTTCGATGCTTTGTTGTGGGCAATCGGTGCACAACAGGGTCGGGGTCTGCCTGTTCCAGGTTGGTCAGATACACCGAATTGCGTCTCTGGAGTGCGTTTTCTTGAGGCGTTTAACGCCGGCAAACTGCAGGTCACGGCCAGTAAGGTAATTTGTATTGGCGGGGGAGATACCTCCGTTGATGTGGTATCGGTCGCCCGGCGGTTGGGCAAGATCGAGAATATTCGGGAAAAGGATCGCGCTGAACGCGTTATCGGTGGCTACGCAGCCCATGACTCGGCGATGGCAGCGGCTCGAGAAGGTGCAGAGGTTACGCTGACCGCGCTATTTGACAGAGAGGCAATGACGGCGACCGAAACGGAAGTAGACGATGCGCTGACCGAAGGGGTGCGCGTCTTCAATGGAGTGATGCCCATTGGTCTTGTCCGTAACGGAGATGGGCGCGCTGTGGGTTTGCAGCTTGCTCGTTGCAAAGTTGACGAAAAAGGTATTCCTACCCCGCAGGAGGGAACAGAGTTTGAGGTCGAAGCGGATCTCATCGTTTCAGCCATCGGCCAAGGAGGCGATCTCACTGGCCTCGAAGAACTGGGAAACGATAAGCATTTAATCGAAGCAGATGCGTTTTACCGGGTGCCAGGCCGCGAAGGACATTTCGTTGCTGGCGATATTATTCGTCCTCACCTGCTGACAACGGCCATTGGTCAGGCGTCTGTGGCAGCGCAGAGTATTGATGAGTTTTTTGCTAACGAGATACGGCCGCGTCGTCCACGGGTAGATGTCCATCATTTCGATTTATTGAACAAGCTGAACGAGCATCAGTTGGCACCGACACCTTACGATCACACCCAGTCCTGGGGGACCGATGCGGGCCAGTTCGCGGTCCATAATTACGAGGACCGTGCTGCCCACGAAATTATTCCGAGCCAGCGCCTGTTCCTAGGCCACTTCGGTTATGAATCGCGTAATCAACGCAAGGACCGAGTACCCACTAGCGATGAAGTATTGGGCGATTTTGACGAGCGCCGGCTGAACCTCAGCGAAGAGCAGGCCGTGGCCGAGGCAAAACGTTGCATGAGTTGTGGCATGTGTTTCGAATGCGATAATTGTGTGATTTTCTGTCCACAGGACGCGGTCTTTCGCGTAAACAAAGATCGATCAACTACTGGTCGCTACGTCGACACAGATTATGATCGTTGTATTGGGTGCCATATCTGTGCCGATGTTTGTCCGACGGGTTACATTGACATGGGCCTTGGCAAGTAGCGCGGTAGCGAACAGACGATGGGATCCGTTTGGCGATTGCTTCCTTTGATCATGTTGACTGGTGTTTTGCCATGGTCGGTCATTGCGGATGAGCCGATTTTCCCGCGCGCGCGCGGTGAGCGTTGTGTGGAGCCGGTTGGTGTGATGCGCAGAGCGCACTTTGAGTTTCTTAATCACCAGGGTCAACAGACAGTGGAACGTGGCATCAGGATAGGTCGCCATAGTTTGGCCGGGTGCGTCGGTTGCCATGCGGCTCGCGATCAGAACGCCGACTGGGTTCCGGTGTCCGCCCCGGGGCAGTTCTGTGATAGCTGTCATAGTTACGCGGCGGTGCGTATCGACTGTTTTTCTTGCCACCGGGCTGTGCCAGAGGCCGATAGGGCAATGGGCAACTGATGGCCGCCGGCGATACAAGTACGCTTCCGAGGCGGGAGCTTCTGGGTCGGGCAAGCGCTCTCGCCGGCCTTGTGGTGTCGTTTGCACCGGGTATGCGCCTGATTGATCTGGCTGCTGCCAAGCCGGATGGTGAAGCGGCTAGCGCCGAGGTGCGATGGGGCATGTTGGTGGATACAACCCGCTGTGTGTCGGGATGTGACGCCTGTGTCAACGCCTGCGCGACGGAGCATGGCCTTGAGATGACCGACCGACCAGAGATTGATGCGCAATGGATTCGGAAGGTGGACCTGATCGATGAGGATTCTGGAAAAGAGATATCACTGCCAGTGATGTGCCAGCACTGTGAGGATGCGCCGTGTGTTGCTGTGTGTCCCACTGGCGCATCATTTCGAAGGGAAGACGGCATCGTGTTGGTCAACCAGCACACGTGTATCGGTTGCCGTTACTGCATGATGGCTTGCCCGTATAAGGCACGCTCGTTTATTCACATTAATCTGACTGGTCAACGGACTCATTCCCCGAGAGGTAAGGGAACGGTCGAAAGTTGCACTTTTTGTGTGCATCGGGTTGACCGTGATCGTGAACCTGCTTGTGTCGAGGCCTGTACAGCGGCGGGCCATCAGGCACTGCTGTTTGGGGATTTGTCAGACAATGAAGGGGAGTTGGCGCAGCGGTTGGGTGAGGTGCAGACGCAGCAACTCAGAAGTGACCTCGGGACTAATCCTGGTGTGCACTACCATGGACTGTGATGAGATAGTTTGATGAATAACACGGGCTATCATGTTGCACCGGCGCAAGGATTCTGGCTGTTCGTGCTTATCCTGGTGCCGATGGTCATTGCAGCGCTGTGGTCGGCGCATCAGATGGACACCGCTGGCCACGCCATTACAGGAATGAACAATCAGGTGGTTTGGGGCTTGCCGCATGTCTTTGCCGTATTTTTGATTCTCTGTGCATCAGGCGCCCTGAACCCGGCTTCCTTATCGACGGTGTTTGGTCGCACGCGCTATGCGCCGATCGCTCGGCTGTCGGGTGTTTTCGCCATTTGCCTGTTGGTTGGTGGTTTGGTAGTGCTGGTATTGGACCTTGGTCGACCCGACCGACTCCAGGTGGCCATCACCACCTATAACTTTCGGTCAATTTTTGCTTGGAATGTATTTGGCTATACCGGTTTCATCGTGATCGTTGGGGTTTATCTGGCGTGTTCCATGGACAACGCGCCTCGTGGCGCTGTCAAGACGGCAGGTTATGTTGCCTTTGCCTGGCGGATATTGCTGACCAGTGGAACGGGCGCAATATTCGGCGTCTTGGTCGCTCGTGAGGGCTATGATGCGGCTATTCTCGTACCGCTTTTCGTGGCCACCTCGTTTGCTCTTGGCACCGCAATTTTTTTGATCGGCCTGGTGCTTTCATTTCGTTGGAACGGTCAGGTGCCAGATCCGGAGGTGCTGACAAAATTGGGACGATTGCTCGCCATATTTGTGTTGGTTGTCCTTTGCTTGGTGGCCGTCCAAACACTCACCAGTCTTTACGGTGGTCGTGAGCGAGGTGTCGTCGAGTTTCTATTGTTTTCGGGTGGGGTCTATCCAGTTTTGTTCTGGCTGGGTCAAGTGGGCCTTGGCAGTATTTTGCCATTGATGTTGCTGTATTCACGTCGCGCGCGCGGGTGTGCTTCCATCCTGACAGCATCTGTTTTGGTCATGGTCGGAGGGCTTTGCCAGCTTTACGTGCTCATCATTGGTGGCCAGGTTTATCCGCTGCGCATTTTCCCAGGGTATCGTTCGAGCAGCAGTTTTTTCGATGGTGTTGTTGCTGATTACGCGCCAACTTTGTGGGAAGTGCTGCTGGGTGTTGGTGGCGTGGCAATGGCCGTGTTGCTCTGCCTGGTAGCCATGCGAACACTGCCGTTGCTGCCTCGTGCATTGCCCTTAAAGCCGGGCACGTTGGTGAGAGATCCATAACGCCTGCGCCTTTAGTCGCATGGGATCGTCGCGGCTGGATTGACCATGAATTATTTTCTTATCTCAGCCGCGGGCAAGTCCTCTGGCAAGACAGCGGTCAGTGCTGGGCTTGCCGCTGCACTTTCTCGGCGTGGTATGAAAGTCGCACCGTTCAAAAAGGGTCCGGACTATATTGATCCAATGTGGCTCAGTCAGGCAGCTGGCAGGACTTGTTGGAACCTCGACTTTTTTACAATGGAAAATGATGAGATCAACGCATGTTTTGACCAAGCCCGAGAAGGTGCCGATGTCGTGCTGGTCGAAGGAACAAAGGGTTTACACGACGGTGTCGATGTTAACGGAACGGACAGTAATGCGGCGTTGGCACATCAGCTTGGTCTGCCAGTTGTTTTAGTTCTCGACACCCGAGGGATTACTCGGGGTATTGCACCACTACTGCAGGGTACTGCAAGTTTCGATACGACTATTCAGATCGCCGGAGTCATCCTCAATTTTGTCGCTGGCGAACGTCACGAACAAAAATTACGTGCCGCGTTGTCCCGTTATACGGACATTCCTGTGTTGGGGGCGATTCGTCATGATCCTGGTATGGCCATTGGCGAGCGTCACTTAGGGCTGGTGACCGTATCGGAACATGCGTATGGTCAAGCGCAGGTCGACCGGATGGCGCAACTCGTAGAGCAACAAGTAGATATTCCCGAGCTACTGCGGCGCACTGTGATCACTGAAATACCCCCGCGCCCGGTGGTCGCTCGATTGCCGACACAGTTAACGGCCAATGTGCGAATTGCCATCGCCAAAGATGCGGCCTTTGGTTTTTATTACCCGGACGATCTCGCAGCATTTGCTCGAGCGGGGGCTGAACTGGTACCGTTCGACACGTTGAATCACGCGCGGTTACCAGTGGTCGACGGGTTGTTTATTGGCGGTGGCTTTCCAGAGTCGTTTATTTCTACATTGGCAGCTAACCAAACATTGCAGCGGGATATTCGAGATTTCATAGAAAACGGTGGCCCGTCTTATGCGGAATGCGGCGGGCTCATGTACCTGTGTCGTTCCCTTCGTTGGCACGATGACTATGGTGAGATGGTGGGCGTGATTCCCGCCGATGCGGTGATTGAGGAAAAGCCGGTTGGTCGCGGGTACGCAAGGTTTCAGCCGCGGGAGACCCACCCATGGCCGGGGGTCAGTGGTGATGATTGTCCTGCCCATGAGTTTCATTACGCACGACTGGTATCATTACCGGATGATACGCGTTGGGCTTCATCTGTGACTCGAGGTCACGGCATTGATGGCGTGCACGATGGTATCGTCCATCGCAATCTGCTGGCGGGTTTTATGCACCAACGCCATGGCGCTGTTAACCCTTGGGTTAATCGGTTCGTCGATTTTGTTCGGCATTGCAGTTAATCGAGCACAGACCCTGGTTAACGCATGAGTTTAATCATTACCCCCAAAGCCGCTGCCCAGGTAGCGCACGCGGCAGCGGAAAGCGTTGAGGGGCAGCCTGTTCTTCGCGTGGCGGCCAAACGTGACCGTGACGGGGCAATTGACTATGCCATGGGATTTGATGAGCCGCGCGAGGAGGATACGGTTAGCCTGCAACATGGTGTTCGTTTGCTTATCGCGCCGACCAGCATGGAGTTGTTAAGCGATACGGTGCTGGATTTTGTTTATATGGAAAACGAGGTGGATCCGCAGTTTATTTTTAGAAACCCCAACGATCCGAATTATCAAACGGTGACGTAAAACAGTTGCCATTTTGCTAAGGGTGGTTGTGCCATGTGAGAGCTACAAAGCATCGCCCTTGAGTGATCGGACTAGAACATGAACCGCTTTGGCGCGCTGGTGAAACCCAGCCGGCCTCGGGGGTGTGTACTTCAGGAGTCGAGTTACATCGTCCTTATTGATCACGCCACCAGCCGGTTGTGCGCATACCCGGGCTTATACGATCTAGGCGCAACGAGTCTGTTGGGCTAGGGGCGACGTAGGATTCACGCGCATGCTAGAGTGCTTCCGGCACCTGCTGGCAGTGATCAGGAGATAGCGCACCTGCCCACTACGCGACCGATTGACTGCGTTACTACGCTGGAAACGATACATGGAGTTTATCGATTTTTCGATCCGCGACACCGATGCCATCTTATCGCCCGGATTAGTTATTTTTCGACAGGCATTGCAGCACAATCTTGATGAGATGATTCGCCAATCTGGCGGAGTTGCTCGCCTTCGTCCTCATTGCAAGACGCACAAAATGGCTGCGGTGATCAAGTTGCAACTTGAGCGCGGTATTACACGACACAAGTGCGCGACCTTTGCTGAAGCGGAAATGTTGGCGAGTTGTGGCGTAATAGACGTAGTACTCGCGTATCCGCTGGTCGGTCCGAATCTGCGGCGGGCAGTGGAATTCAAGACGGCCTTCCCATTAGTCAATTTACGGGTGATTGCCGATCACGAACAGCCGGTGGCTGATCTGTCTTCAGCAATGAAAAAAGCAAGTATGGTGGTTGATGTGCTGCTTGATCTTGACAGTGGACAACAGCGCACCGGGTTGCCGCCGGGGGACCGCGCTATGGCGCTGTACCAGCAGATCTCCAATTCCCCAGGCCTCCGTGCGGGCGGGTTGCATCTTTACGATGGCCAAAATCATCAAACTGATTTAGATGATCGAACCGAGGCAGTGTTGCAGTGTTGGGCATTGGCTGACGCTTTTCGACATCAACTCGAAAAGAGAGGTCTGCGTGTTCCTAGGATCATTGCCGGGGGTACTGGCACATTCCCAGTTTATGCTGCCATTGACGACTCAGTGCTGGAACTGAGTCCGGGAACCAATACATTTTTTGATGCGGGATATGGTGAACTCTATCCTGATCTTGATTATGTTCCAGCTTTAAGAATCTTGACGCGTGTCATTAGTCGTCCAACTCATGAGACGTTGACCCTCGATCTGGGTTACAAGGCCTGTGCATCTGATCCTGCGCTATCTAAGCGTTTAGCGTTTCCATCATTGACAGGCCCAGAAGTCATTCTTCAGAACGAAGAGCACCTCGTTTTGCAAACACTCGATGCCCATCGGTACCAGCCTGGGGACACCCTGCTAGCGATTCCGGGCCACGTTTGTCCGACCAGCGCTCTGCACAAAGAGGCGTTGGTGATCGATGATGGGTGCATCGTGGATACTTGGCGAGTGTCCGCTCGTGATCGTTGGCTGACTGTCTAACAAGGGAGCATTCACGATTTGAATGCAGCGAGTTGATGGGAGGAGCCGTGTTCATAGCGAGACACTGGGTCTTGTTGATGGCAGTACTGGTGGCCATAACAGCAGTCAGCGTGTGGTTGGGGCTGTCCTCGTTATGGGTACCAATGGTACCGTTGGGTCTGCTGCTAGTCTTATTGACTATGGTGTTGATGAGTCGACGGGGTGCGGCCCCGCATCAGGCACTGGATCAGGTTCGCCAGTGGGCATCTGAAATTCGCCAAGGTAATTTTTCCGCGCGGTTACCCGCGACAAGTCTCACCGATACGAGCGAACTGTGCGATGACATTAATCGGCTCGCCGAATGGCTCGAGTCACTGGCCGCTGATCAGGAGGCCCAGCTGCTGCAGCAGCAATCGCGATTGGCCAGGCATTCTGATCGCCTTCTTCGCTTTGAGGATCGTTCGGCAATAGCCAACGAATTACACGATTCGCTTGCCCAGAGCCTCGCCAGTCTAAAGATGCAGGTGCGGGTGCTCGATGATACGTTGCGCCAGGATAATGAAGTGGCTATCTGGAAAGAGATGGAGAATATTGAGGCCGGCCTCGACGAAGCCAACATTGAATTGCGCGAACTCATTACCTACTTTCGTTTACCGGTGGATGGCAATGGTCTGGTCTCGGCGATCGAGAAAGCGGTATCGCGTTTTCGCCTGACTAGCTCCATCGAAGCGGTACTACAGAATCACTGGCCCGCAGTTAACTTACCCGTTGAGTATGAGCGGCAAGTACTGCGCATTGTTCAGGAAGGGCTTGCTAACGTGCGTAAGCATTCAGGCGCTGATATGGTGCGTATCCTTCTCAACCAGGCTCATGATGCACGCCGCGTGCTGATCGAGGATGATGGTGTCGGAATGTCGTCAACCTCTGCTGAGATGGACAATCACTTTGGTCTTTCTATTATGCAAGAACGTGCCGGTAGTATCGGCGCAACGTTACAGCTTGAAAGCGAACCGGGAGATGGGACTCGAATTATATTGACTCTGCCAATCCTGCAAGATAAGTCTTTGGGAGACAGTATCTGATGCGTGTGATTCTGATCGATG
>CAJQRU010000014.1 GCA_905612355.1 uncultured Gammaproteobacteria bacterium
TTACCGACGTCGCTATGTTGATTTGATAGTCAATGAGCAGTCCCGCGAGACCTTCCGCCGACGAGCGCAGATCACAGCGTCACTGCGTCGTTTTCTAGATCAGCATTGCACCGTCGGCCGACGATCTCTGGTTGACCTCCGATATTGTTCTCAAGGTTCGAAGCCCTAATCCTGAGTCCGACGTAGCTACTGACAGCGTACTGCCGTTACGATCCGGACAAATTCTGATCAGTTTCATTAGCCCAGCGCAAAACCCCGCCTTACTGGAAACACTTGCCGGCACTGGCGCTACCGTACTCGCTATCGATGCCGTGCCCCGCATTACCCGGGCACAAAAGCTCGACGCACTGAGCTCAATGGCCAATATCGCCGGTTACCGGGCGGTCATAGAGGCAGCCAACTGCTTCGGACGCTTTTTTACTGGACAAATGACGGCTGCCGGGAAAACCCAGCCGGCCAAAGTCCTCGTTATTGGTGCCGGTGTTGCAGGCCTGTCTGCAATGGGCGCCGCCATGAGCCTCGGCGCCATCGTTCGCGCATTCGATACCCGACTCGAGGTCAGAGAACAGATTCAGAGCATGGGCGCAGAATTTCTGCTGGTCGACATCGAAGAAGATGGCGGTGGAACAGGCGGGTATGCGAGGGTGATGAGTGACGAATTCATCAAGGCAGAGATGGCGCTGTTCGCGCAGCAGGCCAAGGAAGTCGACATCATCATCACGACCGCCCAGATTCCTGGAAAACCCGCGCCAGTGCTCATTACTGCGGACATGGTCCACTCCATGGCGCCTGGCAGCGTTATTGTTGACCTCGCGGCAGAACAAGGCGGCAACTGTGAATTGACTCAACCGGGCCAACGCATCATGGAGAACGGGGTCACCATCCTCGGCTATACCGATCTCGTCAGTCGCATGGCATCGCAATCGAGTCAACTCTATGCCAGTAACCTGCGTCACCTGATCAATGATCTGTGCCCCGAAAAGGATGGAACACTAACGCTGGATTTCGACGATCAAGTGGTGCGAGCCATGACGGTCGTACACGAGGGCAAAGTGACCTGGCCCCCGCCGCCGATTGAGACGACACCGGTATCAACGGCTACTACCCCAACAGTCGCCAAGGTCGTTGTGGCAGGCCGATCGACTTCGAATTCTCTTGTGGGTTTAGTGATCACTGCATTATTGATACTCGGGGTCGGCTCGGTCGCACCACCAGCCTTCATGGCACATTTCACGGTCTTTGTTTTGTCCATTTTTATTGGATGGCAGGTCATCTGGAACGTCACCCCGGCCCTTCATACCCCATTGATGAGTGTAACCAATGCAATCAGCGGTATCATCGTAGTAGGCGCACTGCTGCAAATCGACTCAACATCTTCTCTGGTGGTTATCCTTGCAGCCGTCTCCGTATTGGTCGCTTCAATCAATATTGCCGGTGGATTTCTCGTTACCCAAAAAATGCTTGCGATGTTTAGGAAGGAGCATTGAATTTGACATCCGGTATCGTCTGGGCTGCTTACCTCGTTGCCGCTATCCTCTTTATCCTGAGTCTGTCCGGACTTAGCAATCAGGAATCCGCGCGACGCGGGAACGTATTGGGTATCGCGGGCATGGCACTCGCCATCGGCGCCACAATCCTCGGCAACACCCTCGAAAACTACCCGCTGGTGATCGGCATGATGCTGTTGGGTGGGACCATCGGCGTGATGGTTTCTATGCGGGTACAGATGACGGCAATGCCCCAACTGGTAGCGCTACTACACAGCCTTGTCGGTCTGGCCGCCGTGATGATTGGCGTCGCTAATCAACTCGATAATGACCCCACGGCGGCCTTCGCAGGCGTTGAGAAAACCATCCACCTGGTTGAAATTTATCTTGGTGTATTAATTGGCGCCGTCACGTTTTCCGGCTCAGTCATTGCGTTCGGGAAACTCCAGGGCATCATCAGCAGTCAACCGCTATCGCTTCCCGGCCGGCATTTTGCCAATATCATTATTGGGCTCGCCTGCCTATTGTGTGGTTACCTTTATCTAACGGCCGGCACTCCGGAAGCAGAAATTCTCCCACTGCTGGTAATGACCGCTCTAGCGCTTGTGTTTGGAGTGCATATGGTGATGGCCATCGGTGGCGCGGACATGCCCGTGGTGATATCAATGCTGAACAGCTATTCTGGCTGGGCGGCCGCTGCAACGGGCTTTATGCTGTCCAATGACCTACTAATTGTGACCGGCGCACTGGTTGGTAGCAGTGGCGCAATACTGAGTTACATCATGTGCCGCGCCATGAACCGGCGCTTCGTATCAGTCATTCTTGGCGGCTTTGGCAGCAGTGGCAACAACCACAGTGTCGCGGCACAAAGCGGCGAAGCCATTGCCATTGATCATGCCGAGGTGGCACAACTGCTCGCGACTGCGGACAGTGTTGTCGTGGTCCCCGGCTATGGAATGGCCGTCGCCCACGCCCAACACCCTGTCTCGGAACTGACACGCATCCTGCGTGCACAAGGCGTAGAAGTGCGTTTTGCTATCCATCCCGTTGCCGGACGTATGCCTGGGCATATGAATGTATTGCTCGCAGAAGCCCGAGTACCCTACGACCTCGTCCTGGAAATGGATGAAATTAACCCGGACCTGCCAAAAACCACCGCGGTACTGGTGATCGGTGCCAACGACATCGTCAACCCGGCCGCACAGGAAGACCCCGGCAGCCCGATTGCCGGGATGCCAGTGCTAGAGGTATGGAAAGCCGATCACGTGATTATCCTCAAACGCAGCATGGCGGTGGGCTATGCGGGGATTGATAACCCGCTCTTCTATCGAGACAATGCAAGAATGCTGTTTGGCGACGCCAAAGACAGCGTTGATGAACTCTTACAACAATTGAAAGCAACCTGACCTACCGAATATCAGGCGGCCCCCAACAGGTCACGCATCCGAGTACCGATCTCGGCCGGACTACGAACAACGGCCACACCAGCATCCTCTAACGCCCTAATCTTGTCCTCGGCGCTACCCGTGCCTCCCGCTATGATGGCGCCCGCATGCCCCATGCGTTTACCCGGGGGCGCCGTCGCCCCAGCGATGAACGCAACCACCGGCTTGGTCATGTGGGTTTTGATCCACGCCGCGCAGGCTTCTTCATCCGTACCGCCGATTTCTCCACACATAACAATAGCCTCGGTCGCAGGGTCCGCATTAAATAAAGCCATGATGTCCAGGTGCTTCATCCCATTGACCGGGTCGCCTCCAATACCCACACAGGTTGACTGCCCCAACCCGACGCTACTCAACTGACCAACCACTTCGTAGGTCAACGTCCCGGATCGAGAAACCACTCCCACAGGACCGGAGCGATGAATATAACCCGGCATAATCCCGATCTTGACTTCCTCAGGCGTAATCACACCGGGACAATTCGGGCCAATCAAGACCGTCGTTGAATCGGTCATTCGATGACGGATCTGAATCATGTCCTTAACCGGCACTCCCTCCGTAATACAAATGACGAGTCCGATTTCCGCGTCAATCGCCTCTATCATGGCCGCAGCCGCGAACGGCGGCGGTACATAGATAACCGACACATCGCAACCGGTTTGGTCGCGGGCCTCGACGACAGTCTCGAACACCGGAACATCCTCGATGAACTCGCCCCCCCGACCGGGTGTGACTCCCGCCACAAAACAGTCGCGACCAAACGCGTAGGCAAGGCAATTAGCGGTATGGTATTGCCCTGTTCGTCCGGTGATGCCCTGCGTCACTATCCTGCTTTTGCGATTAACCAGTATGGACATCGCTTAACTCGCCGCTGCGACCACTTTCTCTGCCGCTTCAGCCATCGTCGCGGCTGGAATAATCTCGATGTTGGATTCCGCGAGAATCTCTCGACCCCGTTCGACATTGGTGCCTTCCAAACGAACCACCAACGGCACATCGAGATTTACTTCCTGAGCCGCACTGACCAGCCCTTCTGCCACCACATCACAGCGCATGATGCCCCCAAAGATGTTAACCAGAATCGCGCGAAGCGATTCGTTCCGCAACATCAACTTGAACGCTTCAGTCACCTGTTCGGTCGTCGCCCCGCCCCCTACATCTAGAAAATTTGCAGGCTCACCACCGTAAAATTTAATGATATCCATTGTTGCCATGGCCAGACCCGCGCCGTTTACCAGACATCCGATGGAACCATCGAGTGCGATGTAATTAAGACCGTGCGCCGACGCATCAACTTCATCCTGATTCTCTTCATCGAAATCACGCAATGCTGCGATGTCCGGCTGACGAAAGAGCGCACTATCATCAAAATTGAACTTGGCATCTAAGGCAACCAACCGCTGGTCCTCGGTCAAGATCAACGGATTAATCTCCACCAACGAGGCATCGCTCTCCCAGAAGGCTTGATAGACAGAGGAAAATAATCCTACCGCCTCACCTTGTGAATCAGACGGTATGCCCATTTGTTCCGCAAGAAATGTTAGACCTGCCTCGTCAACTCCCGCGACGGGATCAACCGACAACCGATGAATATGCTCTGGAGTAGAGGCGGCAACACTTTCGATATCCATGCCACCTTGCGCACTTCCAATAATCACTACCCGCTGGCTTACACGATCAATGACAACGCCGAAATACATTTCGCTGTGTATAGCAACCCCTTCTTCGATCAGTAAACGCCTAACCTGCTGCCCATCAGGGGTAGTCTGGTGTGTCACCAGCATCATGCCGAGCATCTCCTCAGCAGCCTGATGCACATCCTCGAGTGATGACACGACTTTAACTCCTCCGCCCTTGCCTCGACCCCCGGCGTGAATCTGTGCTTTTACGACCCAGGGCGGGCCCATAATCGTTGGCGCAAGAAGATCCACCTCCTCAATTGATCGGCAAACCACACCCAGCGGCACGCTTACGCCATAGCGCCGCAAAATCTCCTTCCCCTGATACTCGTGGATTTTCATCGTTCCATTGAGCCTAACTATCGTTAGGCTCAATAACCACTTCGCGCCGCTGATCAGTGATCCACTCGCTCCAAGAACCCACAAACAACCGGGACCCCGGTAACCCTGCGTGCTCCATGGCTAAAAGGTTGTGACAAGCCGTGACACCTGAGCCGCAGCTGTGAATCACATCTCGAGGCAGCTGCGCTTTAATCAAAGCCTCGAACGCCTGCCGCAACTCCCCAGTCGATTTGAACTTCCCCTCACGCATGTTCTGTATAAACGGACGATTCAGCGCACTCGGTATATGCCCCGCTACCAAATCCAATGGCTCCTGCCACCCCTTGAAACGCGCTGCCTCACGTGCATCAACAATCAAGCCGCTCCCCTGCCCAACAATGGACTCTACCGTTTCAACCGACACCCACAAATTGTCATCCGCAGGCCCCTCATAGATAGCGCTCTGATAAGTCTCGTTACCTGAGCCCATCGCAAAGCCTGCTGCCTGCCACGCGGCGACCCCCCCATCAAGCACTTTGATGTCACGGTGCCCCATCCAGCGCAACATCCACCAGAATCTTGCGGCCATCGCACAACCCCCGTCGTCATAAACGACCACTGGAATATCCGGAGTCAGGCCAAGATGGCCGAGCGTCTTGCGGAACACACCCACTTCGGGCAACGGATGACGGCCCGTTCGTGAATCAACAGGGCCAGATAAGTCAGCCTCCAGATCAACATAGCTTGCGCCGGGGATATGCGATGCAAGGTACTGGGCTCGCCCCGCATCGGGTTGAGTGAGGAGAAAACGGCAATCGCACACGCGGAGAACGCTTCCAT
>CAJQRU010000015.1 GCA_905612355.1 uncultured Gammaproteobacteria bacterium
CAGTGGCCCGCGTGAAAGAGTTAACGGGCGGCGGTGTCGATTACGCGTTTGAAGCGATCGGCAATTCGCACACCATTCTCCAGGCGTACGAAATGCTGGCCCCCGGCGGAATGGCGGTTATTGTTGGAATGGCGCCAGAGCATGATGAGGTTTCAATCAATGCCCTTTCCCTGCCGCGCACCGAATGCGGCATCATTGGTTCATGGTACGGTGGCGCACGCCCGTGGGTGGATCTACCCAAGATAGCTGACCTTTATCTCAGTGGACGTCTGCAAATTGATCCGATGATCAGCCGGACCTACCCGCTCGAGGACATCAACGTGGCATACGATGCACTGGCGGCCGGCGAAGTTGCGCGGAGCATTATTCTCTTTGAGTAGTCACCTGCTGGTAACGCAATAACCAACCGATTCACGGGAGATTTACCTTGGCAATTGTCTCTGCAACGCTCGGTCATCACTATGTCGTCAGTGCCGGCCACGAACTCGCCGCGCTGGCCGCGTTCGAAGTGCTGGAAGGCGGAGGCAATGCCATTGATGCGGGCGTTGCCGCGATGCTGACCCTCGGCGTTGTCTACAGTGACCAGGTCAGCGTCGCAGGCGTTGCCCCGATGATGATCCGTCTAGGCGCAACTGGTGAGATTGTCACTATTGCCGGCGTCGGTGGTTGGCCTCGCGCTCTCAATGTGGATGACTACATCGCGCGATACGGGGGCGAGATCCCGTTGGGCGTTCAGCGCACCGTCATTCCCGCCGCACCCGACGCTTTTGTAACGGCATTATCGCGTTACGGCACCTTTACTTTTCGCGACGTCGCAGCCCGAGCCATTCGCTGTGCCTCACAGGGGTTTCCTCGCCACCAAGTCATGTTGGATTACATCGCACAACATGCCGAGGATTACCGCCACTGGTCTGAAAATGTCGACATCTGGATGCCTAACGGCAAAGTACCCGACCTGGGTAGTCAATTTGTCCAGTCCAACCTCGGCGCTACGTTACAGTTTCTGTGTGATCAGGAACTTGCCGCCGGCGCCGATCGACTGGCCGGGCTCGCTGCGGTTCGCCATGCGTTTTACCAAGGTGATCTGGCACAACAAATCGTCACCCACCAGAGGCAACACGACGGACTGCTGAGTGCCGAAGATCTGGCGGACTTTCATTGCCAGGTACTGCCCTCACTGTCGCGGACCTTCCAACTTGGCGGTGACCCGGTTGAGGTGCATACCTGTGGTGCCTGGAGCCAGGGCCCTACCCTGCTGCAGGCACTCGCCATACTAGAAGGCAGTAACGTGACCACACTGGAGCCGGGGTCCGCTGCGTACTATCACACCATGGCCGAAGCCATCAAACTCGCTCTCGCCGATCGCGAGGCTTATCTTGGTGACCCTGACTTTGTTGATGTGCCGGTCGACACACTGATAAGCCGTGCCTACGGCGCCGAGCGCGCACAGCTGATCGATGCCAACCTCGCCGCACCCGGCATGCCCGCTCCTGGATCCATTCCCGGCTACCAGCCCTATCACTCGCCCGTTATCCACGACCGAGGCTTACCCAAATTGCCTGCTGACACTTCGATTGTCTGTGTCATCGATCAACAAGGCAACGCCATTTGCGCCACCCCTTCCGACACCAGTTGGGACACCCCGGTTGTTCCAGGTACCGGGCTCGCCATTTCCTCGCGCGGTGACCAATCCCGCGCTGTTCGCGGACATCCGTCTGTCATGGCCCCGGGGAAACGTCCGCGATTGACCCCGAATCCGTGTTTTATCCAGGTCCCCGGCCAATGGATCATGCCTTTTGGAACGCCCGGGGGGGACGCGCAGGTTCAAGCCAACCTGCAGGTGCTATACCATCACCTGCAGTTCAAGCGGCCCTTGCAAGAGGCCATTGAAGCACCCCGTTTTATGACCCACTCTCACCCCGATAGCTTTTCGCCGCACCGCTCTTGGCCTGGCCTCTTAACGATAGAAGGCCGCGTTGACGAGGCGATTACCTCGGACCTCGCTCGTCGTGGCCATAGGGTTGAACGACTGAATGACTGGACACACGCCGTGGCCGGCGTTTGCGCTGTCCGACAAGACTTAAAGTCAGGGGAAATCGAAGGGGCTGCCGATCCAAGACGGACCAGTCGCGCCATGGGCTGGTGATGTCCTTTGCTTTAACGCCCCCGAAACTCGGGGTTTTGTTTCTGCACAAATGCCTTCGCTGCCGCCTTATGATCCTCGGTCTCAAAGGTTCGTATCATGTGTATCGCCTCTGAATCCAACACATCGCTCAACACACCCCGTACAGCAACATTAAGGTTGCGCTTCATATAACCCAACGCGATCGTAGGCAGAGCGCTGAGCTCGCTCGCATAGTCTTCTGCCGCCCCTGGCAATGCATCCGTCGTGACAACCCGATTGACCAAGCCGATCTCATGCGCTTCCCTCCCACTGAGCACTTTCCCGGTAAAGTAAAGTTCCCGGGCCATCGCAACCCCTACAAGATAGGTCATAAAGTAACTCCCACCAAAATCGCCTGACAGTCCGATGCGCGAGAACGCGGTCGTCAACTTAGCGTTATCGACTGCGATGCGCAGATCGCACGCCAAAGCAAGCGACAAGCCAGCACCCGCTGCCGCACCAGGGATAACAGCCAGCGTTGGTTTGGGCATTTCGTGAAGCACTCGGCTGACTTCCATCCTGCTACGAAGATCGTGCACCTTCTCGTCAAACGTCTTTTCTGAGGGATCTGAGTCTGAGGCTTCTGCGAATCGTTTGACATCGCCACCCGCACAAAACGCATTGCCTGCACCGGTTAATACCACCACCCGCACCGTTGTATCGGCCGCCAGGCGCGGTAAGGCTTCTGTCAGGCCGGTCATCATCTGCGGCGTCAGCGCGTTGCGCGCTGACGGTCGATTCAGAGTCAGTGTCGCTATCCCACCATCAATTGATTCCAGCAAATCATCGTTCATTGCGCTATTCTCAAATGCTTTATAAAACACCGGCCGCCTTGACGGACAGTAGCTTCCCACCGTCGGATTGGCTAGAGTCTAAACCCATCCGAATAGGTGTCTGATCCCCGATGATTCCGTTATCCGTTCTTGACCTTGCCCCCGTGCCTGCCGGTCAGCATCCAGGCCAGGCATTGCGTAACACCGTAGCCCTGGCCCAACGTGCAGAAGCGCTAGGTTACCGCCGCTACTGGTTGGCCGAGCATCACAACATGGTTGGCATCGCCAGTGCCGCCACCGCCGTGGTCATCGGACTGGTCGCTGGAAACACCCATTCAATGCGCATTGGCTCCGGGGGAATCATGCTGCCGAATCACGCGCCGCTGGTGATCGCCGAACAATTCGGCACCTTGGAGGCGCTTTACCCGCGCCGCATCGATCTTGGATTAGGCCGGGCCCCCGGTACCGATCAGTTAACGGCTTACGCCCTGCGTCGCACCCTCGAAGGCAATGTGGATGACTTTCCGCGAGATGTTCAGGAACTCCAGGCCTACTTTGCCGAGACAACCGATGATCAACACGTTAAGGCGGTACCCGGCGCGGGACTCAACGTGCCGATCTGGATATTGGGCTCCAGCCTGTATGGGGCACAGCTGGCAGCAGCGCTGGGCCTGCCCTATGCCTTTGCCTCGCACTTTGCACCCGCAGCGCTGATGCAAGCGATCGAGTTGTATCGTGACCGCTTTCAGCCCTCTGAACAGTTAGACCAACCGTACGTTATGCTCGGGTGCAACGTGTGTGCGGCCGACACGAACGAGGAAGGTCGTCGCCTACGTAGTTCACATCAGCTTTCTACCCTCAACCTGAGACGCGGAAGACCCGGGCTCCTTCCACCACCGGTGGATGACCTTGAGCGGCAACTATCAGGCGCCGAACGCGCGGTACTGGAAGAGGTCGGCTCATGTACGTTTGTTGGTGATGCCCAAACCGTGCGAGATGGCCTTGAGAGTTTTGTCGCACAAACGGGTGCAAACGAACTCATTATCGCCTCACAAATTTATGATCCGGCCGCCCGCATTCGATCCTACGAAATCACCGCCAACATCGGCATTGAACAATCTTTATAGAGCCCGCACCACTCAGCGATAGAACCCACTTCGGCTCAAGTCTGACCGCCCTTGGATCACTGGCTTTGTCGATTCACTCTGCCGCCGCGATGTTCTGGATAATCTCGACGACATCCCGAGTTCGCGTTACTCGATCCTTCCAGGTTAGATCAAATTCTTCGATAAGCGCTTTGATCGCCTTGGAATCGGCAATCGCATTAGCCGCCTGCAACGTTGGAAACTCATAAAATGCGAAGTGCACGCCGACTTCAACATCGCTCCACCCACGCGTCGCACCCAGTGCGTTAAACGCCACCACGGC
This sequence comes from uncultured Gammaproteobacteria bacterium, assembly GCA_905612355.1. GTDB lineage: Bacteria > Pseudomonadota > Gammaproteobacteria > Arenicellales > UBA868 > UBA11791. Next base: position 4,366 of record CAJQRU010000015.1, read on the forward strand.
ATCAGGCAAGTGTTTCTCCTGATACCAACGATCAAATGCTTCTCGATCTGCTTCGGCCACAGAAGCTTTTACAATGAGATAGGCTGTCATGTGAAATCTCTCCTTTTAAACCAATCAATCGGTACTGTTGTGTCTCCTCCCCTCTTACCACGGCGCCATAGGCCATCTGTGGTTCAGCGCCTAACTCTCGTAGTCAACATGCCCGCAAAACTCGGCCCCGATTGATATAATCGATATCGTTGTGCTTCGTCCATTCATGATCAGGAGAGTTTAAAGTGAAATTGAGCCTGTTATTCAAAATTAGTGGGGTTATATTGATTGTAAACGGCGTCTCTATGCTCGCCACCCCCGGGATGGCCCTCGAAATGTATGGCATGGAACAAACTGCAGACCTCGTGGTGGTCATGGGCGCCCTCGGTCTTTCTTTTCTCGGCACCGGAATACTTACCTTCATGCTACCGTCCTGGATCGACGATAAACTCGCCGCGGCGGGTATCCTGATGGGGTTGATCCAGCTATCTTGGGTGGCACGGGTTGGTTACGACCTGTACGCGGGCAGTATTTCTGGACCGCCGGCCATCATCAATGTGTGCGTCGCTGCAATCCTGGCAGCGCTCTTTCTTATCATGAGTTTAAGAGCATCGGCCCAACGAAGCAGCGCTGATTAATGCATTTCTAAAACCAAATCACCAGAGATGCCCTTGACTCGGCATCTCTGGTGGTAGCGGCTCATAGTAAACGCAACAAAGTGCACGTCGTCACTCCAGAAAATAAGCGCGCTATCCTTCGAATCACTTCCCAGCGCGTCTTGAGTCCGCCAGTATGAGTGTGCGGGGGAAAGTCGCTCTGATTACCGGTGCCGGCACAGGTATCGGCAAAGCCACAGCAGAACGCATGAGCGCCGACGGAGCCCTTGTCATTGCCGGCATCATCGGGGACGAGGAGCGCACTGCTGCCAGCGACTTCACGCAACGCATACTCGATGTTCGATTGCAATCTGACTGGGACGCCGCACTGGCTGATTGTCGCGAACAATTCGGCGGTATCGATATCCTGGTTAACAACGCAGGGCTTTTAATCGAAGGAACGGCCGAAGAGACCGATGATGCCACCTGGGATAAAATTTTCGACGTTAATCTAAAAGGCCTGTTTCGGGGCTGTCGTGCAGTCATTCCCGAGATGCGCCAAAAAGGCGGCGGCGCTATCGGGCATCTTGCTTATTCCGCTTCAAAAGGGGGTGTCACGGCTTTAACCCGTTCACTGGCTACCGACCATGCGCTCGATGGCATTCGTGTGAACGCTGTGTGCCCCGGTACCATCACGACCCCCATGGTCGAGAAAATGTTCAAAGATACCGGCGATATCGACGCTGCCCGTAACGCGTCGATTGCCAAACACCCGTTGGGGCGACTGGCTTCAGCAGATGAAGTCGCCAGTGTGATCACTTTTCTCTGCTCTAACGACGCCAGCTTTATTACCGGGCAATCAGTCTCGGTCGATGGCGAGCGTAGCATCCGCTGACCTTATAAAAAAGGACTCTATCTCGATGAATACCCGTGAACTCGATCACAAGACCATTGAAGTGCTGGGACGCCAGATGAGTTACGTCGAAATAGGTACCGGCACACCGATTGTGTTTCAGCACGGCAACCCAACGTCCTCCTACCTGTGGCGAAATATCATGCCGCAGCTATCCGCTTTAGGTCGCTGCATCGCGATCGACCTCATCGGCATGGGAAATTCAGAAAAACTGGATCCCTCGGGGCCAGAGCGTTACACCTTCGAAGAACATCGTCAGTATTTCGATGCTGCCCTCGCCGCACTTAATGTAGAAGCGAACGTTGTCCTGGTCGTGCACGACTGGGGTTCAGCGCTGGGTTTTGATTGGGCCAATCGTCACCGTGAGGCGATCAAAGGACTATGCTATATGGAAAGTCTTGTCCGCCCGGTATCCTGGACAGAGTGGCCCGAACTTTCCGCAAAAGTCTTTCAGGGCTTCAGATCCCCGGCCGGTGAGGCCATGGTGCTTGATAAAAATATCTTTGTTGAAAAAGTGTTACCCGGATCTGTCCTTAGGACATTGACCGATGAAGAAATGGCGGTCTATCGACGCCCCTATCTAGATCCCGGGGAAAGCCGTCGACCGACGCTCACCTGGCCACGGCAAATCCCAATAGACGGCGAGCCCGCCAATGTCGTGGAGATTGTGCAATCTTATGCTGACTGGCTGTCGGAAAGCCCCGTGCCCAAGCTATTTATCAATGCTGAGCCCGGCGCCATTCTCACAGGCGAACCCCGAGAATTCTGCCGACATTGGCCCAACCAAGTTGAAGTCACCGTGGCGGGCAGCCATTTTATTCAAGAGGATTCTCCCGAAGAAATCGCTCACGCCTTAAGCAACTGGATTCAGACCATTTAGGTATCCCAAAATGATGGGGCTGGCACCTGCTCTTATGTGCTTTCACTCTCGCCAGAGGCCCCGCCCGTCAGAACACGACGCCGAAGCAGATTCAATAAGTTGATCACGCTGTACTCACGAATCCGATTGCGATCACCGGGCATCCGCGCCCAGCGCGCATCACTGATGCCGGGCATGGCAATGCCGAGGTAAACCGTTCCGACCGGTTGCCCTTCCTGTTCCGCGGGTCCCGCCACGCCGGTAACCGCTAACCCCACGTCGGCTTTGAGATATTTGCGCGCACCTTCTGCCATCGCTTTCGCTGCCGCTTCCGTCACCACCGGTCCTTCGGGGACACCCAGCAAGTCGAATTTAACCTCACTCGAATAGGCGACCACACTGCCCCGGAACACCTCACTCGCCCCGGGTATCGCGGCAAGGCGCGCACCCACCAGGCCACCGGTTAAGGATTCCGCCACGCCGAGGGTCCATCCACGCTCTCGCAACAAATCGAGCACTACCGATTCCATCGTTTGCTCATCAATGCCAAACACATAACTACCAAGAATGTCGCGAACGTGCCGCTCTTCTTCGGCAATGATGGCATCCGCCGCTAGCGCATCAGCTGCCTTAGCAGTGATACGAACCTTGAGCCCTTCAACGCCACTCGCCTGAAAAGCCAGTGTCGCAAGGCCAGAGCGATCCAACGCTTCAATACGCCCCGCCAGCATTTCCGCCAAGCCCGACTCGCTCTGCCCCCAGGTGCGCAGCACTCGACTGCGAATCACCGCGGTCACCCCTGCCCGGCGCTGAAGATCGGGAATCACTGTGCCCAAAACCATCTCTCGCATCTCATAAGGAACACCAGGCACTGCATAAATGACTTTATCCTCGACCGGACATACCAGGCCTGGCGCGGTCCCCGGCATTTCGGCAATAGTCGTTGCACCCTCTGGCACATCCGCCTGACGCAGATTATTCTGCGTAAACTCGCGGCCACGAGATTCGAACAGGCGGCGAATATGCTCCCCTATATCATCGTGCCGAATCAGTGATACGCCCATAACTTCGGCGATCGCTTCTCGAGTAATGTCGTCCTGAGTCGGTCCCAAGCCACCACAGACAATCACTGCGTCGCTTCGCTCAAGCGCCAGTTGGATCGTGCTGACCATACGGCCCAGGTTATCCCCCACCTTCGTTTGGTACAGCGAATCGATACCCGCGAGTGCGAGTTGTCCACCCATCCACGAGGAATTGGTATCGACAATTTGGCCTAACAACAGTTCAGTACCAATAGCGACTATTTCGCAACGCATAGCATCTCCATAGAGGTTGAGATGTTGTGAAAAATAAACGGGCATTGGGAATCATTCGCCCAGCCCCTGCTCGTGTCTATCTCCCATGACAACGCCACATCAGAAATCAGCGATCAATACCCTGGCAACGATCTGGCAACGATCTGGCAACGATCTGGCAACGATCTGGCAACGATGATAGAGCATCCCAAACACCACCACCAGAAATCAAAATTTCTCGACACGAAAGTTCGTGGCAGCGCCGAATCCAGCCTATCCCAGCTAATTCAGCCGGGATCGCAACGATAAAAGCCGCTTCTGCGCCTCAGCATGCAGTCGCTCGTGCCCGGAGTCATTCGATACTGCTTCCAATGTCTTCATCGCACTTCGTATCATTCCCGCCTCCGCCAAAAGTCCCGCAACACTCAAGCGCAACTCACCCAGCGCAGGGGCCAGCATCACCATGCGTTCAGCCACCTGCAGTGCGCGTTTGATCTCACCTGCCTGGTAGGCGCGCAGCTTGATGTTGTTTTGAAGGCGTAACAAGACCGTCCGATCACTGACCGGCTGCAGATAAGCCTGATCAAACCGCGCGGCGGATCCATGCATCTGCACAAAAAGCGCCTGCACAGACGCATCATCCATCACTGTGAGCGAATCGAAGGGATCGAGATAAAAGAACTCATCACCTTCGATCAGCCTCAGTAGGAAATGAGAGGGAAAAGCAGTGCCATCGATGACCGCACCCCACGCTCGGGCAACATGAATGCACAGAATCCCAAGCGCCACCGGCAAGCCTTTGCGCCGATCAATCACCTGCAGAAGATTGGCGTTGTCCCCATCGTCGTAGGTTTCGCTGTCGCCTCGATAGCCATTGGCCTCATACATCACCTGGCGCAGCCCAACGACCAGACTTGATCCCTCTACCGCTGCAGCGCGAAGATCCTCGAGGTGAGCGTAATAGGGCTCGCACTCCACCTCGGGCAGATCCAGCCTCGCCAACAGTAATGCCGTCCGGGCAATGTCGATGTCAGCATCAGACTGCCGACCCATAGCCGCTAGTTCGTCAAGTAACGGGTTTTCCGGCGCTACCGTCATTGTGTCGTCGACTTCTCCGTTGGCACTATCCGCGTAACGTGATTCTTCTCTCTATCGATCAGTTCAGCGACCTGCGGCGAAACGACATCTTTCCAGTACTCTGATTCATAGACCGCGGCATAAAGCGCCTTGCGCTCTTCCTCGCTTTGAAAACGGCGCATCCAAATGTAAACACTGTCGTCTTCCTCCCCCGTAAAACTCCCCGTGATCACCATGCCTTGAGCCACCTGAAAGGGAATAATCTCGCCTTCCATCAGTGTTAACCACTCGGCCATCTTGCCTGGCTTAATGGTGTATTGCCTTAATTCATAAAATGCCATATCGCTTCCCGTATTTTTTGTTTAGAGTAAGTTGTTCCAGTAACCCTACCATGCAAGGGATATTATCGTCGCCATACCCTGTTAAATGAACCTTCAAAACTAATCTTCTTGATACCTCAATGACAAACAACACACACACCTTAAACGAAGTTGTCGTCACGCCCGACTGGCTCGCGCAGCACCTGACCGACTCGGATATTCGAGTCTTCGACTGCACCACACACCTTATTCACCAGTCAGACCCGGAGTCCGACGCGCCGTATGTCGTTCAGTCAGGAAAAGATGACTATGACAAAGCACATATCCCCGGCGCCGCATTTATCGACTTGCAACAGGACTTATCCGACACCACCAGCCCTTATCGTTTCACCTGCCTTCAGGCAAATCAACTGGCGGAAAAATTTGGCGCACTGGGTATTGGAGACAACACCACCGCGGTACTGTACAGCCAGACCACGCCGCAGTGGGCTACCCGCATCTGGTGGCTACTGAGAACTGTGGGCTTTGACCGGGCGTGCGTATTGAACGGGGGCCTCACCCGTTGGCAAACGGATGGGCGTGCCGTTTCGAGCGAGACCACTACCCACCCACCGGCCTTGCTGACAACACAACCACGAAACGGACTGCTGGTGGACAAAGCGACGGTGTTATCCGCCATCGATGACGATAACACCTGCATCATCAATGCGCTGCGCGCCGTTCAACATGCCGGACTTGATAACGGAGCGTTCGGCCATTACGGTCGACCCGGCCGCATCCCGCGCTCAGTTAATGTCCCGACCAATGAATTGGTAAACCCTGCGACGATGGAATTCCTCCCCAGCGAGGAGATTCGCTCCCGCCTCCATGCGGTCGGCACCAACGAGGCAGATCATGTGATCACTTATTGCGGCGGCGGTATTGCTGCCAGCACAACCGCCATGTTCCTCGTTCTCTTTGGCCATCCCCATGTCAGTCTGTACGACGCATCGCTGAGCGAGTGGGCTGTCGATCGAAGCTTACCGATGACCACCGATGCGACAAGTTAATGCTTATTTCTCCCCTCGCTTGTCCTGCTGCGTCAGGCCCGCCCGCTCCACCGATCGACGATGCCCCCGGCCAATGGCCTCATTACCAAAACGATCCGTAATTCGATCCAGCACATCATTCAACTCGCGCTGCGGCTCACCTGAGACCGAGTCAAAAAGACTTAACTGATGCTCATCAATATCAACGAGATTGGTGACACCCACCCCCAATAGCCGCACCGACTGCTTGAAGGCGGCCCGTGACCAAAGGGTACGCGCCGCCGCTGCGATGGTTGGGCCGTCGTTGGTGGAGTCCTTCAAAGTCACTCGGCGAGTAAACAGCGGATAACCCTGGGCCCCCGGACGAATGCGAGTCGCCCCTTTCCACTTAAGCACCACCGTCCGCGCTCGAAGAGCGCCGCGCCTGAGTCGCCGGGCTACCGACTCCGCATGGGAGAAGAGCGTGGCATTAACCACCGCTCCATCTACTACGTCCTGAGTGAATGTGTTTTCCTCGCTGATCGAGACCGCCTCACGATAGGGCTCAACATCCCGAGCGTCTTCACCACGCGCCAGTTGCCCAACGGCAATGCCCCAGTCACCGAGCGCCCCCACTAGATCCTCTTGGGAGGCACGTGCAAGATCACCCAACGTTTTAAAACCCGCAGCCTGCAGCGTCTTTTCTCCAACCGGACCTACCCCCCAGATTCTCCCAACGGGTAACGGTGCCAGAAATTCCGCCACCTCCCCCGACTGAACCTGCACCAATCCATCGGGCTTAGCTTCCTCGCTCGCAATCTTCGCCACCATCTTGACGGGGGCTATACCCACTGAGACTGGAAGACCTAAGCGCTCCCGCACCCGTTGGCGAAGTTTTTCCCCCAATACCTGGGGCTGACCCATCAGGCGTTCTGTTCCCACCAAATCCAGGAATGCTTCATCCAGTGAGATGCCTTCAATCGATGGTGAAAATTCCTCGAAGATTTCAAACACACGCTTTGATTCGCGGCGATACCGCGCCATGTCACCGGGAATAACGATTAAATCGGGACACCGTTTGCGAGCCTCAACCGTGGGCATAGCAGAATGCACACCGAAAGGCCGCGCTTCGTAACTCGCTGCTGACACGACACCGCGCGGGCCGATTCCTCCAACAGCGATGGGCCGACCCCGATATTCCGGCGTATCGCGTTGTTCAATCGACGCGTAAAACGCGTCCATGTCTGCGTGCAATATCATGTTAAGACAGGCATCGCGCGAGTGTATTCATTGTGAAACGAGGTTGAAGTCTGTGGCATCACCGGCTGATGTCTCTCAACCCAACGGAAGACGCGACACGGGCAAGCGCCTACAATCGTCGTCTAACATCCTATTGTTGAAAGTGAATCTCATGCCCAATCCAGTCGCTATCGAACTTGCGCCCACCGGCACTTTACGCGCCGCCATCAACCTCGCCAACTTTCTTCTGGTGACAGGCAAAAAACCCAATGGAGACCCCGAT
>CAJQRU010000016.1 GCA_905612355.1 uncultured Gammaproteobacteria bacterium
GGCACAGTGATGCGGTATGTCGCTTAAGTTCAAGCCACCAGGCTGGGCGCCGCCCGGGTGCCGGATCCTCGTTGCGGCAGTCGACTGAGAGAAAAGCCGTGTTGGTAAGAGGCTTTGAGAATCAGGCCGCATTTCCAGAACGTACCGCCTGCCATCGCCAAGAAACCAGCGATGCCGAGCAACGCGGCGCTACTCGCTCCATCCAACCCAGCTGCTAACGTTAGCAAAATGGGTGCCAGATGTCCGACCATGAGTAATGGCCACGACATATTGTCGACTATTCGATTTGCGAGCGGTGGTCTGGCTGCGCGATCGGCCCCATAGCGGTAACCGAGCCACAAAAGTGCGTTCAATAATGCGAGGGCTACCAACGCCCCTGCCAGCCTGGAGGGGTCAAGATAAACGCTGCCGCCGCTCGAGATCATATTCGTTGATGCCAGCAGTAGAGTGAGGCCAACGCCCTCAAGCAGGCCTGATGCAACGATAAGCCAGGGAACTCGAAGTGTGCGCCAGGCGGGAATGCCTTTGGCACTGTAAAGAATTCTTGCTTGGCATAAGAGGAAACAGGCGGCCGCAAAACCCGCGAGATGATACAGCCCGACCACAGGTTGGCTGACTTGGGTTGTCGCCAGTACTGAGGCGAGAAAAACCCCGGCTGCATAAAGCTCACGTGTCATCCAGGACGTCTGGGGTCGCCACAACGCCCGCCAGGCGCGCCATCGACGTCCAATTTTGAGCCATACGAAGAACAAACCGGCCAACATCATGACACCAGCAATTAGCTGTAGCTGATGGATTTCCTGCATCGAAATCTGGCCGATGACGTAGGCGACCCACGCTGAGGCGGCGAGCCCACTGCCAAGGCCGCCAAGACACCAGTTCATTGCCGCCCGCCAGTCCCAGAATGTTTGGCGTTTACCAACCAGTGGATTGGCCGGATCAGACTGATGTTTTTCGTCAAGATCGTCCGCATCGGTGTCGCGTCCCGGTACGGTGGGGGTGGAATAAAGGTACTTGATTTGTGGGTCAGTACCCAGGTCCTCATTCAAACGCATGGTCGGTTGGTCACGAACCAATGTGGAGACGTTGCTGGCCGGGTTATTGAAGTCACCAAAATAAATGGCATTGCTGATGCAAGATGCGGCGCACGCAGGCATCACGTCAAAATCAACCCCGGGATCCAGTTCACGGGCGGTTGCCTCGTCGACTTTATCAACGCAAAAAGTACATTTCTGTGCAACCCCTTCGCGCTCTGGGTGCCGCGCGCTTTCCTCCTGTAGCGTTTCCGTACCGTAGTACCATTGGTGCTCGTGAGCTATGGTTCGTGCATCGTATGGACAGGCAACTGCACAGGCAGCACAGCCAATACAGGTGTCATAGTTCATTGTGACGAGGCCGTCATCTCTTTGTTGGGTAGCGCCCGTCGGGCAGACCGGGACGCAAGGTGGGACTGCACAATGCTGGCAGCCAACGACCAGGAAAAACCGTTCCACATTGGGATATCGTCCTGTTTCGACATCGATGACACTGCGCCATTGCACGCCGGGCTGCGTGTCGTTCCAATGCTTGCAGGCCACAGTGCAGGTTTGGCAACCGACGCATCGATTGACATCGATGACCATTCCCCAGCGTGGGGTGGTGGACCTCTCAGCAATCCGATTGGTCATGACGTAGTCACGCGGGACTTTCGGTCATGGTGTGTTGCGAGATGCTTATCGATGAGATAAACCTTTACCCTGACCAGGTCAGCGCTGCTACCGGTAGAGTCGGTTAGTTTGAGTGAGATGTCAGTGACGCTGTTGATGCTAGCCAATCCTAAATCGCGTGCTATCGGTGTTTTCCAGTGATCAAACTGGCCGATCATCAAGATGGTGTCGGGCCTGATACCTTCTCGCAGAACTGCGGTGCCTTGAGTCGTGCCGGTAACCGATTCAATCATTACGGCATCCCCTTCATTAATCGCAAGCTCGTGGGCCCGTGTCCGATTAATGATGACCCCATTGTGGCCCGTAAGATTGAGTGCAGCCTCATGCATTAATGGAATGCTCACGTTGGCGCCCCAAGCATAGGGCATAGAGTGTGCAGTCAATGCCCAGAAGGGATAATCCTCGGGGTCTTCACCAAATTCGGTGGCATAGTTTTTCCAGATATCGGAGAAGGATTGGTAAGTCGGCATGAACTCGTACTCAGCTAACTGATCATCCCACCAGTCCAATCCAATCTCACGCAGTCGGTGTTCCAGCTGTTTTCCATGGCGAGTGAGCCGTTCCTGGTATGGCATCTCAAAACGCAGCCCCTGGCGTTCCAAAGCCGGGTATAGATACCAGTCGAGTTCCTGGAACTCTCGAAGCATATAGCCTTCACGGCGAAACCAGTTGAGGTCATGTACCTCGTCTCCGTCACTCATATCCCAACTAACGGCTTTGCACATAGCGTTCCAGATGTCATCACCTGCCGGCATGTGCTCCCTATCGAGAGAAAAGTCATAACAGTTTGCCCGCGACAGGCGGCTGCCCGCGGCGCCGTGGTTAATTGCATCGACATAGCCATCCAAGATGCCAGCTTCTCTAGCTAGATGACTAGCAATGTCTGTCATATCCATCGTGTCATGGATTGGGTCAATGGCTTTCTGACGAATTGCCCAGCCATCGTGATGCCAATAATTTTCAGAAAACTTGGTACCACCAATTCGAACCAGTTGCGTGCTTTCGAGATCGGTGGCTTCTGGCAATAGCACATCGGCAAAATGATTGGTTTCATCCTCGGTATAAGCAAAGGCAACAATGAACGGAAACTCAGCGAGCCGCGCGGCAACTTCTGGTGCATTCCATGAACTGATTGCCGGGTTCGTTCGGTAGCAAAACCACAAGTCGGGTGGCTGTGTTCTTGGCCAGTTCTTAGGCGCTGATTTCTGGAATAACCAAGGTAGATGCGCTGGACCAAGGGCTGGTGACCAGGGTGAGTCACACGCGAGAGGAACCAGCGTTTTGTAGGCATTACGAACCTTCGGCTCCCTCTCCCATTCGTTAGCGCTGGTGGGGTTAAATGAATGATTCATAAAACCGTCTTCGCCAGGTAAAACTGATCCAACCCGGCTGGTTGCCGGTCGCACCAGCTTGACGGTTGTACCCAAGGTGCCCCCCGGTACTTCCAATGCGCCGACCAGCGTTGCGAGTAGGGTGCGTGCCCAGCAGCAGTGGTAGCCGCCCCATCCATTGTTGACCCCTTTGCCTAGCATCACGGCGACTGGTCGGTAGGGCAGCGTGTGTCCCTGTATGTCTACTGTTTCACCAATCTTTGCCTGTGAGACATACTCGTCTGCAATGCGTCGTATCGTTTCTGCCGGGACCTCGCATTCGGTTTCCGCCCAGTCGGCATCGTATGGACGCATGTGCTCGATCAGGCATTGGAATGCAGGCTGTGTTTGGCATTCGTTGTGCTGCATCGTTTCGTTGTCAGCCCCGCTCTCAAAGCCGCTTGCTTGGAACGTGCCGGTCAGTGCAACATCAGCCACCTCATCGTCGAATGGTTTAGCGCTATCAGTAGACAGATCCCACACCTGGGGTTTGCCGCTTTCTACGTCGCGTAGAAACCAACCGTTGGGGCCTACTAGGTAGGGTGAATTGGTCATTTTCTTAAGATGTGGCAGGTCACACGTGGTCTCGAATGATTGTTCGATGAGCATTCGATGCAGTAGGGCGTATAGAAATGCAGCATCCGTTTTAGGTTTGATCGGAACCCATTCTGCTGACACGGCGCCGGTTACTGAAAGATGCGGTTCAACCTGCACCCGTTTTACCCCTCGCGCTCTCGCATTGGCGCCTCGCCAGACTCCAATAACGCCACCAGTTGATTCGACGTTGTTACCGCAGTTGATGATGTAATTCACCCGTGGCGTGTCGGGAGAAACCGTGAAGGCGCGATGCCAGAGTTCACCGTAAAGGTGTTCCGAGTGGTAGCACTTGACCCCTTGGCCGGCGCCATAGCTTTGATCAATGGGCCCCCACGCCGACATGAAGGCAGGGAACGAACCCATATATTGAACTGGTGTGCCCCCGCCGCCAGTAGTGGAGGCAACACGTGGCATGCCCTCTTCGTTAACCAGGCCGCGTGTCCGGATTTCCCGCAGTTTTTCTCCAACAATCTGAAAGGCTTCTTGCCAGCTGATCGGAACAAATCCGGGATCTTCGTCGCGTCCTTTGTTCGGATTGGTTCGCTTCATTGGTTGGCGAATGCGGTGTGGGTTGTATGTTTTCTGAATCAGTCCGTATGCTTTTACGCAGACCCTTCCACCACCCGGGTGCTCTTCGGCAATATCGAAATTCGATACGATGCGTTT
>CAJQRU010000017.1 GCA_905612355.1 uncultured Gammaproteobacteria bacterium
GACTTTAGATAGGGGATAAATATTTACAAAGTTAATTATTTTAATTATTAGTATTGATATAGTTAATACTAACTTCAGCCTCACCGATGACTCAAAGTGCCTTCAACCCCTTACTACAAACAGAATCGGCTGAAACAACTTCGAGCTTTCTGTTATGCCGCCCGGGCCAACAGCATTTCTCGTGCAGCCGAGCAGTTGTTTCTCAGTCAACCTTCCATCTCGTTGCAAATTCAGGCTCTCGAACGAGAACTGGAGACGGTACTCTTCGAACGTCGCGGACCGACCATCCGCCTAACATCGCAAGGCGCTGCGCTGCTTGAGATTGCCTCACCCCTACTTGAAGGTGTCGATCACCTGTCTGAGACCTTTGCCGCCCGCTTAGGCGAGTTGAACACCGGCGAGATCAATATTGCCGCCGGGGAATCGACACTGCTCTACCTCCTGCCAGAGTATGTGAAAAAATTTGCGACAACTTATCCGAAAGTACGCATCAAGTTACACAACGTCACCGGGCGCGCTGGGCTGGCGATGCTGCGCGCTGACGAAGCTGACTTTGCCGTGGGCTCCATGATTGAAGTACCAAACGACATCAGCTATTTACCAATACACGAATTTGAAACCGTACTGATCGCTCCCAAAGGCCATCCCTTAACAAAGAAATCAGCCAAGAAGCTCACGCTGGCCGACATTAGCCCTTACAGCCTGATCTTGCCTCCGCGACAACTGTATACCTGGCGAATGGTCGAGATGGTATTTAACCAACACAAACTGCCTTACAACGTCACCCTAGAAGTCGGCGGCTGGGAAGTGATCAAAAAATATGTTGAACTCGGACTGGGTATTTCCGTGGTTACCGATATCTGTCTAACTGGACAAGAAAAAATTGTGCGCATCTCATTACCTGCCTATTTTCCGACTCGAAGTTACGGCATCGTAATGCGTCAGAAGACCTATCTTTCTGCCCCCGCGCAAACGTTTATCGACATGGTGGCATCGGGCTTCTCAGCCAAAACGAATGCATAGACCAGCAACTCCTCCAACACCCAGAAGTGCCTAAGCTGTTCCGTATACCTGTATCGGAACCGGTCGATGGTCCACAGGCATTCATACGATGATGAACGGTCTGGGTGAACGGGCTGGCAATGTCTCGCTAGCTGAGGTGGCCGTTGTATTGCGTGACAAATTGAACAAACACATTGGCATCGACGAATCTAAAATACACAATGTCAGTCAACTGGTGGCTCATTTCTCTGGTAAACACACGGCGGCCAATGCACCGATTATTGGCACAGATGTTTTTACCCAAACCAGCGGACTACACGCTGACGGAGACCGCAAAGCGGGCCTCTACCAGACCGCCCTTCGACCGGAACGTTTTGCCAGGCGACATAGTTATGCGCTGGGCAAGATGAGTGGCCGTGCGTCGCTGGCTAAGAATCTCGAGGCACTCGACTTTGAGCTATCGACCGATGATCAGGAGAAAGTGCTGCAACGCATTGTCGAGATCGGAGACGCCAAGACCACGGTAACCGCTGATGATCTACCGTTCATTATTGCCGACGTATTGGAAAGCGGTGAATATCAACATGTGGATCTGCTTAACTGCCAGATCACAAGTGGCCTTGAGGTCGAGTCAACGGTCAGCCTTCGCCTATGTGTTGACGGTGAAATGTATCGTGCGACCGGCTCCGGTAATGGTGGTTTGGATGCGTTTATCAACGCTGTGGCACAAATCTTTGAACCCATCGGAGTGACAATCCCTCGGCTGACAGATTTCGAGATTCATATTCCCAGGGGCGGGCAAACTAATGCCTTGACCGAATGCCTGATCACATGGGATCAGGCAGGCAAGACATTAAGAACACGGGGCGTGCACGCCAATCAGGTGTTTGCCGCGATCAATGCCGCCCTGCGGATGCTCAATCTCGTACTGCACGTAAAAAAACCACTGCCGGCGGAAACGTCATCAGATCGACCCCATCAGGTAACCAATCAACGTCGGAGTCGTGTCACTTATCCTACCGGCGTAGCAACAAACAGTTGACGACGAAGCAGTCCCTCTCGAAGCCCAGACAATCGCGCATGCCACAATGACTGTCGGTCATCGAAATCGCTTTGACCCAAAAGTCCGATCAACTCTTCACGACGTTCGTTATCTGACGCAATAAATTGCCCACACAACGCAATGCTCTCAGCGCTGAGATCCTGGACTTCGATCACCCGCCACCCGGTTTCCCTCAAAAGCTCTGGGTAGGCCGTCGGTGCCTCTACAAATAGTGGACCCGCTTCAATGGCACGTGCTTTCTGTAGCGCAGTGAGTCCGCTCGCCAACGAGATGACCGTCAATGCCATTCGACCACTCACTCGCAATACTTGGCGACAACTCGCTAGTGCCGCTTGTTTGTCCCTCAGACAACACAGGAGATCACTGTGACTGAGCGCATCGAAAGTGGCCAAACCAAAAGGCAATTGTGCTGCATCTGCCACGGTCACCAAACATCTGCCACCGTTGCACTCAAGAAGCGAACGCCTAGATGCAATCCGAAGACCGGCGAGTGGAAGATCCACCAAGGTCACGTCACACCCACGCTGACTCGCCATATACAGGCCCGGCCAGCCGGAACCCGCGCCAACATCCAGCAAGTGGTCGCCCGGCTTCAAGCCGAGCAATTCGGATAGCGCGTCCGCCTCCGCCCGAGTCGTCCAACTACTGGCCCCATAGTCACAACCGCATACGCGTCGCTCGATATCCTGCATAACCGGCGACCGCGCCCGCTCGTAAAAAACGGCCATACGCTCTCGTTGCGCACGCTCAGCTTCGCGTGGGTGCATCAGCTTCACGATAATTTCTGCGCGCTACCGCTCAAGCCATGGGGGAACGAGAGAAAAATCGGAGAACCCGCGCCAGCATCGACAGTTTCTCTGGTGTGTTAGGCATCACTTCGTCAGGAAACCAGACATTTCCCATCGGAAATTTTGTGTTGTGCCGCCAGGCCCAACTGTTTGGCAAACGGGTAGGGCTTCCAAACTCCCCAGGCCCATCACCTGTCTGTGACCGATGGCTTCGGGAGTAAAGATCGTTGTCGTTCATTTTATCGCTACCTCTCACAATAGGCGGGTCAATAAAGCGGGGCGTGCCTGACGTTATACCGTATTTCCCACCAACCGACTCCATCGTGAATTTTTTGATCGATACACGCGCCTACCAGTTCCAGGCCCAGGCAATACCCCAACCCTTGGCACCCCGGGAGACATGGGGCACCCAACGTGGCGGATCCCCCCAAAGTCGCCACGCATCTAGTACCGCTGGCACCGCCAGAAACTTAACTATCTTATTACGAGAATTCGCCGTTGCCTCGGCCATCGCCGTGACGTCACCGTAGGCATCGTCTTTAAGAAAAGTGAGGTAAGCCGCTGTGATCGCAAGATGTCCAAGTATGGCTCCAGTGGCCAGATCACGTGAGCGACCCGTACTCGGCTTTTGCAGTTGATCAAAGGCTAACTCGGACAAAATCCACTGTGTCTGGAAACCAGCCGAAGCCACCCGCAACTTCTCTCGCGGCGTCAAAACGGACTGCGAATAAACAATCGCCACGCCATCAAACTCAATATCCTTTGTTTGAGACATCACCAAATGACCTAATTCATGACCCAACAACATACCCACCCCCCCGAGCAACAGATCTGTTGTCTCATTGTTATCAATGGCTCCCGCCCAACCATTCAATGGGATGCACAACAGAAGCAATAAACTTTTCTTTAACAAAGGAAGCTTCAGTCCCGACGCAAACGGTCTGATAAGGAGATCGGGGTGGGATAGCGGAAAACCACGACCGACGCTGAAATGACAAAGGTCAAAAGCGTTGCCAGCTGGACCAGTGCCGACGCAGCGGGACTGATAATACCCGCCTGCCACGCCACCGCCACCAGCAACAGAGAAAACTCACTTAACTGCCCCAAGCGCGCGCCCGCTTCGCCAGCGAGAATCCTATTTTCACCGGCGATTCTAAAAAGCGCCCAATAGACCGTCGGCTTGATTATCACCACCGCAATCGCCAAAACCGTCGCGGCAATCCAAATATCGCTAACCAGATCAACGTTGAAACCAGCACCTAGAGCGAAGAAGAACATGACGAGAAAGAAGTCTCGTAAGGGCCGCAGCGTATCGGCAATGTAAGAAGCAATCGGGCTATTCGCTAAGGTAACCCCGGCAACAAACGCACCAATCTCGAAAGAAAGACCCAGGCCGTATGCAATTTGCGCCATGCACAGGCACCAACCCACCGCCAGCAAAAAGACGTACTCACGAATGCGGTCAAAGCGACGAAAGAGGGGCCGCAACAACCAGCGTTCGGCGGCAAAGCTCCCAACGAACATCACCGGCGTACCAATGAACAACACGGCAGCGTTCTGCCAAGCAAACGACCCCCCCGAGAGAGAATGCAGCACCAGTAACGCAATGATCGCCAGGAGATCCTGCAACAACAAAATACTGATAATAATCTCTCCGGTGTGGCGATGATGCAAAACAGTAGTAGGCAACAACTTCAGAGTAACAATGGTGCTCGACAGCGTGCTTGCCATGCCCACCAACAGGCAGTCCACTCCGGTGAATCCAAAACTGTCGGCCACAACATAACCTAGCAATCCAAACACCGCTGTGCTCACCAGCGTGATTCCGGTTGTCTCTTTCAGCAGTTTGATCAGTTTCTGCGGATAAAGATCCAGCCCCAACAGAAAAAGTAAAAAGATAATGCCCACATGCGCAATCTCTTGAATCAACTGAGGATCAGTAACCAGTCCGGTCACAGCAGGGCCCGCTAACACACCAACGGCGATATAGGCGACAAGCAATGATTGGCGCGCATAGAGCGCCAAGGTGGCCACCAGCGCTGCACCCGTGAAAATAATAAAGATAGAAAAAATCAGTGAATCTCTCAAAGTGGTTATTCCGTTGCTAACAATCCCGATGAGCTACGCCTTAAGAAACGGTTCATGCGTGATACAAAACCACTTTGTTACCATCAAGATCCTTGAAATAAGCGCCATAGAACTTGCCGGTCCCACGCGCGCCTGGGGCACCATCATCCGTGGCACCTAAATCCAATGCCTTGGCATGCAACGTATCGACTGCCGCATGGCTGTCCACGCGAAGCGCTAAAGTGAATCCATTGCCGGGCGTTGCCGGCTTGCCATCAAACGGTGTGATCACTCCGAAAATAGGCGCGCCTTTGTCACGCCCCCAGAGAATCGAACGCTCCAACTCCAGTTTACGCCGACCTCCCATTTCACCGACCAGCACATCGTAAAACAACGCGGCCCGTGCCAGATCATTGGTCCCCATCAAGACATATCCGATCATCACTTTCTCCTAAGCTACGCAAGAACCCGAAGAGGGGGCCTACAATGTTGTCTGATCAGGTCATTTAACATCATCCGACCACACAACCGCTGAGAAAAATCGAAAAAAAGGAAGACACTCGAGTTTTAAGTCGCCCTTAGCAATTTGCCCAGCACTTGATCCAAGCCCCACGCTACCTGACCCATACCACGTTCAATATAAACCTGTCAGTCCAATGACGTATCTATCCATTTTTGAGGAACTCTTCGCAACTGATTTTCGGAGTATCCAAGGGAAACGATAAATTGAACAAAACCGCCATACTCCTCCTCGCTCAAAATGGGGTCGCGAGACATTAGCCAGACGTAATCCCTCTTTTCGCGGGCGATCACCGTACGCTGATAATTCGCATCCAGATACACAATCCTGAAATCCGCCTTAATTGGCCAGATAAACTGCATACCCCAAACTGCATTGGTATCGGTATTATCGATAAAACCAGTTGGCCGATAAGTTTTTCGTGGCCCTGAGAATCCACCCTTTGTGAATGTAAACGTTGTCTCAATCGTGCCATTCGACGCCCGCCGATAGGTCTCAGTAGCATTAAACATATCTTTTTCAATGAACGTAGGAATACAAGCGATGACGTACCACTTTCCCATAAACCGATCTAAATCTACGTAGTCCACCGTACGCAAAGTTGGTAACGCAAGCGACGAAGGTGAATAAAACGTGATCACAGCACATAACATATAGAACAGGGCAATCGCGCCCGGAAACAGTCGTCTGTCACCATACCTATTATGTAACAACACACGCATCACATGCGCCAACTTGCCACGCCTAATCAGGGCATTTCTCAAATAAATAATGACTGACACCCCACACATTGCCGCGTTCTAGTCCAAATAATTCAGCACACGCTATAAAGAAAAGTCGCCATCTCTGGCACCAAACGCGGGCCACAGACCCCCCATAAGTCTTCTCGAGAATAGGCATAACCGTCGTTTTTCTATTGTCCAGATTCTTTAACCATGCCTCCGACGTTTTCTGATAATGGATGCCGGACCACCACCAACGTGTAATCATTTTCAGATCATCCTGAAAAGAAAGGGGCAGATCATGGCACGGCATCATCCCCCCACTAAAAAAATGACGACTCATCCAGTCATCAGCACCACGATCCTCGAAAAAATATGGCTGACGGTGGTGAGTAAAAATGTGCATAAAGAACATACCGTTGGGCCTCAACCAGGATTTAATGCGGCGAAACATCTGACGGTGGTTTCGAAGATGCTCGAACATCTCAATCGAGATCACTCGATCAAATATCGATTCCGGCATAAATGTGTTGATATCAGCAGTAATGACATCAATATTGTTGAGCTCCCGCCTGATCGCCTCGGCGGTGATGTAATCGCGCTGCGAACTTGAGTTAGAAACTGCGGTAATTTGGCTTTCCGGATATTGTTTTGCCAGCCAAAGTGTGAGCGATCCCCAGCCACAACCCAACTCTAATATCGACATCCCATTTTCGAGACGGGCCCGCTCACAAGTGATCTCGAGCGCCCGTCGCTCTGCCTGCCCCAGATCCGTAACGCCTTTTTCCCAATAGCAACAGCTGTATTTTTGTTGTGGACCAAGGACATTGTTAAAAAATAGAGCCGGTACTTCATAATGCTGACTATTGGCACGCTCTGGAACGAGCGCGATCGGCGCTGCATCCATCTCCGCGACAAACTTTCTCACTTGGGTTTCCTGACCTTCCCTTGCCGGCACCACAAGGTCATCAAGTCGCTCTCGGCATAGTCGGCGCACTCCCCATCTCAACCAAGAATCTGGCAGCCAGCCTGCTTCTGCTGCTGCCAATGCCGCCCGAGTCATCAATGCCATGTAATCAGTGCCCCGCATCCAAGCCAACATCGCGTTTACCGGCAAGATGCAGCGCGTTGACGACATCTACTTTAACGGCGCGGCGAGTCGCTCTTTCCAATATGAGAAGACTTGGAGTCGCCAACGCCCAAATAACTGCGACAAATAAAATATTACCCACCGTCACGGCACCAATAGCCTCACCCGAAAGATAGGCTAACGGTCCACCGACGGCTCCGATAAAAACTGCCAACACATAGCGTTCGCGCAGAAACGCGAGTGCATACCGCAATGAAACTGCCAGATTTATCCAAAGAAATGTCATCCAGAGCGGCGGTAATACTTCAGAAGGTGAAAATGGAAAAACAATTGCGCCGAACGCCAACAAAGTCATATCAACTAAACATCCCACGGAAAATGCCACAGCGATAAATAAAAGATTGTTTTTTAAACCCTGTTGCCAGTAGAGAAAGCAACTGACCCAAAAGGCGACAGCCAGCGGCCCAATCAACCCATGGCCAGCGGCGGCGGAACACACTGTCAGTAGCCACGCAACCTTAAATGCAACCACATTGATCACCGTTACCTTCATATGGGAGTAACTCGCGGCAGTTCATCGACAGTGACTTGATCGTGCCAGTTCGGCCCCGCCATGATTAACTGGAGATCACCAAGATAACCTTCATCAAAACCCGCTTCGCAGTAACACAGGTAGTAATGCCATAGACGAATAAATGATTCTTCGTACCCCAACGCCCGCACCGAACCTCTACATCGATCAAATTCACTCCTCCAGCGACGTAAAGTTTCGGCATAGTGCAGGCCAATATCTTCGACATGACAGATTCTAAGATCAGTCCTGGCGGAACTGGCATCAACCAACGCACCTAACGATGGAACACAACTTCCAGGAAAAATATAGCGCTGAATGAAATCACAGTTATTCAAATACTGTCTGTAACGCCGGTCTGGCATGGTAATTGCTTGAAGCGCTAAACAGCCATCGGCTTTCATCAATCGACGACACACAGAGAAGAATTCAGGCAGATTTGCATGCCCTACTGCCTCGATCATTTCGATCGAGACAATCTTGTCATACTCGCCCGAAAGGTCGCGATAGTCGCACAGAAGAATTTCCACCTGTTGATCGAATTTCGCTTCATTAACTCGCTTCTGAGCAAACTGATACTGCTCTTCAGAAATTGTGACCGCTGTCACCCGGCAACCGTAGGTTCTGGCTGCGTGTATGGCAAAACTTCCCCAACCACAGCCAATTTCAAGGATGTGGTTATCTTTATTCAAATTCAGTTTTCTGCAAAGTCGATCCAGTTTTGTGAGTGAGGCTTCCTCCAAGGAATCGTATTTAGATTCAAAAATGCCGCTGGAATACGTCATGGTTTGATCAAGAAATAACGCAAAGAATTCATTCCCAAGATCGTAGTGCGCGTGAATATTGCGGCGACTACCAATATGTGTATTCGCTCTAGCCACATGAGACTGTCTTGCCAAGAAAGCAGCCAGCCGCGACACGCCGCTATCCAATCCATCGATAATCTGCATATCTTTCAGAAAGATTTGAAACAACTTCGTGAGGTCGCTACATGTCCATTCACCGTCCATCCAAGAACGTGCAGCACCAAGCGCGCCTTGTAACAGAACTTTGCGATAGAAATTGGACTTCAGAATCTGAACTGTCAACACATCATCACCATTACCACGGCAACCAACCATCGTTTCGCCCCACGCATCCACTAAACGAAACGAACCCGTCATGCCTGACAAGCGTTGCAGCACCGCACTACGACAAACTGCGTCTACCCAAGGCTGTTTCTTTCTGTGGTTTTTCGCAATGCCGGGCAGCGATCTTGTTTTAGCGATGATAACGATTAGCCTCTTTCGTTTTGCTGGAACTTTTCTGGATGGTTATAGAAACGCACACCCACCATCCACAGACGCAATGCTTCCCAGTAAATAGCCAACAACACCTTAACTGTCATTAATGGATAGCTAACCAAGACCTTTGCGAGAGTCCAATGATTGATAGGTACTCTCTGGAGCGACAAATCTGCACTGAAAACCCGTTCCGCCTCTTCAAGGCTCGACATGTGGACCTCCAGCACTTCTCGGGGGGCTGACAGAGCCCACTCATAATTTTGCTTCATTGGCATAAACGGAGAAACATGAAACGCCTTCTGGAATCGAAACAAATGATCTAGGCCTTGCCGATCCTCAGGATAGGACAACACGTAACAATATTGTTCTCCCCAAGGCGTGTTGTGCACTTCTGCCACGACATGAGTCACACGCTCCCCCAAACAATCGAAGCAATAATAGAAACTGACCGGGTTCATACAATAACCAAGGTAACGAAGATGTGTCAGTAAACGAATCGGACCTAATGGCCTTTCCCCCGTTCGTCTCTCAACCAAATCCCTGACACAGTCCGACAGCGGTCGCGAAGCATCTCCCAGATGATCCTTCCTTCGAAACCATGCCAGCGCGGGCCATCGCGCGGACCAACAAATGAACGGCTTAAAAAGGTCTGGCAATTCACTAAGCTCAATACACAACATAAATACAGAATATTGAAATCTATGAGCTTTGGATCCCATGCGCTGGTGACGCACTCGACCTCGGTAAAGGCAACTTTTCAAAACGAAGGATCCATATCAAAGGCCTGACACACAGCTAACGCGCTGCGCACACCATCCTCATGGAAGCCGTAACCCCAATAGGCACCGCAATAGGACACACCGCGCCGTCGCAAAAACCTAGAGTGTTGTGACTGAATCTTATCTCTTCCCGGCTGGAATACCGGATGTCGATAAGTCGTGCGATAAATTACTTTTTCTCGATCAAGCGCGTCCAACTGATTCAGAGATACGCAAAACGTTTTGTCACTTTCAATGCCCTGCAACATATTCATGTTATACGTAATGTTTGCGGCCTTCGTCACGTCGTCCGAAATACGATAATTCCAACTCGCCCACGCGCTGCGATTTTTTGGTAGGACTTGAGTATCTGTGTGTAAACAGATCTGATTGTCTTGATAAGGAAAAGACCCAAGCGCTTCTTTTTCTTCTTCATCCGCATTGTCAACCAAATTTAGGCTGGTATCAGCGTGAGTAGCCAACACGACTTCATCAAATTTAGCGCTGTTTGAACCATTCCAGAAAACATCTACCCCATCCTTTGTGGGGACTACTCGATCCACCGTCTTTTGAAGCCGTACCGATCCCGATGGCAATTGAAAAATCACCGCATTGACGTAGCAACGCGACCCGCCCGCCACCGTTAACCATTGCGGCCTATGACGCACCTGCAACATCGCGTGATTTTTCAGAAACTCAATCACAAACTTTATTGGAAACTGTTCAAACTGGTGGGGCTGACAGGACCACAGGGAAGAACCTAGCGGGAAGAAATAATGCTCTGCGAAAGATTTCCCTAACGGGCACTCGCGGAGAAACTCCGCCACCGTCAATTGCCTATCGTCCCTCTCGCGGAGCCAGTGTTCGGCTCGAAGATTAAAACGAAGGATATCGGCCAACAACCTCCAGTGCGTGGGGCGCATTAGATTCTGACGTTGCGAAAAAAACGCATTCATACTGGTCGCGCTGTACTCAAGACCGCTCTTGTCACAACTCACACTGAAACTCATATCAGACTGGCTGGCAGGCACATTCAGGTATTCGAAAAATCGCATCAGCAGCGGATAATTTTCCCGATTAAAAACGATGAACCCAGTGTCGATAGGCCGTTGACGCCCGTTGTCGTTAATCGCCACTGTATTGGCATGCCCCCCCGCAGTTGCCTCCGCCTCGAACAACGTCACCTGATGTCGGCGAGACAACACGTGACTCGCCACCAGTCCCGCAATCCCCGCGCCCACCACAGCGATTCTCATTACCGTTTTCTTCCAGCCAATAAGATGCTGGTCGGAACCGTTTTGACGTCTCGAATGACCCCCAACCAATCCATCAAAAGAATTCCCACATAGGCGAGGTCAAGTTCCCAGCCGTAAAATCCTTGCCGCGCTGACCCAGGATAACGATGATGGTTGTTGTGCCAACCTTCACCAAGGGTAATTAATGCCAGCAATGGATTGTTACGACTGTTATCACGCGTCTCAAAGCGCCGAGTGCCAAAAAGGTGCGCCATAGAATTCACTGTGTAAGTAGCATGGTAAAGCAACACCGTTGAAACGCAGAAGCCCCAGATAAAGAACTGCACACCACTCGCGCCCGGCACCAATCCAACGCAAGCCTCACCCATGATGTAACAGACTATTCCAAGTAAGGCGAAAGGCACCCAGTCATAACGTTCGATCCGCATAAGGAATTCATACTTCCCCCAATCTCCGATCTGTGCCCAGCGCGTGCGAAAAGAATCGTGTGTAAGGAACCAGAGGGTGTGACTGAAAATAAACCCCCGCTGACTGGGAGAGTGGGGATCTTTCGGTGTGTCCGAATGGATATGATGTTGTCGGTGATGACTGGCCCACCATAATGGCCCGCGCTGCCCCGCCGTGCATCCAAGAAGCGCCATCAAACCGATCATGGTAGGGGACGCCCCAAATGCCCGGTGTGAAAAGAATCGGTGATAAAACGCAGTAATAAAGAACATGCGCGACAAGTAAAGAAAGCCACACAAGATCGCTGCCCATTTATTAAATTCAACAAAAAATACACCCAAACAGGCCAAATGTACCGCTACAAAGGGAATCACCCTCCCCCAGGCGAGATCCTCTTTTCGCTCAGACGGTGACTCATTCAGGAAACGCTCATCGTTCACCAACCAGTAGCCAGCGCGTCGCAGGAAACACACAATTCTCATACCAACATCACCAGAACCAATAAATTCACCTACGACGCATCCCTCTCTACCATCGACACATCTATAGATGCAGCCAAATCGATTTCGAACCGTGTACCCACATCAAGTTCGCTAGTAATTTTCACCGGCCAACCAAAACGCTCGGACAGTTTTTGCACGATGGTTAGCCCAACACCGTGACCTCCACGTCGTTTGTGATCCCCTCGAACAAACGGCTTGAATAATTCACCGCTTTCGAAATCTTCCATTCCAATGCCTGTGTCTTCAATAATCACTCGCGTGTTTTCTGTCCGAACCCTAACGTAACCCTTGTCGGTATACGACATGGCGTTTCGAATAAGATTCGAAAATAAAACAGCCAATACCTGGCGCGGCGCCATGACCTCAATCTTCTGCTCTACGTCCAATTGCAAGTCAACCGGCTTGTCGTCGATCATTGCTCTATTTTTTTCGACTTCCGCAACAAGCACATCGGAGACAGCAATCGCCTCCAACGGCAGTCCTTGACTCGACTCACGAGCCAACAACAGAAATGCTTCCACTAACTTTTCCATATCCTGCGCAGCACGTTTAATTCGAAGCAAAGTATTTCGTTTGGGTTCTTCGAGCCCCTCTTCGTTTAACAACAAGTCGCTTGCTATTCGAATTACCGTTAATGGAGAACGCAGCTCATGGCTTGCATCTCGAGTAAAGGCTCGCTCGCGCGTAATAAAATCGTCAGTCCGTTCAATCAATCGCTTCAATGCATCTGTCAATGTGACAATTTCACTGTCAACATCTACCGGGAGATCCGTTGTCTGAAAATCAGCGGTGCTCGGCGAAGTCAATTCGAGTCTCTCAACCTTTCGAGCAAGATCAATCACAGGTGAGACCGATCGACGGTAGAATCGATAACCAACAAACGCAGTGGCGTAAATCAGGATCAAGACAACAGCCAAGGGCGCCAGCCCAAAGAAAAACGTCAACTCGCGCACCTGTTCACCATCGAATACCAGCACTAATCTTTCACCGTTTTTCTGCGACACATAGGCGATGGAATAATCGATTGGTGTATCAGGCAGCCGCTCATTTGCCGTTTTGTTTAAATCCAAAAAACCCAGTGGCAACGGCAAATTTAAGTAGCCCATCAGGTTGCGCGTGTTCGGCGGAGGGAAATCTGGCGTTACCGCGCGGCGCTGCCAGAAGTGTTCCGCTTCTGTCCGCAAAGCCTCCTTAACCAACACCTCTTGAATGACCCAACTGGCCACCCAAACTCCGAGCAGGCCCGATACAGCAACTAACGCAGCCTGAACAGCAATGGCCCTGCCCCATCGGCGGGCGATTCCGCGCTTAGGTAGAACCGGCACCGTCATAGAGTCGATAACCCGTGTTAGTCAGCGTGTGCAATAACGCGTTATCAAAAGGCCGATCTATGACCTTACGTAGGTTGTACATATGACTACGCAGAGTATCGCTATCAGGCAGGTCCTCACCCCATATCTCGCGTTCCAGCTCTACCCTACTCACCACACGCGGCGATGCACGCATCAATATGCCCAAGATACGTAACCCAATTGGAGAAGTATGTATCTGCTTGCCAGTTCGTTCGACGAGTAACGAATGGGTATCAAAAGTCAGGTCACCGACCTGTAACAATTCCCGAGTTACCTCGCCTCGCTTTCGCCGCACCAAGGATCGAACACGGGCCTCAAGTTCCTGAATGTCGAATGGCTTTACGAGGTAATCATCGGCACCCGTTTCCAACCCAATTAATTTATCTTCCAGCGTGTCGCGGGCAGTTAACATAAGCACTGGTGTCGATTTTCTGGCGTCTTCTCGTAATTTTCGACACACCTCAAGACCGTCTCGACGAGGCAGCATCAAGTCAAGAATTACAGCATCGTAGTCGTTCTCCGATGCTAAGTTGAGACCGATCTCACCATCAGGTGCATAATCTAATTCGTATCCCTTTTGCTCCATGTATTCGAATACAAGCTCGGCAATATCTTGATGATCTTCCACCAACAACAAGCAACCACTAGTTTGCGCGTTAGGCATGTATCCTCTCCATTGGATTGGAAAATCAGTGTCCCAAAAGTATCGTGATGTTCATGTGAAGACTTATATGCACTGCGTTTGAGGGGTATCTGGCAACTATTTTTCGCCGTTACCGGAACAATAACCATCTCTGCACCAAAAATCCCGGAAAAGCGGGAGCCGCGAGTTTACATGCTCACCAAGCTGGTCAGCGGAACAGATACCATCAACGTGCTCCCGACCCCTTAGCGGAACTCGACACGCCACTTTTAGGTCGAGGAATAGTGGGAAACAAAGCGCTGGTACGTGCCATATAGTCGGCGTAGGCCGGTCGGCGCTGGACCATACCCTTCTCCATCCTCAAAACCCCTGTAAATCTGAGTAAGAAAAAAAACATTAACAAAGGAGAGAAAATGGTCCATGCACCCCCTGACGGCAACGCATAACAATAAAAGCCCAACCAAACACATAACTCGCCAAAGTAGTTAGGGTGACGAGAATAACGCCACAACCCCTGATCAAACACTCCGTTATTCACTTTGTTGTGCAAATTAAATCGCGATAGCTGCCAGTCTGCTATCCCCTCAACAAAAATCCCGCCAGCTATAACAAAGGCCGCAAACCAATGCATCCAATGCATGTCTGACTGACCAGAGGCCACCAAAAGAAGAGGCGCTGAAACAACCCAAGCCGCCAATGCTTGAAAACCAAAGATAACGAAAAGACTTTTCCAGAAGAAACCCTGATATTTAGAGCGAATTTCGCGATAACGCCGATCCTCTGGCCGGCTTAAATTGCGCATAAAAAGATGGACAGACAACCTAGCGCTCCATGCCAACAATAGACCAGCAGCCATCAATACGGCGAGATCATCATGAAAATGTCTGATGCTTACGATCAGAAATCCTGCTACGAAGAACAGTGGGAAGATGATGTCGACGACACCCACATCGATCCGCCGGAGACTCACTAACCACCCCACAAGAGCGATAAAAATATTGGCTACAAGCGGTAATACCCAATCTATCCAGTTCATTCAGAACTCCTCGACACAGCCCAGTGTTATCAAACTAACCTACTCGGGTGAAGATCATGTGATCCTCCACTCGACTGCCATCTGACAAATAGATCTTGACATTTCTTTCACTCCTATGCCGTTATGTTTCTCCTAAATGGAAACGCGATCCAAAGAAACAGAATTGTCATGGCCGGGATTCACTGAGCCATTTAACGCCATGATTCAGGGTGCCAGTCGTGGTATCGGTCTTGCTATCACGCGGCAATTAGTGGAAGACAGCACGATCGGACATGTCCTTGCTACCTGCAGAAACCCAAATAACGCCAGTGAACTCCAGTCGCTCTTCGAACAAAACCCGAGGAAGTTAACAATCATTGGTCTCGACGTTGCACATGAAAAAAACATTGCAACCGCAGCCGACCTTGCCGCCCATCTAACATCTCAAATAAGACTGCTCATCAACTGTTCAGGCATTCTTCAAGACGGGATACTCAGCCCTGAAAAAAAAATAGAAGACGTGTCTTCGGACACACTGCAACGCTATTTCCAAGTCAATGCGTTCGGGCCTCTATTGATCCTAAAACACTTCAAAAAATTACTCGCACCAAAAGACCGGGTCTTAATCGGTAATCTTTCAGCTCGAGTAGGGAGTATCGGAGACAATCATCTAGGCGGTTGGTACGGGTACCGGGCCAGCAAGGCGGCACAAAACATGTTCACACGGGGTATAGCAATAGAGTTTCAGAGAAAAAATCCTGATTTCATCTGTGTGAGCCTACACCCCGGTACGGTGAAGACAGCACTTTCTGAACCTTTTCGAGATCGAATTAATCCAGCGCAACTGCACCGTCCTGAGGACGCGGCAATGTGTCTCCTGAAAATCCTTAGCAACAGCAAACCCATCGACTCAGGGGAGTTTTTCGCCTATGACGGAACCCGTATCCCCTGGTGACATCTAACATTTAAAAACCAAAACAGAATCTAACGATGAGCGATAACAACGCCCCTGTATTACTCTGGTATCGTCGTGACCTTCGATTGGATGATCATGCTGCTTTAAATGCAGCACACGCGTCCGGACACCCGATTCTCCCATTATTTATTCTTGACGATGAAACGCCGGGGGAGTGGATTCCTGGGGGTGCCAGTCGCTGGTGGCTCCATCACAGCCTGCAAGCGCTGAAATCTGCATTACAAGAACGCGGTGGCGATCTAATTCTGCGCCGAGGGAAGACAATCGATGAAATCGCCCGTTTAATTAAAGAAACAGGTGCTGCAGGGGTCTACTGCTCTCGTCAATACGAACCGTTTGAGAGGAATCTGGAAGCACAACTTACCCTTAAGCTAGCGTCTCAAGGTGCTTTTTTTAATAGTTACCCTGGGTACCTACTGTTTGATCCCTACCAGATAAAGAGCAAGGCCGACACTCCGTTCAGTATTTTCACTCCATTTTATCGAGCTTGTTTAAAGGCTGAACCACCAGCGAAGCCAACCCCGGCTCCCAATGGCCTTATCTTCTCGAGTGCAACTAGTGAACAAATTCATGACTGGGGCTTACTTCCAAAATCACCTAACTGGGCGAGCGGTTTCTCGAACTGCTGGCAACCTGGAGAAAAAGGAGCAAAGAAGCGCCTAACCGAGTTTCTTGCCCACTCCGTTTCGAACTATGCTGATCACCGCGACCTTCCGGGAGTCATGGGGACGTCACGCCTATCTCCTCATCTACACTTGGGAGAAATTAGTCCAGCGACAGTCTGGCACGCGGGTTTACTAGATGGTCCCGGCGAATCCGCATTTTTACGGGAAATAGGATGGCGTGAATTCGCACAGCACCTTCTCTTCCACCGACCAACATTACCTCGTACACCCATGCGGGAGGATTTTTCTGATTTCCCTTGGGTGGACAATTCACGTTTGCGACGTGCCTGGGAAAACGGGAAAACGGGCATACCGCTTGTGGATGCCGGAATGCGGGAACTCTGGTCCACAGGCTGGATGCACAACCGGATCCGCATGATTACCGCTTCAGCCCTAGTGAAACACATGATGATCCCCTGGATACTTGGGGAGCGCTGGTTCTGGGATACTCTGGTCGATGCCAATCTGGCTAGCAACGCTGCGGGCTGGCAATGGGTGGCAGGCTGCGGAACAGATGCCGCGCCTTACTTTCGCATATTTAATCCTGTTATTCAGGGACAAAGGTTTGACGAACAGGGTCACTATGTCCGTCGTTGGTGTCCCGAGTTACAACACCTACCCAACCGTTGGATACATGCGCCCTGGACCGCGCCCCCTTTGGTGCTTGCCGAGGCCGGCATCCGATTAGGCGCTCACTATCCAACACCTATAGTCGAGCCAAAAGCAGGTCGAACCCAAGCGCTAGCCGCTTGGAAACAGTTCCGACAATCTGCCAGTTGAGAGTGACAATCCATTCAACTGCCTCACATTTTTGGCATTTTCTGGACCTGCCGCTCACCCGTCGTGTGTTTCATTAATTACTGTGACACCTCTGCTAACAGTGGATCTATGTAGAACTTTACAGACAATCAATTCTCTATAAACACCCTGCCCCGAGAAACGTGGCCGTTACTCCCTACAATCACCACTACCCCGGAAGATGCTTATACCCTTGCCGCTGCAGCGCTTAAATAGTCGGAAAAATTGCCAGCGCATGATCACGTAGCCGCAGCAGCCCATCAGGTTGATCTGCTCGCAGCGTCAGTTATAACCAAACACGAAATCAACTTACCTTCCTGTTTCCGGAATGCTCCATTCGTTACTTTTCTATCGACATGGCCTTCACAACAGATAAGTAAAGTTCATCTATCTGATGATCAACCCTGACGCGTTGAGTGACATAACTTGATGCGCTGAGCGCCTCCTCCTGCTCTGCGTATCTTGTGGACCCCGCTACTACCAAAAGTAGCGGGGTCCTGATGTTATCAGCTGGTATCGAGCGCCTCACCCGACTACTTAAGCTCCTGACACTGTGCAAACTACTATTGATCATTCTCAAACAGAACATTTTGCACGCCTGGCCGATAACTGGTGGAATGCGAATGGTCCCTTCTGGCCATTGCATAGACTTAACCAATTGCGCATCAAATGGATCACCGAGCAACTCCGAATTCATCGTCTTTCTGGCGGGACAACAGCTAGACCGCTGACCGGTCTCACCGTTCTTGACCTTGGATGCGGTGGAGGGTTGCTGTCCGAGGCCATGGCAAGTCGTGGTGCCAAGGTGACGGGTATGGATCCCGTTGTCCGTAACATCGACATCGCGCGTGCACATGTTGCAGAAAAACCCTTTCAAGTCACCTATGAATGTCGCCTAGCCTCGGATTACCTAAAAGAAAGCACTCAGTTTGACGTTGTACTGAATATGGAGGTGATCGAACATGTCTCAGATTGGAGATTGTTCATGAGCCACGCTTGTCAATTGGTCCGACCCGGCGGGGTGCATTTTGTTGCAACCATTAATCGAACGCCCCTCGCATGGCTGGTTGCAATAGTCGGTGCAGAATATGCCCTTAGGTGGATGCCTCGAGGCACCCATCACTACGACAAACTCGTCATGCCTGATGAACTAGAGCATACCCTCACTCTCCATCACAGCAACGTCATCGCCAGAACCGGCGTACAAATGAACCCTCTGACACGCAATCTTCGCTTGGTGGGTAGCGAATCTATTAACTATATGTTGATGGCGCAGCGCAATCTTTCATCGAGATCTGCCTGCCAACGGTCTGATCCCACCCTGTAGACTAGACACCATATACCGCACTCCAAGAAAGGCACATT
This sequence comes from uncultured Gammaproteobacteria bacterium, assembly GCA_905612355.1. Lineage (GTDB taxonomy): Bacteria > Pseudomonadota > Gammaproteobacteria > Arenicellales > UBA868 > UBA11791. The sequence continues at coordinate 18,885 of CAJQRU010000017.1, forward strand.
AACTAATGAAGTTTTATGATTGCAAAACAGCGCCCTCCCCGCGCCGCGCACGTATTTTTATCGCTGAAAAAAATATCGCGATCGAACACATCGAAGTTGATCTTCGCAACACAGAACAGATGGGCGATGCCTTTCGGGCAATCAATCCCTACTGCACGGTTCCCGTACTCGAGCTAGACAATGGCACCCGCCTGACCACTACCGCAGGTATCTGGCAGTATCTGGAGGCAGCCTACCCCGAACCCCCTCTGATGGGAAAAACCCCGGAACAAAAAGGAATCATCGCCGACCTTCAATGGCGTATTGAGACCGGCGGCTTCATGGCCATGGGTGAATATCTGCGTAACTCTGCTCCTGCGATGAAAGGACGGGCGCTGACCGGCACTGTGAACTACGAGCAGATTCCAGAACTGGCGGTACGGGGGAAAGATCGCCTCACTCACTTCTTTGACGACATTGATGAGCTGATTGGCACAAAACCCTACGTTGCGGGCGAAACCTTTTCCGTTGCCGATATTGATCTCCTTGTGGTCGTCGACTTTGCTAAGTGGAAAAAAATAGCGTTGCCAGAGACTGCCATTAATGCCTGGCGCTGGTACGAAACCGTGAGTGCTCGACCCAGCGCACAATCTGCGGAGCCAGTGAGTCGCTAGCAACTTAGATACTGAACGTCTCCAAGCACGTCACGTGCCTGATAGTAAAACATCGATTACCCAAGCACCTAATTTCTCTGCGAGAAGGCACCGCCAAAAATCCACCCAATGTCGATCTTCAACCGGGCTGTCAACATGGCTTCCATGTTGGATTCAACGGTTCCAATCGACTCGCGTGATAAAAGACCGATCAATACCCCAGCAAATTCAGCACCGTGGTGAGGATAACATTGGCTATCAACCAGAGTATGTGCGACCTCGTGCAAGACGATGGTTGTCTGTCGTGACCATCTGGGTAAAGTGATCAGATTATATTCATAAGATGCACCGGCGTGGCGACGCCCACGCCCATCCTTGACGAGAACAGTGGCGTTGTACTTGTGAGCAAGGGCTCGACACTGATCAAGAGACAATTGTTGATTCAGCGGATGTCGCTGAATCACAGCCTCCTCAAAACGATACAATTTCGCGCGCTGAAAATCTCTCAAATTGGGTTTCACAGAATAGGGTTCCATTACTCATCCATAGGCGCTGGCATTGCTCCCGCACTACTGCAAATACTGATCAGAAGCGCCGAGCCACCATATCGATTTCGACCAATGCATCACGCGCCAATCCAGTCACTCCTATACATGTTCTGGCTGGTAACCGATCAGCCTCAAAATAAGATTCGTAAACCCGGTTCATTAATGCGTAATCACGCTTAAATTCGCTGAGATAGACGCGACAGGAAAGCACGTGGCGCAAATCCAACTGTAGTTCGCGTAATACGATAATCAGGTTATCCATTACCTGTCGTGTCTGGGCTTCGACACCATCAACCAGTGGCGCCGCGTCATCGTTGGGGTCGGTCGGCATCTGGCCAGTCAACTGGATCCACCCGTCCGATTCAACGGCATGGCTGAAGGGCGCGACCGGTGTCGCCGCAGCGGGAAAACGATAAAACACAGGTTCTTTAGTCACTCGCAACTCCCTCAGTTGATCACCCCAGTTCTTGGGCCAACACGCGTCGGCAGATGATCGACCATTTGCCGTATATGCTCAATGGTCGTACCACAACACCCACCAATAATCTGCACACCGGACTCCACCCACGCCCGACAGGCGCTCGCAAAATCAGGCTCAGCAACCTTGATCCGTGCCCGATGCGTGTCATGATCGAAAATCATCGTCTCTGGATAAGCCATCACGGGGCCTGACCAGTTTTCAAATAACGCTGCCAATCCTGGCGCAGTCGTTTCGACAGTGCTGTGCATAATCCCAAAAGCCTCCCCGCCAATCGATTTCAGTGCCTGAATAATCTCCACCAACGCCGGTGTCTCCCAGGCAATGTTATCGTCTCCACTGCCGACTGCAGTCGGATTGCGCTGGCGCGGCCCGCGTACCCGACCCTCCTGATTAATATCCCACCCCACCAACGTCCCATCTGTCAGCTGGCTGCAGCTGATGCCAACCCAGACTGGCAATCCGGTGGCCACCGCCGCTTCCATTAGACGGGACGCATGCACTACGTCGAGCATCATCTCAAGCAGCAGAAAATCTGCGCCAGCGTTTGCCAACGTGTCAGCCATTTCACGATAGTTGTCCACTTCCTCAACCGGGCTCGGGATATATCGAGGATCAGGAATGGTTGTCCCCTGCTGCCACGCCAGTGTGTTGGATAAGCTTCCTGCCACGGCGACAGGGCGTGAGACCCCTACCCGATCGCGGGCTTCACACGCGAGTTCCACTGCGCGTCGGTTAATGGCAATGGTTTCATCAGCCATCCCTGCACCCGCCAGAACATGCCGGCAGGTCGCAAAAGTATTGGTGGTGATGACGTCCGCACCCGCCCGGACATAGTCCTCGTGAATCTGCCGAACCATATCAGGATGAGTCTTGTTTGCAACAGCGCACCAGGCAGCACTATGCATTTCACCGCCGAGACGAGCGATCTCCGTCCCAGTTGCGCCATCAAGAACGATCACCTGTCCTGAGAGCAATTTCTCCTGCAATGTGAATGCCATTTGTTGTTTATCCCAATTCAAAAAGACCAATAAAGGGTAGCCAGCAAACACCCAAAAAAGATGATCACACCAAAGTAATACCAGGCCCGTCGATATCGATCTGAGAGAAGCAGTGTCTTGGTAAACCAGGTGATAGTTTTCATCCGCCTTATTCTAGCGCCGACGGACCTGACTGAAAGAAAAATGACCTACTCGTTCGTCATCGAGCACGTTGCTCACAGAACTAGAACGTACTCAATGGCATCCTGTGTTAAGTTTCACATCGAACAAAACTGGCTGAAAACAGATGACCGTGCGCCTTTTTGCAATGACCTGCGGCTGGATGACGATGCCGCTACGCGCCTTTCTCGACGGGCAAGACGGTGAAATTCGGTTACCGGTACCGTGCTACCTGATCAAACACCCGAAAGGGATGGTGCTGTTTGACAGCGGCCTCAATACTGATCTGCAACAACCCGAAAGCGAGCGAAACCAACTCATTACCCGCCGCTTCCGCCCAGAATTCATCGCCGGTGAGGAATTAACTGCCAGACTTAGTCGCTGTGAAGTGGACGTTGCAAAGGTGCGTTACCTCATCAATTCACACCTTCATTTTGACCACAGCGGGGGTAACCGGCAGGTGACCAACGCGAGGCTCGTTGTTCAGTAACGCGAATGGACTGCCGCACACGAGCCCGACCTAATCCAATCGAATGGCTTTGCCCTCGAAGACTATGATCACGGTCATGATCTTGATCTGATCAACGGAGAACATGATCTCTTCAATGACGGCAGCGTCGTGTGTGTCCCAACTTTTGGACACACACCGGGGCATCAGTCACTCAAAGTTCGCCTTGCCAGCGGAGAGGTATTACTCGCGGGCGACGCGTGTTACCTGCGTAAAACACTAGAAGATCTTCACCTGCCTCGTATCCTACACGACCGAGAAGAAATGCTTGAAAGCCTAAAGCGAATCCGCGCCCTGCAGGCGGCTGGGGCACGCATCTTTTATGGACACGACGCTGAATTCTGGGAGACCGTGCCCCAGGCACCTGCTGAAGTCATCTAACGCGCAGCGGCTACCTAGAGCCCAGAGCCCGCCATCACGGATTAACCGCAAGGTACCAGTCACTTAATCCCGATGGCTGCGTTGGTTTATCGCGTGGATTCGTCTGTTTTAACGGCACTGGCATGCCCTTGGTGGAAGCCGTGGCAATCAACACACTGAGTCGGCAACAGGTGCGATGCCGAAGGTGGGCCGTGACAAGACTGGCACTTTCCAATCTTCGGTAGCAGGACGTCAGAGGCCTCCTTTGATGCCTTCGCGCCGTGACAAGTGGTGCAGGTAACCTGCCGGTGGGGTGCATGATCAAAACGGGCGCCGGTAAAACTGACCACAGCAGGATCAACGGGGACGATATCCCAGGCTAAAGGGTCGTCCTTATTTTCTATGATCGTGTGACACTCTGCACATTGGCCCTTTCCAAAAGGTCCGCTAATGACGCTGGCCGATTTTTTGTCCACCCACGCCAACGCTTGTACCATTTCAACCGCTTCTGGTTTCCGCGTTTTCGCTCTTTCCCAGATTGCCTTGGGTACCTCTTCTATCGGTAACCGAAATCCCCCTTTGACAGCAACACTGGCATAAGTGTCACGAATGAACGATTTTGCTTTTGCAACATCACCATGTGGCATGGTGCGGTCCGGCGCTTCGAATGCAAAACGCAGGCTATGGCAGGCAGCACAGTGCTCTTCAAATTGCGGAAAGGCCATCTTGGTACCCTCTTTCTCCACAAGGTGACAGTCACGGCACGCCAGGACCTGTGACTCCTCCTTAAGATTTAACACCCCCTTGGAATCCAGATGAACGTTGTGGGGAAACTTCAGACCTGTGTCGATATTGGACTTAACACCGTGTACTCGAAATTCTGGATGTTGGGAAAAGCCAACCACATCAGACACTTCGACCTTTCCCTCAGACGTCGCCGTTAGATTCTGATGACAATTCACACACAGCCGCGAGTCACTCAGCACTAACTGATCGTTGCCCTCATGTTCTTGATGGCATTGCAAACATCCCGTTGCGCCAAGCGACGCAAACGAAAACTGCTCAACCCGGACATGCTCCTGCACATCGTCGTGACAGGTCAGGCAATCCGTGGCATTCACCGGAATGAACGCCCTTTGATGACAGGAAGTGCACTCATCGCCAAAAAGCGCATGGCTCCGGGAAACAGTGCCGGTCAGCCCGGCGCTTCGTCCCAAAGACGCCCAGTCCCCGACCGGCTGGTGTCCGGCTGTCGTCGCGGTGTCGAGAGCGCCGACATCACGACTCTCAGAGAAATAATGCGCAGTCATCGGCCACACAAAAAACAAGAGAAAAATCAATGACCCGAGCACCCATGATAAGCCGCGCATACTCAGCCTGGCACCAACACCTGACCCCGCGGGAATGCCTGCTTTCCGCCGCCACACCGCATCATCCGGTTCGAATCGCTCACAGGTTAAAACAAACGCTTCGTCACCATCGACTGCTTCAATCGATTCTTGCACCTTGAGTTCGTAAAGGCCCAGTCGAATCTGATCGCCGACCTGCAGTTGAATACCGTCAACTACCTTTTCATTTACCGAGATACTCGCATGACCAACGGCTTGAATAAATGCGCCGCCCCCACGCGACTCGAGTGTTGCGTGCTCTAACTGAATCCCAGCATCCGGCAAATGAATGTCGCAATCCGTACCCCGTCCAATACGGATAATAGGTGCCGAATGACTCGATTCTTGGGTCGTGATATCGCCAATGCCTTGGCGCCGAATAATTCGAAGAAGCACGCGCACTCGATGCTGCCTACCAGTAGAAAAAGACCAAGAAGACGTGACCGGCCATGGCCACCAAAAGTCCAACTGATAACGGCACATGGAAATACAACCAGGCACGCATCAGCGCGACAAGGTGTCGCTGGTGACGCAGGGCACGCAACAGGGTTTCTTTGCGCAGCAGCAACGCGTGTAATTCCCGACCTCGCCCATGATCATTTCTGTCATCACACAAGCGCTCAACTAACAATCGCGCCGCATAGGTAAGTGGAGCATCCTTTGCACGAACGGATAAATGACAACCCACTCTCATCGAGGAGGTTTCACTCCGAGACTGAGATAACGCTTCCTCAACGTTATTTCCCAAAGTGGCGCCCAAACCCTCACACTGCCGATCCAGCGCATCCACCTGGACCAGCATTTCCGAGTCGGTCAATCCACCACGACTGGCCGAAAGAAGCGCGGGATAGCGGCAATAAACGATGACACCAATCACTCCGCTCAAGACCGTCATAACCATCAAGAGCCAGGTCAAAGAGTGCAGATTAGGTCCCAATTCAAAGCCAGAATGAAGTGTTGCAACCATTACCAATGCACCGCCGAGGTAAACATGCCCACTCAACCAACCACTCAGCGGCGTGCCCTGCCCGTAGCGACGCTTCTGAATACCGAACCACAACAAGAATAAAACCAGGCCGGCACTGACTCCACCCAGCGTATAACCGAGCCAAGTTGACCCGATATGCCCTGCAATCGGGTTATAGGCAAGGTAAGCCGTAAGGCAAATCAGAACAAGCGCGCTGCTTAACTTTAAGTAGAAAAATCGTCGATAAGACAAAAAAGACACCGACTGATGAGGCTGATCTACGCCCGATATCATGCACTAACACTCGACAGATTGATCAACGTGTCTGGACTTATCCGCGCTGCCGCACCCGTTGGACACGAACGCACACAAGCGGGACCGCCATCGATGCCTATGCACATATCACACTTGACCGCCCGCTCGGGTACGTTCGCCCCGACCTCCTCGAAACGGTCTTGTCCAAACAACAACCAGGCCAGAACATTCGGGCGTCGGGATCGAGGCGCAGCCATTTGAATGACGTTATACGGACAGTTTTTTTCACAGTTCCCACAGCCGATGCAACTATCCTCTATGTAAACCTCGCCATTCGCAGAGCGCTTAATCGCATCCGGTGGACAATCGACCATGCAGTACGGATGCTCACAGTGACGACATGAGGTGGGCAGATGCAGATTGGCAAACGATGGCCCGGCTTCTCGATCAAGGCGAGCGACACCCTGATGAGTTGCAGCGCAGGCTGCCTCACAGTTATCGCATCCGGTACAAAGCGATTCATCGATGACCAATATATCCGTGGCCTCGCTGACACCCTGGGATAACAAGAACTCAAGGACATCACTCGCGCTTTCATGCCGCGACATCTTTTCATTAGCAGCAACACGTTCACGAAAGGTGCGTTCGACTGCCGAGCGGGCGCTGTCGTTCTCAGCCATCAATGCCTTGAAACGCTCGCCGTCAATTCGAATGGCTTCGCAATCAACCGCCGCCCGCACGGTAGCCGACCGTGGCCTGTCAGACAGAAGCGCCATCTCACCCACATAGTGACCGGCTCGTGCGTAACTTAACGTAATTTCTCGAGTGCCGATGCGACGCGAGATGGAGACCGAGCCCTTTCGCAGAAGGTACAAGGCATCGCCCGCCTCACCCTCGCGAAAAAGCGTTGTTCCCGCCGGATAAGCAACGATCTCAGCGTCATCAGCCAAACCAGCAAAGGTTTCTCGACTGACATTCGGGGCAATGTGCGTTTGCATCTCGCGGATTACCGCTTCATGGTCCATTGCCGCTTTTACCGAGACCACCGTTTCACACAGCTTAACCATCAAACGTCGCGGCACCTCTAGCAGAGTACACCGCTGGTGTGCAACCACCGTAGCATTTCGCCGACGCCCAGAGATCAGCCCCATCTCACCAAAGAAATTGCCTTTCGTGATAATGACCCGACGAGTCGAATCACTGGGATCAATCAGAACGGCAACAGCCCCCTCAAAGATTACAAAAAGTGAATTCGTATAGTCATTGCGTTCAAAAACAACGGCGCCTTCGTCCAACACATGAATAGTCGACTCCGCCAACACTTCACGGAGCGCGAGCGAACCCAGGCCCTTAAACACAGCAATCTCTTCCGCCAAGTGGTGCATGACCTCAGTCACTGAGACATCCCCCAGCGCGGAGAGACGCTCCTTGAGCATCACTTCATCAGCCGGATCAATCGAATGTCCACGGATATGTTCAATGACTTCGTAACCCTGATTCAAGGCTTGCTTGATTAACGGATAACCGGCCACTGCACCAACGACGTAAAGGCCCGGCACGTTCGATTCATAGCGGGCACTGAGTGCTGGCGGTGCATTACGGTCATCTGAGGAGAATTCCACTCCGCACGCCTCAAGAAATCGTCTCGGTGGCGAGGCACCCAATCTCGCGATCACTCGATCACAATCAACGACGGTGACACCGTTTGGCGTATTAAACGAAATACTGCCGTTATCTAACTCAATAGCGGTGGCATTCCAAAGCGGAATGACACTACCCGCATCGATGGCTGACCGGATTGAGCTTTCATTTGACGATTTAGCCGACACAAATTCCTCACCCCGGTTGGCCACATAGACCGTGTTGTTCTCAACCAATCCGAGAGCATTCTCGATGGCACTATCACCAGCACCTATCACGACAATTCGTTCGGATTGATGTGCCGCGGCATCATCCAGGTGATATTGGATAGGCAAACGCTCGTCAGCGGAGAGATCCAGTTTGTTGACGTTGCCCTGTAAGCCAATGGCTAAGACGACACTTTTGGTCGTAATACGTTGCTCTGCTTCAATGATAAGAACAAACGCACTTTCACCCCGTTCGATAGCAATGACCCGCGCTTCGTAACGCATATTGATACCCAACTCATCAATTCGATCCCCCCAACTCTGCAACACTTCCTCTCGACTGGCGGCGGCAAACGGCAGACCCGATCTAAGCGGCAGCGTTAAGGGATAGGCCATCACAAACTTCCCACGCTGGTAACGGGCCAGCGTGTCTGCCGGGTGCGATGCCGCCTCCAACACCACATGCGTCATACCGGTTGCAGCTGCCCGCGCCCCAGCACTCAACCCCGCGGGGCCGGATCCAACAATAACAACGTCAAATTCAGAAGTCATGAAAAGTCACAATCCGATGTTCCCGTCATGAATAACCGCTGTTCGTTGGAGCCCAACACGGATATTCCCAATCCTGGTTTTCGCTTGCCAATGAGGCGAGGTTACATACTGACACATAACCCGTGTATCCTTAACGGAGTCTAATTTGGTATTGTAAATTCAGCATTGCCAAAGGCTCTGTTGGGGCGTCAAGACTACCAAAAAAGGAAAATGCCAGGGCGGCCTGTGATTCTACCCAGCGACAGAATTGGGTATTGCTACTCTTTTGGGATCGGTATACTTGACCTAACCACCAGTTGCCGGGCGGTGGCTACGGGTGGTACTGTCAGGCTAAAGAATAACGCCATTGGCGGAGCTCGCCGGTGTTTGTTTTGGCCCTTATCGTCGAACGACACTAACACAGCACCTCATCGGGAGCAGAGCGCATGTTGATCAGACAAAAACTCACCTTTCTTATATTCCTGATGCCCTTTATAGGCAGCGTAGCTGCATCTGACCTGCATTTATCAGGTGATACTGCCGCTGGTCAACGATTGCACCAAGCGCGCTGCAGCGGCTGTCATGTGAAGCAGTTTGGAGGAGACGGATCAGGAGTTTACTTGCGCACCCCTCGCCGCGTCTCCAACGTACAAGAACTGGTTGAATTTTCCAATCGCCTCAAGCATTTCAACCGCACGATGGATCCCAGTCTTCAGCTTGATGACATACAGATGGGTAACATCATTGCTTATATCAATAAATACTACTATCACTTTTACTAGTATTTCGAATACCGCGCTGAACAACCTTACTCAGGCATACCCCGTGTTAGCCAAAGTCCTTTTCCATGAATCACACCACAGGCAGGCCCAGATGTAACCACGCCGAAATCTATGGCAACAACAGGGCAGGTCTTCCCTAAGGAGTGGCTTCCAACCGAACACAGTCGTGTGTACTGTTGGGAACACTTTCACCCCGTGACAACCCTCTAACGTTGCGACTTGGCCTTTAGCGTCGTAGCCACTGATCAACTGACATTACGTCAACTGACCCCTGCCATCGGCGCTGAGGTCTCCAACGTTAATCTCGCCGAACCCATTTCCGAGACGCTATCAAACGCAATTTACGATGCTTTGATAGAGCACCAAGTGCTCTTCTTTCGCGATCAAGCCATCACACCGGAAAGTCATCTGGACTTTGCTCAATCTTTCGGAGAACCACAACCGCCACATCTGGTTTATCCCAGTGTAGATGGATTCGAGAATATCGTTCAGCTAAAGAACGCCCAGACCATCCTCCTGATACCGATGGCTGGCACACCGATCTAACTTTCCAGCAACAGCCCTCTTTCGCCTCTATTCTCTGGGAAAAACAGGTTCCAGCCTGTGGCGGAGACACACTGTATTTGTCTTTAGCCTCTGCCTATGAACGCCTCCCCCAAGGGGGCCCGCTCGGAACTGCGCGGCATCGGTGCTGTTCATGATCTTGGCGATTTCAGAAATACCTTTGCAAGAAACCAAACAGATAGGGTTGCCATCACCTCAGCTCACCAGGAATTTGGCTCCGCGATTCATCCCGTAATGAAAACTCACCCTGTCTCGGGAAGGCGGTTTTTGTTTGTCAATGAAGGCTTTACCCAGCACCTGATTGGCCTCAACGCTACTGACAGTAACAAGTTACTGAACTACCTCTATCATCACATCAGTCAACCTGAGAACCAGATTCGCTTCCAATGGACGACCCATGCGACGACGATCTGGAATAACCGATGCACGAGCCACTATGCAACGGCCGATTATTTATCCCAACAGCGGATCATGCACCGCATCACTGTCGTTAATGATGCAAGAGCAAACGATCGTTGAGAAACCCAATGGATCGTTTACACCAGGCTATCCGTGTCATAAACAAGTGTCCCATAACAATCAGAATGAAACGTATCGGCGATAGCCTTTCCCGACGCTATTGATCTCACCTAGGACATCGTGAGCACAAGTGTTGATGCCGTGCCTCAAAACACATTTTCACAAGCCTCCCGCACGCCATCAAACCATGGCGCCTTGGAATTGATCCATCGGTAATACAATTTCCCTGCGTTAATTAGTCTTCTCGCGCCCGCAAAGACGCCCACGGCACCAGAAACACGCTGCACA
>CAJQRU010000018.1 GCA_905612355.1 uncultured Gammaproteobacteria bacterium
TCAGATATCACGGTCTCATTTAACTCATCGACCGCACTTTGCAAACGAGTCATTGTTTCAATTACGTTGGCGCCATGGCGACGTGTCGCATTTATTGCCATCGCTGGCTGACTGAACACGCGGATAGTTGCAACGGGGGTCTCATAACCGAAACGTACATCGGCGACGTCACTCACCGACACACGGCCAAAGCGTCCGGTTTGGGGGTCCTCAATTGATCGAATCAACACTTCACGAATGCTGGCCAGAGAGGAGAGTTCACCTTCAGCACGAACGGTGTAGCGGCGTTTTCCCTCATCAACGCTGCCTGCAGAAAGCGATACGCTAGCGTCGCGGAGCGCTTTAGATATTTCACCAATCGTCAATCGGTAACGGGCAAGTCGCTGCGGGTCAACAATGATCTGGATTTGTCGTTTGGTGCCACCATAATAATTGACCTCGCCGATACCAGGAACTCGTTCCAGGCGCTCTTTGATGACATCGTCAATAAAGTCGCTGTACTCATGTATAGGGCGTGGATTGTCCGCTGTCCGTTGAATCGTGAACCAAGCGATGGCGTTGTCATCGGTGCCAGTTGTTTTGAGGGTGGGTTCTTGAGCTTCATCGGGGTAGCCGTTAACTCGGTCGAGTCGATTGGCAACGAGGAGCAAGGCTCTATTCATGTCGGTGTCAACGGAGAATTCGAGTGTCAATCGGCTCCGCCCAAGCTGTGCGCGACCGGTGATACTGACGAGTCCCTCAAGGCCGGCAAACACGGTTTCCTGTCGGTTCAGGATTTCACGCTCGATCTCGGCGGGGGCTGCGGCCGGCCACTTAGTGGTGATCGTAATCACAGGCCGCTCGACATCTGGTGCGAGTTGAATTGGAATCGTCTTCAACGCCACTACACCGAACAGGACGATCATCAGCATGCCCGCTATTACGGCAACGGGTCGCTCAATCGCGTTTTGAATCAATGTCATGAGGTGGGTTTGGCGATTTTCACCGCTTGACCAGGCGTGATCCGCTCATTGCCGCGGATAATAACGGCCTCGTTGGCCTGAAGCCCCTGAGTGATCGCAATACGGCTGCCACTGCTGATGCCCAGTGTGACCGGACGAGGCAGCGCTTTGTTATCCCGCACAACATAAACAAGAATCTTCCCGCCTTTATGCACTAAAGCGTCTTTATGTACCGTTACTGCTTCCTGAGGAGGGCCTACTGGCAGAGTCATGATCACGGACTGATTAGCTGCTAAGTTGGAATAAGGTGTTTCTGGATCAAGAGTGAATCGGACGCGGCGTGTACGGGTCCGAGAGTTTTCTTCAGGCACAACCGCGCGTACTGTGGCGTGGTGTAATGCGCCACCTTCCATGCGAAAGGGTACCGGCGTGCTGGGAACAAGGGCGATGGCTTGGTTGTAACTGACATTTGCCTCAAGTTCCAGTTGCCGGTATGAGACCAGTCGCAGTAGCCGTTGACCTTGTTTAACGTATTCGCCGGTTTCGGCAAGTCGTTCAGCGATGACTCCGTCGTACGGTGCGTTAACGATTGCATAGCGAAGATTAATAGCGGCCAGTTGTCGTTCCGACTGCGCGATGGTGACTCGAACTTTTGCCTCTTTCTCCCGTGCGCTGGCGGTCAATTCGCGCTGAACGGCATCATCATGTTGAGCAAGGCTGGTGGCGGCAGAACTCTTTAGTTTCTGCAGTCGGTTTTTTTCTTGCCTTACTCGGGAAAGTTCTGAGCGTCGGATGGCAAGATTTGCTTTCGCCTCGCTTACGCGCGCGGCCCTAAGCGCCATACGGATTTGGAGAATCTCAGCATCGATCGTCGCGATCTTCTGTCCTTTAACCACCTCGTCACCGACCTCAACGTGGATGGCATCAATCGGCCCTTCAATTCGGGTAGCTACGTAACCGGCCTGTCGTGGAACCAAGTGACCGACGACGTTTTCTACCTCACGTATCAGTTCAAAGCGTGAATCATCGACGTGTACCAGCGTTGCACGCTGATCTGCAGCAGCGATGCCGCTGCAGATAGGCGCAATACAAATCAGCACTCGTGTAATTAGGCTGCGCTGTCGCAGGATGTGGTGAGTGGGTCTCATTACATTGCACTCAACAGTTCGGTCATGCATTGGTCATCGATATTTCCGCCGCTGATCATAATGCCGATTCGTCCGTGTGCGGGCACTGCACTGGACAGCAAGGCGGCCAATCCCAGCGCGCCGGATGGTTCGACCACGAGTTTGCCGAGGCGGAATAACAGTCGCACCGCTTCCTTGATGGCGTCTTCCGGCACGGTAACGATGTCATCGACGTTTTGCCGGATCAGCGCAAAGGTGATTTTACCGAGGGACTCGGTGCGAGTGCCATCTGCAATGGTATTCGGATTACTGACGCGTTCAATTTTTCCACTGCGAAAAGATCGAGCAGCATCGTCGGCCATCATTGGTTCGACGCCTATCACTCGACACTGTGGTGCCAAGTGTCTGGCGCTCAATGCCGAACCGCTTAGCAATCCGCCACCACCACAGGGGACCAGAAGCAGGTCGAGATCGTCTTCGTCTTCCAACATTTCAAGTGCTGCGGTCCCTTGACCAGCGATGACATGCGGATGATCAAATGGGGGTACCAGCGTATAGCCATGGGTCTCAGCGAGGTTGGCACTAATTTCCTCGCGGCGTTTGTGGGCTGGATCGTAGTCGATGATTGTTGCACCGTGCGCCGCGGTCGCATTTCTTTTCAATCGTGGGGCATTGTTCGGCATGACAACTGTTGTGGGGATGTCGAGTAGTTTTCCACACAGCGCAATTGCCTGAGCATGGTTGCCTGAGGAATGGGTCACAACCCCTTTTTGACGTGCGCTCTCGGTCAGTTGCGACATGGCGTTCCACGCTCCCCGAAATTTGAATGCACCGACACGCTGCAAATTCTCACATTTGAAAAACAGCGACATATCCAGATGTTGGTTAATGGCAGGACTCGATAACGTGGGTGTTCGTAGTGCGTGGCCAGCGAGACGCTTGTGCGCTGCCTGTACATCAGCGAAGGTGGGTAATTGAGGCATCGGTGTATGAATGATCTAGTCCGTACCAAGGCCGCGGAGTATAGCGAAACTGGTTGGCGGTAGAGCGAGATGGGCAGTTGACTGTTTATTTTATTTGCCCGTGCGGTTGTCGACACAAGCGGCAGTTACAATTAAAAGTATGAGTATCATTCTAAGGAAGTGACAATGAGCGCTGAACAAGTGCTTGAACGGGTTTCTGGATCGGATCCAGTCTGGAGTGTCATCTGGCTGCATGGGCTTGGTGCTGACAATACTGATTTTCAGGATTTGCCGCGGCTGTTGCAGTTGCCCCCTAACGAAGCAGTGCGGTTCTTGTTGCCCAATGCACCGAAACGGCCCATCACGCTTAACGGGGGGGTCGTGATGCGAGGTTGGTACGACATCGTGGGTTTGGACATGGCACGGCGCGTTGACGAAGACGGTCTTAAAGATGCCAGTTCACGGGTTGTTGCGCTGATCGACCAGGAAAAGGCGAGGGGAATCGGTGCCCATAAGATTTTTGTGGGGGGCTTTTCTCAGGGAGGCGCTGTCTCGCTGTACACCGCATTACGCCATGACGAATCACTCGCGGGTATCATTGCATTGTCGACTTATCTGCCGCTCGCGGACCGACTAGACGAAGACATTAGCGCTGAAAATAGAGACATACCCATCTTTATGGGGCATGGTCAGATGGACCCCTTGGTCCCTTTGTCACTGGCAGAGCAGGGCCTCGAGACTTTACGAGCACATCACTACTCGGTTACTTGGAAGACCTATCCTATTCCCCACAGTGTGTCGCCGGTTGAATTCCAAGATCTCTCATCGTGGTTCGGGGAGACCATGGGTGCATCACTAGACAGATCTTAGGTTCGCGATGTTTCAAGTTATTGCACGAGATCTCGAAGCCGCTCCAGGTGATAGCGTACGTTCGCCGCATGGGGGTTCACCGCCAAGGCTTTTTCAAACGCAACGATAGCGGCATCGGGTTCGCGTAGACGTATCATGATGAGTCCGAGTCCCGAAAGTGCGCCGAAGTGCCGAGGTTCGAGCAGTAGCGTCTGTTTGATGTCCCGTGCGGAAGAAGCATAATCTCCCCGCAGGTAATGCAGGGTCGCCCGCCGGTTCCAACCTTCGGCAAAGCCAGGTGAGCGTTGAATGAGACTGGAAAAGTGCTGAAGCGCTGACCTGAATTCTCCCCGATCCATTGCGATCATGCCGTCGCGCAGGCGTTGACGGGCTTCGATGTCGTCGACTTCCAACCAGATTGCCCAGATAAGGTTCGACAGTTCGGCGCCGTGCCGGTGATCGGTGATGGATTTTAATTGTGCGAAAAGAGGATCCAGTCTCGCGTCGGTTTGATCAGCGTTAGCACCGGGGCTGATCAAGCACAGTCCCGTCATCATCAGCCATAGTGCATATCTGAAAGTTGTCATTGAATCTGCGTCGCATCGATGATTGCCAGGGCTTTCTCATGCAGTGTCTGATTAGCACTAGCCAACACAGTGCCGCCAGAGTGGAGACGTAACGAATGTCCCTGCCAGTCCGAGATGCAGCCGCCGGCACCTTCTACAACGGGGACTAAAGCGAGGTAGTCGTGCGCTTTCATATCGGCTTCCATGACCAGATCGACATACCCGGATGTGAGCAGGCCGTAGGCATAGCAATCGGCGCCAAAATGGCGGAACTGAGTTAATTGACTGACCGATTCAAAGGCCGCCAGATCAGCCTGCGAGAACATATCGATGGTCGTGGCATAGAGCGTCGCTTGGGCGAGGTCTGTTTTATCGCTGGTTTGGCAAGTGTTGCCATTGAAGCGACTGGCTTGACCTTCGATACCGAGCCAGCGTTCATGTAAAGCAGGCATGTCGATGATGCCGAGACAAGGTATCCCATGGTGCAGCAGTGCGATCAAGCAGCCGAAGGTCGGGTTACCGGTAGCAAAACTTTTGGTGCCATCGATCGGATCGATCACCCATGTCCAAGGGCTCTTGCTTTGGATCGTTGAATACTCTTCTCCACAAATCCCGTGATCTGGGTATTGTTCGGTAATCAGGTCGCGCAGCATTTGCTCGACCTCTCGGTCAGCAACGGTGACGGGTGTATTGTCGGACTTGGTTTCGACACCCTCTAAACTA